>JBKPCB010000110.1:0-9290 GCA_046727155.1 Candidatus Methylomirabilota bacterium | reverse complement strand
GCCGAGACGTGGGGGCTCGTCACGCCGCTGGCGCGCGCGGGGCTGCGTCGGCAGCCCTCCCAGCTGCTCTCGGTGTTGGGGTTCTGGGCCATCTTCATTCTCTTCCTGACCCTCGCGGTGGATGCCCTCGCCATTCCTGGTGCGGGCCGTGTCACGGACTTCGTGTTTGCCTGGGTTCCCAGGGCCGTCGGAGCCGCCTTGATCTTCCTCGTCGGTTGGCTCCTGGCGAATTTCCTCGGCGAGGGCGCGCTCATCGCGGCGGTCAATGCCGGAGTGCCCGAGGCGCGGCTCTTGGCCCGGGCAGTGCGCTGGGGCGTGCTGCTCTTCGCGAGTGCCACGGCAGTCACCCATCTCGGCATCGGCAAGGAGATGGTGCTCGTCGCCTTCGGCATCACTTTCGGCGGGCTGATCCTGGCCCTTGCCCTGGCCTTCGGACTCGGGGGCAGGGCGCTGGCCCGGCAGATCCTGGAGCGCCGGCTCCGTCAGGAGCCCCACCCGCGCGAGACGCTCACGCACCTGTAAGGGCCGGGCGGATTCGCGGCCCAGGACTCGATCGCGCCATGGTGACGGTGCCCCCATGATGGACATCGACGCCCTCCTCCAGGAGGTCGCAGGGGCGCTTGCGCGCCCGCGGCGCGCGACCTACCGGCTCCAGCTCGGCCCGGCGCTCCGCTTCGAGGACGTCGGTGCGCTGGCTCCGTATCTCTCCGCGCTGGGCGTGAGCGACGCCTATCTCTCTCCCTGCTTCAAGTGCGGGCCTGGCAGCTCCCACGGCTACGACGTCACCGACCACAACGCCTTCAACCCCGAGGTCGGGAGCGAGATCACCTTCGCCCAGATGGCCCGGACGCTGGCTGCGCACGGGATCGGGGTGATCCTGGACATCGTCCCCAATCACATGGGCATCGTGGGCGACGCGAACCCCTGGTGGACCGACGTGCTCGAGAACGGGCCGTGCTCTCCCTACGCGAGGTTCTTCGACATCGACTGGGCGCCGGTCAAGCGTGAGCTGCGCGGCAAGGTGCTGCTGCCGGTGTTGCCCGACCAGTACGGCCGAGTGCTGGAGTCCCAGCAGCTCCAGCTCGAGCTGTTCGAGGGGGCGTTCTTCGTGCGCTACGCGGGAGCGCGCCTGCCCGTCGCGCCGGACTCGTACGCGCAGATCCTGGCCCATCGCGCCGAGACGCTCGGCACGCGCCTCGGGCCCGAGCACCCGCACCTGCACGAGTTCCAGAGCATCCTGACGGCGCTGGAGCACCTGCCCGCGCGGACGGAGACGGATCCGGCGCGCGCCGACGAGCGGCTCCGTGAAAAGGAGATTATCAAGCGCCGGCTGGCAGCGCTCGTCAAGGAGTCGACCGACATCCGTGAGTTCGTCGACGACAACATCCGGCTGTTCAACGGAACGCCGGAGGATCCGGCGAGCTTCGATCTGCTCGACCGCCTGCTCTCGTCGCAAGCCTACCGCCTGGCTGACTGGCGGGTCGCCGGTGACGAGGTCAACTACCGCCGCTTTTTCGACGTGAACCACCTCGCCGCCATCCGGACGGAGCTCCGCGAGGTCTTCGACGCGAGCCACCGGCTGGTGCTCCGTCTCGTGGGCGACGGCACGGTGACGGGACTGCGGGTGGATCATCCCGACGGTCTCTACGCCCCCGGCGAATACTTCCGCCGGCTGCAGGAAGGCGCGGTGCTGCACACCGCCCGCCGCCTCGCGCCGGACCTGGAGGGGGAGCGCGCCGATGCGCTCGTGGCGCGTTATCGGGAGCTCGTGGCGTCGGACCCGGCGGTCCCGCTCGCCCGGCCGCTCTGGGTCGTGGCCGAGAAGATCCTCATGGCCGAGGAACGGCTGCCTGAGTGGTGGCGCGTCACGGGCACCACCGGCTACGACTTCCTCGGGTCCGTCAACGGACTCTTCGTGGACCGCGGTCACGCCCGTCAGATGACGGCGCTTTACACCCGCTTCGCCGGGGCGGCCCCGCCAATGGCCGAGATCGTCTACTCGGCCAAGCGGCTGATCATGCAGGTCTCCATGGCGAGCGAGATCAACCAGCTCGGACACCACCTCGACCGAATCTCCGAGACGCGGCGGCACACGCGGGACTTCACGCTGCACAGCCTGATCCGCGCGCTGCGCGAGGTCATCGCCTGCTTCCCCGTCTACCGCACGTACATCGGCGACGAAGGGCCCGAGGTAAGCGCGCGCGACCGCGCGTTCGTCGAGCGCGCCGTAGCGGAGGCCAAGCGGCGCAATCCGACGGTGAACGTGTCCATCTTCGATTTCGTCCGCGACATCCTGCTGCTGCGCGAGCCGTGGGGCGCGGGCGTCGACGACCGGGCCGTGCGGCACCACTTCGTCATGCGCTTCGAGCAAACCACGGGCCCGGTGACGGCCAAGGGCGTCGAAGACACGACGCTGTACGTCTACAACCGGCTCGTCTCGCTGAACGAGGTCGGGAGCGATCCAGCGCGATTCGGCGAGCCGGCCGCGGCCTTTCACGAGAAGAACGCGCGCCGCCTCGCGCGCTGGCCGCAGTCGCTCCTGTCCACCGCGACACACGATACCAAGCGGGGCGAGGACGTGCGTGCGCGCATCAACGTGCTCTCGGAGATCCCGGCCGAGTGGGGCGCCGCCGTCCGCCGCTGGCGCGTCATCGGCCAGCGGTGGAAGCGGGAGATCGACGGTGAGGCGGCTCCCGACCGCAACGATGAGTACCTGCTCTATCAGACACTCGTCGGCGCGTGGCCCGCCGAACCGGACCCTGACCTGGGCCCGTTCGCGACGCGCGTCTGCGACTACATGGAAAAGGCCACCAAGGAGGCCAAGCGCCACACCAGCTGGATCAACCCGAATCCCGCCTACGATGCGGCGCTGCGGGCATTCGTCGCCGGGCTGCTGGCGCCCGGCGGCCGCTTCCTCGACGAGTTTCTTCCCTTTCAGCGGCGAGTCGCGCGCTACGGCGCGGTGAATTCGCTGGCCCAGACCATCCTCAAGATCGCGGCCCCAGGGGTACCGGACATCTATCAGGGCGCCGAGCACTGGGACCTCTCGCTAGTGGACCCCGACAATCGCCGCCCGGTGGACTTCGCCCGGCGCCAGGCGATGCTGGCCGGCCTCGGCGCCCTCGTCGAGGCGCGGAGCGGCGATCTGGCGGGGCTGGGCGCCGACCTGCTGGAAAGCTGGACCGACGGGCGCGTGAAGCTCTACCTGATCCAGCGCGGGCTGGCGTTGAGGCGGGAGCGGCCGGGACTGTTCGAGGCCGGCGCCTACCTGCCGCTGGAGGCGGGCGGCGAGCGCAGCGAGCATCTCGTCGGCTTCGCCCGCGCGGATGCAGGCGGCGCCGTCGTCGTCGCGGCGGTGCCGAAGCTCACCGCGCGCCTGACGGGTTTCTCGGGCGCGCTCGCGCTCGGCGCCGAGGCATGGGGTGAAAGCTGGCTCTCGCTCGGTAGCGAAGGTCTCGCAGGGCGCTACCGCGATCGTCTCACCGGAGCCATGCTCGAGACCCGCGGCCGCGACAGCGCGCCCGCGCTGCCAGCGGCCGCGCTCTTCTCGAGCTTCCCCGTCGCGCTCCTCGAGCGGGAGGCGCCAGCCTCATGAGCCTCGCCCCCGACGCCATTCGCGCGCTCGTCAAGGGCGAGCACGGCGATCCGTTCTCGGCGCTCGGGCCGCATCGCGGCGCCAAGGGCATGGTCGAGGTGCGGGTTTTCAATCCCGAGGCGCGCGAGATCGTCGTGATGCCGGCGGAGCGAGGCGGCGAGCCGCGCCCGCTCGTGCGCGTCCACCCCGACGGGCTCTGGGAGGCGGCCTTCCGGGCGCCCTGGCCCTTCGCGTACCGGCTGCGCACCGTCGACGATGCGGGGCGGAGCGTGGAGACCGAAGACCCCTATCGCTTCCCCTCGACGCTGAGCGATTACGATCTCCACCTCCTGGCCGAAGGCACGCATTACCGCATCTCCGAGCGCTTTGGCGCGCACCCGGCGCGACTCGAGGGCGTGGACGGGACGCTCTTCGCCGTCTGGGCACCCAATGCGCGCCGCGTGAGCGTCGTCGGGGACTGGAACCGGTGGGACGGGCGGCGCCATCCGATGCGGCTGCACCCGGGCAACGGGGTCTGGGAGCTCTTCATCCCGGGCGTCGGCGAAGGCTCCCACTACAAGTTCGAGATCCTGTCGCGCTCGGGCGTGCCGATCGCGCTCAAGTCCGACCCGTACGCCTCGGCCTTCGAGCCGGAAACCCCGCGCACCGCATCGGTATGCTACGACCTGGGCGGCTATTCGTGGGGCGACCACGACTGGATGGCCGAGCGCAAGCGGCGGAACGACCTGGGCAGCCCGCTGTCGGTCTACGAAGTCCACCTGGGCTCCTGGCGCCGGGTGCCGGAGGAAGGCAATCGCTTCCCCACGTATCGCGAGCTGGCCCAGCAGCTCGGCGACTACGTCACCGAGATGGGGTTCACCCACGTCGAGCTCCTTCCGGTGATGGAACATCCCTTTTACGGCTCCTGGGGCTATCAGACTCTCGGCTACTACGCGCCCACGCGGCGGTACGGGTCCCCGAAGGACTTCATGGCCTTCGTGGACCACCTCCACCAGCGCGGCATCGGCGTGATCCTGGACTGGGCGCCGGCGCATTTCCCCAACGACCCGCACGGGCTGGCGTTCTTCGACGGCACCCACCTCTACGAGCACGAGGACCCGCGCCTGCGCGAGCATCCGGACTGGGGCACGCGGGTGTTCAATTACGGCCGGCGCGAAGTCGCCAACTTCCTGCTCGGCAGCGCGCTGTTCTGGCTCGAGCGCTATCACGTGGATGGGCTGCGCGTGGACGCCGTGGCCTCCATGCTCTATCTCGATTACTCGCGCAAGGCCGGCGAGTGGGTGCCCAATGTCTTCGGCGGGCGCGAGAACCTCGACGCCATCGCCTTCATCCGCCGGCTCAACGAGGTGGTCTACGGCACCTACCCGGGCGTGCTCACCGTCGCGGAAGAATCCACCGCTTGGCCGCAGGTCTCGCGCCCCGTCTACCTGGGCGGCCTGGGCTTCGGGCTCAAGTGGAACATGGGGTGGATGCACGACATGCTCGAGTACATGCGCCTGGACCCGATCCACCGGAAGTACCACCACGATCAGCTGACCTTTGGCCTGCTCTACGCGTGGACGGAGAACTTCCAGCTGCCCTTCTCTCACGACGAGGTCGTCCACGGCAAGGGCTCCCTGCTCAGCCGCATGCCGGGCGATGAGTGGCAGCGCTTCGCCAATCTGCGCCTGCTCTACGGCTTCATGTGGGCCTATCCCGGGAAGAAGCTCCTGTTCATGGGCTCCGAGTTCGGGCAGGTGAACGAGTGGTACCACGAGACGAGCCTGGACTGGCATCTCCTCGAGGCCGGTCCGTACCACCGTGGCGTCCAGCGCCTCGTGGGCGAGCTCAACCGTCTCTACCGCGCCGAGCCGGCGCTCCACCAGGTGGAGTTCGAGCCGGCCGGGTTCGAGTGGATCGACTGCCGCGACTCCGAGCAGAGCGTCCTGTCGTTCGTCCGGCAGGCGCGCGATCCGCGCGATGCCGTCGTGTGTGTCTGCAATTTCACCTCGGTACCGCGGCACCACTACCGGATCGGGGTGCCGCGGCCGGGCTTTTACGCGGAGGTGCTCAACACGGACAGCGCGATCTACGGCGGGAGCAATCTGGGCAATCTGGGCGGCGTGTCGAGCGAGCCGGTGCCCTGGCACGGCCGGCCGCACTCGATTCTCGTGACGCTGCCGCCGCTCGCCGTAGTGTGGCTGCGGCCCACCTGAGCGAGGCGCGAGCGGGCATGATGCGCGAGCAGCTGAGAACCCGCCCGGGAACGCCGTACCCTCTCGGCGCCACGTGGGACGGCGCGGGCGTCAACTTCGCCGTGTTCAGCGAGCACGCGACGGCCGTGGAGCTCTGCCTGTTCGACGCCGAACGCCCCGCCCGCGAGCTCCAGCGCGTCCCGCTGCTGGAGTGCGACGACCAGGTCTGGCACGTCTACCTGCCGGAAGCGCGCCCCGGTCTGCTCTACGGCTACCGCGTGCACGGCCCCTACGAGCCGGCGGCGGGCCATCGCTTCAACCCGGCGAAGGTGCTGCTCGATCCGTACTCGAAGGCGATCGCCGGCACCGTGCAGTGGAACGACGCGCTCTTCGGCTACGAGATCGGCGGCAAGGACGAAGACCTCGCGGCCGACGGCCGCGACAGCGCGCCATATCTCCCGAAGAGCGTGGTGGTGGATCCGGCCTT
The DNA here is from genome assembly GCA_046727155.1 of Candidatus Methylomirabilota bacterium. Taxonomy (GTDB): domain Bacteria; phylum Methylomirabilota; class Methylomirabilia; order Rokubacteriales; family CSP1-6; genus DASSSH01. Next base: position 3,034 of record JBKPCB010000110.1, on the reverse strand, counting down.
CAGCTGGGGCGGGGACCGGCCGCCCCGCACCCCCTGGCACAAAACCGTCATCTACGAGGTGCACGTCAAGGGCATCACCGCGCGGCATCCCGACGTGCCGCGCGAGCTGCGGGGCACCTACGCGGGGCTCTCCTCTCCCGCGGTCGTGGCGCACCTGGGACGGCTCGGAATCACCGCCGTGGAGCTGCTGCCGGTTCACCACTGCGTCGCGGAGAAGTCGCTGGTCGAGGGCGGGTTGACGAACTACTGGGGATACAACTCGATCGGGTTCTTCGCTCCGGATTCGCGGTTCTCGAGCACCGGCGGGCGCAGCGAGCAGGTTCGCGAGTTCAAGACCACGGTCAAGACGCTGCACGAGGCCGGGATCGAGGTGATCCTGGACGTGGTCTACAACCACACGGCGGAGGGCAACCACCTGGGCCCGACGCTCTGCTTCCGCGGGATCGACAATGCCGCGTACTATCGCCTCCTGCCCGAGGACCGGCGCCGCTACATGGACTACACGGGATGCGGCAACACCCTGAACATGACCCACCCGCGCACGCTCCAGCTCATCATGGACAGCCTGCGCTACTGGGTGCTCGAGATGCACGTGGACGGTTTCCGCTTCGACCTGGCCTCTGCGCTGGCCCGCGAGTTCCACGACGTGGACCGGCTCTCGGCGTTCTTCGACGTCATCCACCAGGATCCCGTCATCTCCCAGGTCAAGCTCATCGCCGAGCCCTGGGACCTAGGAGAAGGCGGCTATCAGGTCGGGAACTTCCCCCCGGGCTGGGCCGAGTGGAACGGCAAGTACCGCGACGCGATCCGGCGCTACTGGAAAGGGGACGAATGGCAGGTGGCCGAGTTGGGCTACCGCCTCACCGGCTCGAGCGATCTCTACGAGCCCGACGGCCGGCGCCCGTCGGCCAGCATCAACTTCGTCACCGCGCACGACGGATTCACGCTCGCCGATCTGGTCAGCTACAACAGCAAGCACAACGAGGCGAACGGCGAAGACAACCGCGACGGCACCGATGACAACGCGTCGTGGAACTGCGGCGCCGAAGGGCCCACCGACGACCCGAAGATCCTCGCCCTGCGCGAGCGGCAGATGCGGAACTTCCTGACGACGCTCTTTCTCTCCCAGGGCGTGCCGATGCTCTGCGGCGGCGACGAGATTGGACGGACGCAGCACGGCAACAATAACGCGTACTGCCAGGACAACGACCTCACCTGGTACCAATGGCCGCTCTCGCGCCCCGCCCTGCGCCAGGTCGACTTCGTCCGGCGCCTGATCCGGCTCCGCCTCGAGCAGCCGGTCTTCCACCGGCGGCGCTTCTTTCAGGGCCGGCGGATCCACGGCTCCGAGGTGAAGGATCTGTCCTGGTTCCGACCGGACGGCAAGGAGATGACCGAAGAGGAGTGGAACAGCAGCTTCACCCGCTGCATCGGCCTGCGGCTCGCCGGCGACGCCATCGAGGAGGTGGACGCCCTGGGGCAGCCCATCGTGGGCGACACCTTCCTCGTGCTCCTCAATGCCTACCACGAGCCCGTCTCGTTCGTGCTGCCGGCGCATCGGGCGCGCGTCCGCTGGGAGCTCGTCCTCGACACGCGCGCCTGGGACGTGGGGAAGCGCGAGCGGGCCTTCCGCGTCGGCGATCAGTTCCCGCTGGAAGGACGCTCCCTCGCCGTGCTGCGGCTCCGGAGTGGGCGGACGCCGGCCTGACCATGGCGCTCGCCCTCCACCGCGCCCGTCGGATGCCGTTCGGGGCCGAGGCCCGCGACGACGGCGTCACCCGGTTCCGGCTCTGGGCCCCGGGCGCGCGCAGCGTGGCCCTGTGGCTGGAGGAGGGGGGGCGAGCCCTGCCCATGCCCCGCGATGCCGAGGGATGGGCGGAGCTGGCGGCGCGCGAGGCGCCGCCCGGCACACGCTATCGCTTTCAGATCGACGGCGAGCTGCTGGTGCCCGATCCGGCCTCGCGCTTTCAACCCGACGACGTGCACGGGCCCAGCGAGGTCGTGGATCCGCTCGCCTACACCTGGTCCGACGCGGACTGGGCGGGGCTTCCCGCCGAGCGGCTGGTGTTCTACGAGCTTCACGTGGGAACCTTCACCCGCGCGCGGACCTTCTCGGCCGCGGCGGAGCGGCTCGACCATCTCGCCGCGCTCGGTGTCACCGCCGTCGAGCTGATGCCCGTGAGCGATTTCCCCGGCCGCCGGGGCTGGGGGTACGACGGCGTCCTGCCATTCGCCCCCGAAGCATGCTATGGACGCCCCGAAGACCTCAAGGCGTTCGTCGACGCTGCGCATGCCCGCGGCCTCGCGGTGTTCCTCGACGTGGTCTACAACCACTTCGGGCCCGAGGGCAATTACCTGCACCGCTACGCGCCGGCCTTCTTCGATCCGCGCCACCAGACTCCGTGGGGCGCCGCGATCAATTTCAATGGTCCCGGCTCCGAGATCGTGCGGGCTTTCGTGGTACACAATGCGCTCTACTGGCTCGAGGAATTTCACATGGACGGCCTCCGGCTCGACGCCGTCCACGCGATCAGCGACGACTCCCGCTCGCGCGTGCTCGTGGAGCTGGCGCGCGTCGTGGCCGCGGGCCCCGGCAGCGAGCGGCGGGTCCATCTGGTGCTCGAGAACGACGCCAACGAGGCCCGCTATCTCGCCCGCGACGGCGCGCCGCTCTACCGGGCGCAGTGGAACGACGATCTGCATCATGCGCTGCACGTGCTGCTCACGGGTGAGCGGGGCGGCTATTACGCGGACTACCAGCCGGCGGCGCCGGCGCTCGGCCGCACCCTCGCCGAGGGGTTCGTCTACCAGGGTGAGCATTCGCGCTATCGCGACCGGCCGCGCGGGGAGCCGAGCGGCAACCTGCCGCCCACCGCCTTCGTTGGCTTTCTCCAGAACCACGATCAGGTGGGCAATCGCGCCTTCGGCGAGCGCATCACGGCGCTCGCGCCGCCCGAAGCCGTGAGGGCGGCCACGGCCGTGCTCTGCCTCGCCCCGTCGCTCCCGCTGCTCTTCATGGGCCAGGAGTGGGCCG
>JBKPCB010000109.1:0-10927 GCA_046727155.1 Candidatus Methylomirabilota bacterium | reverse complement strand
TCGGAAACCTGGGTCAGGAGCTAGGATGCCCGGACGCCCGTTCCTCCAGATCCCCGGGCCTACTCTCGTGCCGGAGCGCATCGTGCGGGCCATGTCGGAGTCCATCATCGATCATCGCGGGCCCCGCTTCGCGGCGCTCGTACACGAATGCCTGGACGGCCTCAAGGACATCTTCAAGACGCGCGGCCACATCCTGCTCTTCCCGGGCTCCGGCACGGGCGCGTGGGAGGCGGCCATCGTCAACACGCTCTCGCCCGGCGACCGCGTCCTGGGCTGCGTCAATGGCCACTTCTCCACCGGATTCGCGAAAGTGGCGGCGGAGTACGGCCTCGAGGTGGACCGGCTCGAAGTCCCCTACGGCGACGGTATTCCCGCCGACCAGATTGAAGCGCGGCTCAAGGCCGACGGGGCCCATCAGATCCGCGCCGTGCTCGCTGTCCACAACGAGACGTCCACGGGTGTGACGAGCGATATCGCCGCCGTCCGAACGGCCATGGACGCCGCGCGCCACCCGGCGCTGCTGCTGGTGGACACGGTCTCGTCCCTGGCCTCCATCGACTTCAAGACGGACGAATGGGGTGTGGACGTCGCGCTCACCGGCCCGCAAAAGGGGCTCATGCTGCCGCCGGGCATGGCGATCCTGGCCGCCAGCGACAAGGCCATCGCCGCCTCCGAGAAAGCGGAGTGCCCGCGCTCGTACTGGGATTGGGAGCCCGTCATCGAGCGGAACAAGCGCGGCGAGTTCCCCTACACCCCGGCCACCACCCTGCTCTTCGGCCTGCGCGAGGCCCTCGCGATGCTCAACGAAGAGGGGCTGGCGAATGTGTTCAAGCGGCACGCCAGACTTGCCGAGGCGTGCCGGAAGGCCGTGCGCGCCCTGGGGCTCGAGCTGCTCTGCCGCAACCCGGCCGAGTATTCGAATACGCTCACGGCCGTGAAGATGCCGCCGGGCAAGGACTCCGACGCCTACATCGCCCACGCCAGCAAGGCCCTCGGCCTGTCGCTCGGCGTGGGCCTCGGCGCCGTCAAGGGCAAAGTCTTCCGCATCGGCCACCTGGGCAATCTCAACGAGCTGGAGCTATTGGGCGGGCTCGCCGGCGTGGAGCTGACGCTCAAGAGTTTCGGCGTCGACGTCCGCCTCGGCGCCGGACTCGCCGCTGCCGAGGAGTATCTCCTCTCGTCGGCCTAGAACCGCGTGGCGACCGCCGCGCCAATCGTCGGCCTCCTCACGCTGGTCTCCGCCCTGCTCCTGCCAACGGGCGCGGCGATGGCCCGTCAAGAGGTCGCGCCAGACCGCCCGGACATCACGGACAGCGCGCAGACCATCACGCCCGGCGGGTTCCAGCTCGAGACGGGCATCGAGTACAGCCGCACGCGGATCGGTGGAAGCCCCGCCGAGCGCCGGTTCTCGCTCGACAGCGCGCTGCGCGTGGGGCTCACGGGAAACCTCGAGCTATTGGTGGACGCCGAGCCCGTGGTCTGGCTGCGCACGGAGCGGGAAGATCTGAATCGCGGAGACCTCACGCTGGGGCTCAAGTACCGCTTCTTCGGGTCGAATGAGAGGGAGGAGGGCCTGGCGCTGGCGCTCAGGCCTTTCGTCAAGCTGCCGACCGCCGACGCGCCGATCGCCAGCGAGCGGACGGACTTCGGCCTGCTGTTCCTGCTGAGTCGGCCGCTGCCGGGCGACTTCAGCATCGACGCCAATGTGGGGCTCGCGGCGATCGGCCAGCGCCGCCCGGAGGGCTATCTGCTCGAGGCCCTAGCCTCGGTATCGCTCAGCTACGAGATCAGCCCGCGGCTGTCGGCTCTCGTCGAGCTGTTCTTCCACTCCAAAGACGAGCGCGACGGCCGCGAGCTGCTCGGCATGACGGTAGGCGTCGTCTATCTTCTGACCGAGTCAGTTGCCGTGGACGCGGCGATGCGGACCACGCTGGCGGGACGCGGGCCGGACTGGGCGGCGGTGGCGGGGTTCAGCGTCCGCTGGGGAAGATAAGCCCCGCCCCGCCACCGATCGAGAAGCCCTAGACGCAGGCGGCGATATGCGCCGCCTTGCTGGTCCGGAGCCGCTGCTCCACGATGTCCCAGTTGATGTTCTCGAAGAAAGCTTTGATGTACTTCTCCCGCCCCGGGATGCCGTAATCCACGACCCACGCGTGCTCCCATACGTCGAGCACGAGAATGGGATGAAAGCCGGCCGGATGGTTGATCTCGTGATCTCCCACCCACCAGTTGAACAGCCGGTCTGCGGCGGAATCGTGGTAGAGGATCGCCCAGCCGCTGCCGCGCATCGCGGCGGTCTTGGCCAAGTCCTCGCGCCACACCTTGACCGTTCCCCAGGCGTTGGTCAGATCGGTCGCCAGCTCGCCGCCGCTACTCAGGTGAGAGCCGGCGCCCAGATTCCCGAAGTAGTATTCGTGCAGGATCATGCCATTGAACTCGAAGCCGGCCCGTCGCTTGAGCTCGCCCCATTCGCGGGAGCCGATCTCGAGCTTGTCGAGGGCCTCGACCAGCGCGTTGGCATTCTTCACATAGCCTTCGTACAGCGCCCAGTGCTGATCGATCTGCTCGTTGGAGATCCCGGACAGGCCCTCGGGCTTGAGCTGCTGCTGGACCACGTATCGCATCACGTCGTTCATCATTGCCCCGTCTGAGGTTTGAGGTTGTCGTTAACCCGGGGGACGCCGCTCAGACCGGCCGCTGACCCTGGATGACCCGGATCAGGACCACCGCGATGGCGACGACCAGGAGTAGATGAATGAAGCCGCCGAGGGTATAGGAGCTCACCATCCCCAGCGCCCACAGCACCAAGAGCACCACGAAAATCGTCCAGAGCATATGTTCCTCCTTACGCGAGCGACTCACCACGCCATCGGCGAGCTGAGCCGGATCATGCGCCGTCGCGTGGCGCTCTGATGCCGGCTCTACTCGCAGCCAACGCCGTCGCGATCAACTACTTGTCGTTAGCCTGACTGATCTGCTGATAGTCCATGCCCGTACGAATATGGTTGCCGCAGCCAACCGCGGCTAACGCAAGGACCATGACGAGTACCGCAACGTAGGTCTTCATGGTCTCCTCCTTTCTTTATGAGTGCTCCCCTGCATACCGCTCCCTCACCGGCGTATGCCGCAACGGCCATGCCAGAGAAGGCGCGCGGGCTAAGTACTGGAAATAGCGGGAGTTAATCCCGGGACGGTGGGGCGGCGCGCCGGGTCGAATCCGGCGCACGTGTAAGTTCTACCCGGTAGGTTTTTCTCGGCTTTGGAAGCTAGCCGATGCTGACGTCATCTGGCCGTTCGTTGGTGTCGTCGGGCCTGCGCGGAAAATGCCGGCGCAGGACTTGGTCCAGCTCGGCGATGGCATGGATGAAGCCGTCGCGAGGGCGCTCCTCGCCGAAGTGCCGCGTCACGGCCTCGACCAGTCTGCGCCAGTACGCCTCCCCGACGCGCTCGTGGATGCCCGCGTCGCCGATCACCGCCAGCTTGCGGTCCGCGACCGCGACATAGATCAGGACGCCGTGCCGCGCGGCGGTGCGGTGCATGCCGAGCCGCTCGAACACTTCTACCGCCCGCCGCATCGCATCGCCGGCGCAGCGATGATCGAGGTGGACGCGGATCTCGGCCGAGGTGAGCCGCTCGGCCTCCGCCACCGCGCGGGCGACGGCATCGAGGTCGTCGGCGCTCATGAATCGGCGGACCCAGCGCGGGTGGCGGGCCATTACCAGCTCCCGCTCGCGCCGCCGCCGCCGAAGCCGCCGCCACCGCCCGAAAAGTCTCCGCCGGAGAAGCCCCCTCCGCCCCCGCCCCCACCGAAAAATCCGCCGCCCACGAAGGGCCCGCCCCAGCCGGAAGACCCGCCGGTCCAGCCGTGCCGGCGAGTGGCCCGCGAGAACAAGAGGGCCGGCACGATTATCCAGGCCAGACCCGCGATGACGAAGAGGAGGAGAAAGATCGCCCAGTAGCTTGTCGCGGGCTGGCGGCGGGCGGGAGACGGCGCGCCGCGGTAGGTCCCCGCGATGGCCTGATCGATGGCGTCGAGCCCGGCGCTGATGCCGTCGGCGAGACGGCCCTCGCGGAAGCGCGGCGCGACGACGTCGCGCAGGATCGACGACGAGACGGCGTCGGTCAGATTCGATTCGAGGCCGTACCCGACCTCGATGCGCATCTTCCGGTCGTTGACGAAGATGAGGAAGACTACGCCATTGTCGAGCCCTTTGCGGCCGATGCGCCAGGACTGGGCCAGGCGCACGGTGTAGTCCTCGAGGCTCTCGCCTTCGAGCGACCGGAAGATGGCCACGACGATCTGGTTGCTGCTCCCGCGCTCCCGCTGACGGAGCTTGTCCTCGAGCCGCTCGCGGTCGGCGGTGTCGAGGGCGCCGGCGTAATCGTTGATCCGGTGGTCGGGAGGCGGCGGGATCTTGAGCGCCGCCCACACGACGGCGGGCGCCGCGCAAAGCACGAGGGCAAGGAGGGCGAGCCTGCTCAGGCGCACCGCGGGCCTCCCGATCGACCGCTAGAACTTCACCTTGGGCGCGGCCTGGCTCTCCGGCGTCGCCTCGAAGAAGGCCTTCTCCTTGAAGCCTGCCATGCGGGCAACGATGCTGCCGGGGGCGAGCCTGAGCCGGGTGTTGTAATCGCGGACAGCTTCGTTATAGCGCATGCGCTCGACGGTGATCCGGTTCTCGGTGCCTTCGAGCTGGCTCTGCAGCGCGAGGAAATTCTGGTTGGACTTGAGCTCCGGATAGCGCTCGACGGTGACCAGCAGCCGGCTGAGCGCGCCGCCGAGCTGATTCTGGGCGTCCTGGAATTTCTTCATCGCGGCGGGGTCGTTGACCAGCTCCGGCGTCGCCTTGATCCCGGCCACGCTGGCGCGGGCCTTGGTAACTTCTTCGAGCACGGTCCGCTCCTGGGTGGCGAAGCCCTTGACGGTCTCGACTAGGTTGGGCACCAGGTCGGCGCGCCGCTGGTAGACGTTCTGGACCTGCGCCCACTTTTCGTTCACCTGCTGGTCGAGGCGCACCAGGCTGTTGTACACGCCGAACGCCCAGAGCACGCCGCCCAGGACCACGACCGCGATCACGATGAGGACGATCAGTCCGGTTTTCATGGTCGGCAGTATACCCTCCCCGGGCCCCTTAGAGATCGTTGCCCGAATACGACTGATTGAACGACTTATTGCAGAGCGGGAAATCCGGCACGATGTTCTTGAGCAGCGCATAGGACAGCGGCCGCCAGTTGAGAAATGACGGGTCCATGATCTTGACCCGGTGGAGCCGCCCCGCGGCATCGGCCATCACCCAATGCCAGATGGCGCCGCGCCAGCCTTCGACCAGGCCGAATGCCGGCTCGAACGCCGGCAGCGGACCGAGCGGCGCGGACACCGGACCGGACGGCATGCGCTCGACGGCCTGGCGGATGAGGCGCACAGACTCGCGCGCCTCTTCCACCCTCACCATCGTCCGCGCCTTGACATCGCCCGATTCGAGCACGGGCACCCGGAAGTCCAGCTCGCCATAGGCGGCGAAGGGATGGTCCCGCCGGACGTCAGCGTCAATCCCCGAGGCGCGCGCCACGTAGCCGAGCACGCCGTGGTCGCGCGCGGTGCGCGAGGTCAGACGCCCCGTTCCCTCGAGCCGGTCCATCACCAAGGGGCTGCGCAGGCTGAGCCCCACGATCTCGTCGAAGTCTCTGAGCGCCGCCTCGACCTCGGAGACCACGTCCAGCCCCGCGGCCAGGTCGGCGGCGGCCCCGCCGGGCACGATGCCGCCGCGGAGCAGCCGGTTGCCGGTCAGCCGCTTGTTCAGCCGCAGCAGTCGCTCCCGAATCCTGAAGCAATGCGAATGCGCGATGGCGAAGCCCGTGTCATTGGCGATCATGCCGAAATCCGCCACGTGATTGTAGAGCCGCTCGAGCTCCAGCAGGATCACGCGCAGGTGCCGTGCCCGCTCGGGCACCACGGTGCCCGCCGCCGACTCGAGCGCCTGGCAGTAGGCCAGCGCGTGGCCCACCGAGGTGTCGCCGGAGACGCGCTCGGCCAGCGAAATGCCGTCGGCCGGCTCCCGGCCTTCGAAGAGCTTCTCCGTGCCCTTGTGGGTGAAATAGAGCCGGGACTTCATGTCGATGATGGTCTCGCCCACGACGCTGAAGCGGAAGTGTCCCGGCTCGATGACGCCCGCGTGCACCGGCCCCACGGGAATCTCGTAAACGCCCTCCCCGCCGACTTCGGTGAATGGGAAGGGGCGGCCGTCATCCTGGAAATCCCTCGGGCTCGCGTCCTTCCGGAGCGGGAAGTAGTCGGCGGGCCAGAATCCGTGGCGCACAAGGGGCCGGGGATCGGGGTGATTGGCCGCGGCGATGCCGAAGAGATCGTACATCTCGCGCTCGAAGCGCGACGCCGGGTATTGGAAGGTCCCGAGCGAGGCGATCGTCGGGTTGTCGGCGGGCAGATGCTTCACGGCCTGAACGAACCAGTCCTCCTTCGGCTGGGCAAAGAGGTAATAGACCTCGAAGCGCCCCGCGTCGGCGCGCCGGTCATTGGCCACCATCAGGCGCAGCTCAGCGCCGAGCTCGCTGCGCAGCACCTCGGCCAGCCGCCGCGCGTCGCCGGCCTTGACCTGGCCGTGGAATTCCCGACCGCGCGCCAGTCGCAGGTCAGAGAGCCAGCCGCCGACGCGCTGCTGGAGCGCCTCGCGCACCGCCGTCAGGTCCTTCGTCACCGGACGATCTCCACCGCCCGGTCGAGCAACGTCTGAAGGAAAGCGAATCCGCCGGGCCCGAGCGCCACCATCAGCGCCGCGCAGAGGCCGAGCGGCACCAGGCCCCAGTGGCTCCGCTCGCCCAGGAGCACGCCGGCCGGCGGCGCGCCGTAGAGCATGCGGTTGATCGGCGCCAGCATGGCCACCACGGCCACGAGCAGGAGACCGAGCACCGCCGCCATCAGCCATGGATGGCCCGTGGCGAATCCGGCTCGGATGAGCGCGAACTTGGAAAAGAAGATCCCGAAGGGCGGCAGCCCGATCAGCGCCAGCATTCCGGCCGCGAAGAGGCCGCCCGTCACGGGCATCGCGCGCAGAAGCCCGGAGACTCCGCCGAGCTCGGTGGTCTTGTAGCGGTCCAGGATGCGGCCCGAGAGAAAGAACATCATGGCCTTGGCCACCGCATGATTGACCAGATGCAGCAGCGCCGCAAAGGCGCCGAGCGGGCCGAGCCCGAGCCCCAGGCACATGAGACCCGTGTGCTCGATGCTCGAATACGCGAGCAGGCGCTTATAGTGACGCTGGCCAACCATGCTCAGCGCGGCGATGGCCAGCGAGGCCAGCCCGAGCACCAGCAGGAGCCGGCCGGGCAAGGTCGAGCCCACCGCCCCCACCACCGCCTTCCAGCGCATGATGGCGTACAGCGCCACCGCGAGCAGCACGCCCGACATCATGGCCGACAGCGGCGCCGGCGCCTCCGCATGGGCGTCGGGCAGCCAGGTATGCATCGGGGCGAGCCCCGCCTTGGTGCCGTAGCCGATCACGATGAAGACGAATGCCAGCTCCATCACCTTGGGATGCATAGCGGGCGCCGCGGCCATCAGGCTCGTCCAGTTCAGCGCCGACTCGCTCTCCCCGGCCAGATGCACATAGTCGAAGTAGCCCAGCACCGTGCCCACGAAAGCCAGCGCGATGCCGACGGAGCCGATCAGGATGTATTTCCACGAGGCCTCGACCGAGGCCTTGGACACCGTGAGCGGGATGATGAGCGCCGAGGCGATGGTGGTCGCCTCGATGGCCACCCACATCACCGCCACGTTATTGGCCGTGACGGCGGCCAGCATGGTGAAAGCGAAGAGGCTCGAGAAGATCCTGAAGCGGCGGGCCTGACCCGGCCCGTAGTGCTGGTCTCGCCCGAGGCCCGGGCCGAGCCAGGCGGCCAGCGCTGCGACGAAGGCCACGCAGAGCGCCAACAGCGCCGAGAGCGCGTCCATGCGCATCATCTCGCTCGGGCCCCACGCCGGCGTGGCGCCGCCCAGCACCCGCGCCGCGAGTCGCAGCGCCGCCGCCAGCGACAGCAGCGAGAGAAGCGCGCCGGCCGCGCCCACCCACGCGCGATACGGCCGCACGAGAGCGGCCGCGAGCGCCGCCACGAGCGGTGGGCCGAGGAGGGCAAGATACGTCACGCGCATCGCGGACGGCTCATTGGCTCAACCGGTTGAGCTGCTCGACATCGATGCTCTCGAACGTCTCCTGGATGCGATAGACCACGATCTGCATGACCAGGAAGCCCATCAGCGCGTCGAGGAAGACGCCCACCTCGACAATGAACGGAATGCCGTAGGTGCCGAGCGCGGCCAGGAGCGCGATGCCGTTTTCGAGCGCGAGGAAGCCGATGACCTGCGTGAGCGCCTTCTTCCGGCTGATGATCACCAGCAGGCTCACGAAGATGAGCCCCATGGCCAGCGGCATCGCCGCGCGCGTCGGCAGATGGCTCACGTCGAGGATGGGCCGGGTGACGATATAGGCGAGCAGCACCAGGAACCCCCCGATCACCAGCGACGTGGCGGTATTCACATAGGGCTCGATCTCGCGCTGCTCTCGGAAGCGCCGCTCCATGCGCCTGAGGAGCAGCGGCATCACCACCCCCTTGACGGCGAGGAACAGCGCCGCGACCACCCAGAGCTCGTTGCTGCCTGTAAAGCCGGCGATGAGCGCGATGGTGCCGGCCAGCGCCAAGGATTGGGCGGTGAAGGCCGCGATGTGGGCGGCGGAGCCGCGCCGCCAGAGTAGCGCGAGGCCGCAGATCAACACGAGGCTGGAGCCGAGCACCGCGAGCTGGCTGAACAAAGAATCCATGGTTAATGAGCCTCGCAGACTCTGGCTACGCTCGAACACGGCACGAATGACACTGGCAGAATCGGGCGGGTGGCGCCGCGGAGCGCCCCGCGCGGTGGGCGGAGTGGGCCTCCCGAGTTGAACACGATCAGCGCACCAAGAAGGACACGGTGATGGCCAGCAGGGCCAAGACGAAGGACACCGCGAGGAGCTCGGGCACGCGGAAGAGCCGGAGCTTGGCCACGCGGGTCTCGAACACCGCCAGAACCGTGGCGAGGATCAGGAGCTTCCCGATGAGGCTTCCCAGGGCCAGTGCCAGCGCCGTCGGCGTCAGCACAGTCGCCACGCCCCAGGGGACGAACAAATTGGCCAGCAGCGAGAAGAAGACCACGAGCTTGAGCCAGGCCGCCCACTCGAGCAGCGCCAGGTAGCGGCCCGAGTACTCGAGCACCATCGCCTCGTGGATCATGGTCAGCTCGAGATGGGTGGCCGGATTGTCCACCGGAAGCCGGCCGTTCTCCGCCAGCGTGACGATGAAGAGCGCCCCGAAGGCCAGCAGGTAACCCGGGCTCACGGCCGCGGCGGGATCGGCCAGGGTGCGGACCACGATCTGGCCCAGGTTAGTGGATCCCGCGCTCAGCGCGAGGGCAAAGATAGCCAGGGCGACGGTGGGCTCAGACACGGCGGCGACGGTCATTTCCCGGCTCGAGCCCATCCCGCCAAAGGCCGAGCCGGGGTCGAGCCCGGCCAGCGCCAGGAAGAAGGTGCCGAGCAGCAGGAGATAGACGACCACGAGCAGATCACCTACCCGGTCGAAGGGCAGCGGCACCGCCAGAACCGGGACGAGGAAGGTGACCGCCACGGTGCTCGCGAACACGACGAAGGGCGAGGCGCGGAAGAGCCAGGACGCATTGCTCGAGACCACGGCCTCCTTGGCGAAGAGCTTCCGCAGCTCGAGATACGGCTGCCAGAGCGGCGCGCCGCGACGGTTCTGGAGCCGCGCCTTCATCCAGCGCACGAGGCCCACCAAGGCCGGCGCCAGCGCCAGCGCGAGCGCCGTCTGGGCCACCGCGATCACATACGGAAGGATCATCCGCTCAGCTCCCCCACAGCATGAGGAGCACCAGCAGCACCACGAGCGCCGTGACGAGATAGGTGAGGTAGGCGTGGAGCGAGCCGGACTGGATGGCCCGGACGCGCGCCGCCCACCGCGCCACGCGCTCCAAAACCGGCTCGTAGAGATAGCGCTCGAACCAGGGCAGGATCCGCGCCCGATACGCGATCGACTGGACGAAGTATCGCGACTCGGGGTGGAAGTCGATCGAAACGTCTTCCGTCGGCCGGTACAGCTCGGCGAAGACGCGGCGCAGTGGCTCGGCGAAAGCGACGGCGGTGTACTGCATGCGCGGCGTCTGGACGATCCGCCCGCAGCCCCACGTGTCGCTCACGCGAAGAGCCCGGCTCGCGCGGAACAGCCAGAGGCCCAACGGGACAGCCGCGAGCAGGAGAGCGAACCCGAGCAGGAGCAGGAGCGGCGACATTTGACCGACGGCGCCGGGCACTTCGAGCGGGAGACCGAGGCTCCAGACGAGAGGCGGCGACATTTCTCCAAAGCGGACGAGCGTGGACGCAAGTGCCGGAACCAGGATGAAGGCGGCCGCGCCGAGGAGCACGCAGCCCAGCGCCAGGATTCCCATCGCCAGCTGCATGGACATCGGTGCCTCATGGGCCTCTTCCGCCTCAGGCGAGCGGGCGATGCCCAGGAAGGTGATCCCGAAGGCCTTGACGAAGCAGGCCGCGGCCAATCCGCTCGCCAGCGCCAGCATTCCCACGGCGACGGGCATCAGCACGGCGACCTCGCGCTTCGGGATGGCGGCCCCTCCCAGCAAAGCCTGGAAGACGATCCACTCCGAGACGAAGCCGTTGAGCGGCGGCAGCGCCGAGATGGCCGCCGCGCCCACCAGGAAGAACAGCGCCGTCCTCGGCATTCGCTTGATGAGCCCGCCCAGCTCTTCCATGTTGCGGGTGTGCGCGGCGTGGAGCACGGAGCCGGCGCCGAGGAAGAGCAGCGCCTTGAAGCAGGCGTGGTTGATCGTGTGGTAGAGGCCGCCGACGAA
>JBKPCB010000108.1:0-9701 GCA_046727155.1 Candidatus Methylomirabilota bacterium | reverse complement strand
AGGGGATGGAGCAGCCCGAGGATCCGGATGCCGAAGATCGAGGCGCGGTTGGCGCCGATCCGGTCCTGCATGATGGCCGACTGCTTGCGCTCGACCCAGGTCAGGATGCCGCCGAAGTTCAGCACCACGAACATGATGAAGGCGACGGGCAGGGCCTGCAGGAGCAGATCCAGAGCCCGGCCACTCATGACCGGAGCCGGACTCCCGTGTCACCGAGGGCGCGATAGGTCATGCCGGCGAAAGCCGGCGCGGTCGCCGCGAGCGCCGCGAAGATCTGCTCGGCCCGCTCGGCGGCGAAGGCCGGATCCGCGGCTCCCAGTGAACGGCCCAGCTCGGCCAGGACGCGCCAGTCGGGCAGCGCCTCACCCAGCGGCTCGATGGCGGCGCGGAAGCGCTGAACGCGGCCCTGGAAATTGGTGAAGGTGCCCTCGCGCTCGGCATAGGCGGCGCTGGGCAGCACGAGGTGAGCCTGGGCGCTCACCGCATTGGCATTGACGCCCTGGAAGACCAGCGTCTCGGCGCCGGAGAGCGCCGCCCGAATGTCGGCTTCGGCCCAAGCGGACCGGAAGAGGTCGTGGTGGAACACCCACAGCAGCTTGATGCGCCGCTCTGCGACCGCCGCGAGCAGGCCGCGCGCATCGAGGCTCGCGGCGGCGGGCGCGAGGCCGATGAGCTCGGCGCCGCGCGAGTTCGGGTTCTTGTCGGCGCGGATGAGGAAATTGTCCTCGTCTCCCGCCGCCCTCGGCGGCACGCGGTAATCAAGGGTCCGCACGCCCAGGTGGTCGGCCAGGCGCTTGAGCAGGACGAGATCCTCATTGGCCATCTGTGGCGAGGCCAGGATCCCGATCTCCTCGGGCCGATGCCGGCGCAGCGCGGCGGTGAGGCCGGCGAGGGCGTCGTCCCAGGTGATCTCCACCTGCCTGCCGCCCTCGCGCCCGAGCGGAGAGGTCAAGCGGGTGTCGTCGTCCATCGGGCCGAAGCCGTAGCGCCCGGCGTCGCAGATCCACCATCGGTTCACGTCGGCGTTGAATCGCGGCTTGATGCGGGCGATCCGACGGCCCTGGTTGTGATGAGGACGGCGGCGGCTGGTATGGATCTCGATATTGCAGCCCCGGGCGCAGCCATTGCAGATGGACTTGGCGGTGTCCAGGTACCAGACGCGCACCTGGAAGCGGAAGTCGCGGTCGGTGAGCGCCCCCACCGGACAGATGTCGATGACATTGCCCGAGTACTTGTTCTCGAGCGCCTTGCCGGGGAACAGGCCGATCTCCGACTGGTCGCCGCGGCCGAAGATGCCGAGCTCCCCGGTCCCCGTGATCTCGTCGCAGAAGCGCACGCAGCGCGAGCAGAGGATGCACCGCTCGGCGTCGAGGATGACGTGCGGCCCCAGCGGGACGGCCTTGGGCTTGTGCACCTTCTCGTCCGTCATCCGCGGATCGTAGAGCCCGTGCTTCATGTAATAGATCTGCAGCCAGCACTCCCCTGCCTGGTCGCACACCGGACAGTCCAGCGGGTGGTTGATGAGGTGGAACTCCATGATCGCCCGGCGCGTCTCGAGCACCCGCGGGGTCTGGGTGTGGACGACCATGCCGTCGCCGGCGACGGTATTGCAGCCGATCTGCGGGCGCGGATTCTTCTCGATGTCCACCATGCACAGGCGGCACTGGCCGGCGATGCTGAGGCCGGGGTGATAGCAATAGTGCGGCACCTCGACTCCGGCCTGGCGGGCCGCCTCGATCAGGTTGGTCCCCGGGGCGACTTCGAGCTCCTTGCCGTCGATGGTGAGCTTAGGCACCGCCCTGACTCCTGATCAGCGCCTCGAACTCGTCGCGGAACTTCTCGATGTAGCTGATATAGGGCCCGACCGCCCCGTCGTAGAAGGCGCAAATGGTCGTCCCGGCGCCGCGTTTGGCCACGTCCAGGATCGTATCGAGGTCCTCCTTGCGCCCCTTGCCGTCCACGATCCGGTGCGCCATCTTGTAGATCCATCCCGTCGACTCGCGGCACGGCGTGCACTGGCCGCACGACTCGTGGGCGTAGAAGCGCGCCACCACCATCAGCGCCTCCGGGATCGACACGGTCTCGTCCATCACGATCACGCCGGCCGAGCCCGCCATGGTGCCGGCATTCTTGAGACCGTCCACGTCCATGGTCACGTCGATCTCGTCCGCCGTGAGAATGGGCGCCGATGAGCCGCCCGGCACCACCGCCTTGAGCCTGCGCCCGTCGCGGATGCCGCCGCAGCGGTCGTAGATCAGCTGGCGCAGCGTGATCGAAACCGGCGCCTCCACGACGCCCGGCTTGACCACGTGGCCGGACACCGAGTAGAGGCGCGTGCCACCCTGGCTCTTCGTGCCGAGACCCGCGAACCACTCGGCGCCTCGGTTGATGATGTGTGGGACCGCGGCGAGGGTTTCCACGTTATTGACGATCGTGGGCTGGCCGAAGGCGCCCTTGATGGCGGGAAACGGGGGCTTGAGCTTGGGCCAGCCCTTCTTGCCTTCGAGCGAGGAGATGAGGCCCGTCTCCTCGCCGCAGATATACGCGCCCGCTCCGCGGTGGATCACGATGTCGAAGTCCAAGCCCGAGCCCTGGACATTCTTGCCGAGCAGGCCGGCCTCGTACGCTTCCCGGACCGCCCCGCTGAAGATCCGCCACGGCTGCACGTACTCGCCGCGGATGTAGACGAAGCCCAGGCGCGACTCGATCGCGCGGGCGGCGATCAGCATCCCTTCGATGAGGGCGTGCGGATCGCGCTCGAGCAGATAGCGGTCCTTGAAGGTGCCGGGCTCGCCCTCGTCGGCATTGACGACCAGATACTTCGGCGCCGTCGAGCCCTTGGGAATGAAGGACCACTTGGTGCCGGTGGAGAAGCCGGCGCCGCCCAGACCGCGGAGATTGGATTGCTTCATCTCCTCGGTGATGGCGGCGGGCTCCATCTGAAGCGCCTTGCCGAGCGCCGAGTAGCCGCCGGTCTGCCGGTAGACGCGCAGCGTATGCGAGTCGGAAAGGTGGAAATTGCGGGTGAAGATCTTCTCGTCCGTCACCGCAGCGACCTCAGAATCTCGTCCACCTTGCCGGCCGTCAGATTGCCCTCGTACCGATCGTCCACCTGCATCATCGGGGCCTGCTCGCAGGCGCAGAGGCATTCGACCGAGAGCAGCGTCACCCGGCCGTCGGCCGTGGTCTCCCCGACCTCGATGCCCAGCCGCTCGGTGAGGTGGTCGATGATAGTCTTGGCGCCGAGCAGGTGGCAGGAGAGGTTGTGGCACACGGCGACCACGTGGCGCCCCTTCGGCTGCTGGAAGAACATGGTGTAGAAGGTCACCACTTCATGGACGTGGGCGGGGGTGAGACCGAACAGGCCCGCTACGTATCCCTCGACCTCGAGCGAGACATAGCCGAAGGTGTCCTGCGCCAGGTGGAGCACCGGCAGCAGCGCGGCCCGCTTGTCGGGGTAGAGCGATTGCAGCCGGCGCACCTCCTCCAGCTGCCCGGCGGTGAACTGCGGCCGCTTGGCGTCAGCCACGATTTGATCCACGGGCACGGCAAGCCGTGCCCTCTGTAAGGAAGCTTCGCATCATCTATCCAACTCGCCTCCGATCATGTTCACCGACCCGAAGGTGGGGATGATGTCGGCCACCATCTGGCCTTCGATCATCCGCGGCAGCGCGGCCACGGGCGGCAGGCAGGGCGGGCGGCAGCGGACGCGGTACGGGCGGTCGGAGCCGTCCGACACGACGTAGAAGCCCAGCTCGCCATTGGCGCCCTCCACGGGGAAATAGGCCTCGCCGGCGGGCGGGCGGATGCCGTAGCCTTCCATGACCAGCATGAAGTGGTTCATCAGGCCTTCGATGGAGCCGTAGGCGGTTTCCTTCGGGGGCAGGACCACGCGCTTGTCGCGCACGTTGACGCGCTCCTGCTCCCGCCGCCCCTGCCCCTGGAGATTGGGCGAGAGCGTGATGGGCACCAGCAGCAGCCCTTCGGTCTTGCCCTGCTTGCCCCGGTCCACGTAGCTGGCCGGATCGATGGGGCGGCCTTCGAAGTCCACGTTGATGGCGCCGCCGGGAATGCCGTCCAGGGCCTGCTCAGTGATGCGCATGGCCTGCTCCATCTCCGCCATGCGCACGAGATAGCGGTCGAAGTTGTCGCCGTTCTTCCCGAGCGGGATCTCGAACTCCATCCGGTCGTAGGCCCAATAGGGCTGGGCCTTGCGCAGGTCGAAGGGCACGCCGGCGGCGCGCAGCATCGGGCCCGTGATGCCCCAGGCGATGGTCTCGTCCCGCGAAAGGGCGCCCACGCCGACCATGCGGTCCATGAAGATGCGGCTGCCGGTGAGCAGCGCGTGCACTTCCTCGAGCACCTGGCGCGTCTCCTTGAAGGCCCGGCGGACTTTGCCGTCGAATCCCGCCGGGAGATCGGCCTTGACCCCGCCCACGCGCCCGTAGGAGATCGTGAGCCGCGCGCCCGTCACGTCCTCCACCAGCTCCCACAGGAACTCGCGTGCCTTGATCATGTAGAGGAAGACGGTGAATGCGCCCAGCTCCATGGCGCTGGCGCCGACGCAGGTCAGGTGGTCGCAGATCCGTGAGATCTCGCTCATGATGACCCGGATGTAGCGGCACCGCTCCGTGATCTCGATGCCGAGCAGCTTCTCGATGGCCGAGGCGTAGCCGAAGTTGTTGATCAGCGGCGAGACGTAATTCAGCCGGTCCGTATACGGGATCGCATTGTTGAACGGGCCCGCCTCGCAGTCCTTCTCGAAGGCGCGATGGAGATAGCCGATCTCCACATCGCCCTTGACCACGGTCTCGCCGTCCAGCTCGGCGAAGATGCGGATGATGCCATGCATGGCGGGATGCGCCGGGCCCATGTTGACATAGAGGTGCTGGCTGCCGGCGCCGGTGCCGGCGCCCTCACCGAGGAAGAGCTCGCGCGTCGTCCGCTCGGGCATGACTATTTCCGAACCATTTCAGCGCTCACCTCGTCGTGCTCCTCGCCTGCGGCTCGTCGGCCACGCCTCGTCTCGCACTACACCTTCGGCCCGATCAGCGGCTGGCGTCGGGTGATCGGGTAGTCCTTCCGCAGCGGATGCCCCTGGAACTCCTCGTAGAGCAGCAGCCGCCGCAGGTCGGGGTGCCCTTCGAACCGGATGCCGAACATGTCCCACACCTCGCGCTCCAGCCAGTTGGCGATGGGCCAGAGGCCCGTGGCCGTCGGCACCACGGCGTCGTCCTGCTCCACTTGAACCTTGAGCCTCAGCCGGTGGTTCAGCGCGACCGAGTACAGGTGGTAGACGACTTCGAAGCGCGGGCCGTCCTCGCGGCCCGGGAAGGTGAGGTAGTCCACGGCGGTAAGGTCCGCCAGCAGGTCGAAAGCCAGGTCGGGCTCGTCGCGGCAGAACCGCAGAGCCGGAACGATAGCCTCGCGCGCCAGCACCGCGGTGTGGTCGCCGCGGTACTCGTGCGTCGCCGTCACACGGTCGCCAAAACGCCCGCGAAGCCGCGCAAGAATTGCCTGTCCGTCCATTGGGGGTGGCGCCCGTCCTCCGGCCGGTCCGGCGGGATTAGTAGCGCTGCGTCCCGGCCGCGATCTTGTCCTGGAGCTTCATCAGGCCGTCGATGACGCTCTCGGGACGCGGCGGGCATCCGGGAATGTACACGTCCACCGGGATGATGGTGTCGATCCCCTGAACGGTCGCGTAGTTGTCGTAGAAGCCGCCCGTGCAGGTGCAGACGCCAAAGGCCACGACCCACTTGGGCTCGCACATCTGGTCGTAGACCCGCTTCAGCACGGGCGCCATCTTGTGGCTGATGGTGCCCACCACGAAGAGGACGTCCGCCTGCCGCGGCGAGAAGCGCGGAAGCCCCGCGCCGAAGCGATCGACGTCATAATGCGAGCAGGCGGTAGCCATGTACTCCATGCCGCAGCACGCGGTGACGAAGGGGTACTGGAAGATGGAATACTTCCGGGCCCAGCCGATGGCCTCGTCCAGCTTCGACGTGAAGAAGGCGCCTACTCCCATTCCAGCCCTCGCTTCTGCCAGATGTACAGGAAGCCGAGCATCAGGATCCCGAGGAAGACCATCATCTCGACGAAGCCGAACCAGCCGAGGCGCCGGTACAGCGCCGCCCATGGCCAGACGAAGACCAGCTCGATGTCGAAGATGATGAAGAAGATGGCGATCGTGGAAAACTTGATCGCGAAGCGGCCCTCGGGCAGCGCCACGGGATCCTTGCCGCACTCGAACGGCTCGAGCTTCACCGCCGTGGGGCGCGCGGGCGCGATCAGCGCAGGAATCCCCAGCAGCGCGCCGGCTACCGCCGCGGCGACGGCGAACACCATGAGGATGGGAAGGTACTCCATCGCTAGCCCCTCACGCCTACGCCTTGGGCCTGCTTCTTGGCGTGGTACGAGGAGCGCACGAGGGGACCCGATTCCACGTGGGCGAAGCCCATCTCGCGGCCGCGCTCGGCCAGCTCGGCGAACTCGTCGGGATGGTAGTAGCGGGCGACGGGCAGGTGCTCCCGCGACGGCCTCAGGTACTGGCCGAGTGTGAGGAGGTTGACATCCGCCGCGCGGAGGTCGCTCATGGTGTCGAGGATCTCGCCGCGCTCCTCGCCCAACCCCAGGATGATCCCGGACTTGGTGACGAGCGCCGGCGCCGCGCGGCGCGCCCGCCGGAAGAGCTCGAGCGTGCGCTCGTAGCGGCCGCCGTGGCGCGCGACCTTGTAGAGCCGGGGCACCGTCTCGATATTGTGGTTGAGGATGTCCGGCCCGGCCTCGATCACGGACGCCAGCGCGGCGCCGTTCCCCTGGAAATCGGGGATCAGCAGCTCCACCCGGCAGCCGGCGGCATGACGGCGGACGGCCCGCACAGTGGCGGCGAAGTGCGCGGCGCCGCCGTCGGCGAGGTCGTCGCGATTCACCGAGGTGATGACCACATACTCGAGCCCCAGCTCGCCAACCGCGCGCCCGACGCGCTCCGGCTCCTCACGATCCTCCCAGACCGGCTTGCCATGAGTCACGGCGCAGTAACCGCAGTTGCGCGTGCACACATCGCCCAGGATCATGAAGGTCGCGGTCAGGTCCTCCCAGCACTCGCCGATATTGGGGCAATGCGCTTCCTCGCACACCGAATGGAGGTCCCACTGCCTCATGAGGCCCCGAAGACGGAGGTACTTGGGCCCGCCCGGCGCGCGCACCTTCAGCCAGGGCGGCTTGGGCGAGTCGGTGGGATGCGGCGCATCGAGAAGGGGGAGCGAAAGTCCCATCTATTCTTGTCCTTTTCCCGGTTTGCCCGTTTCATTATGGCATAGCTTTCACAAGCCGCCAAGACGGGGGAACACACCGAGGGCTCCCGTCGCTGCCGGGAGCCCTCGACGCTGAGAATCTCCGGAGGGTTGGTGCCCAAGGGGGGACTCGAACCCCCACGGGTTGCCCCACACGCCCCTCAAACGTGCGCGTCTGCCAATTCCGCCACTTGGGCGTCAACGAGCGCACAGTATGCCGCGGCCGTTCGCGCCTTGTCAATCGAGTGGCCCGAGCGGAGCGCCTATCCTCCGACGCGAACGCGCCGGCCGGCCCGCGATTGCCTGAGCCGCGGGTCCAGCGCGTCGCGAATCCCCTCACCGAGCAGGTTGTAGGACAGCACGGTGACGAGGATCGCCAGGCCGGGGTAGAGCGTCATCCACCATGCGATCTCGATGTAGTCGCGGCCGTCGTTGAGGATATTGCCCCACGTCGCGTGGGGCGGCTGGACGCCCAGCCCCAGGAACGACAGACCGGCTTCGGTGAGGATGGCGGCCGGGATGCCGAGCGTCATGGCCACGAGCACCGGCGCCATCGCATTGGGCATGATGTGGCGGAAAACCACCCGGAGCGCGCCGGCCCCGATGGACTCGGACCAGATGACGAATTCGCGCTCCCGCAGCGTCAGGAACTCCGCGCGCACCAGCCGCGCGACGCCCATCCAGCCCGTCAGGCCGATCACCGCCATGATCGTCCAGATGCGGGGCTGCAGGAAAGCCAGCACAGCCAGCAGCAGGAAGAACCGCGGGAAGACCAGCATCAGGTCCACGAGCCGCATGATGAAGTTGTCGACGAAACCGCCGTGATAGCCGGCCGCGGCGCCGAGCAGGACGCCGATGAGGGTCGCGATGCCCACCGACACGAATCCCACGGCCAGCGACACGCGCGAGCCGTAGAGCACGCGCGAGAGCACATCCCGCCCGAGCGCGTCGGTGCCGAGCCAGTGGCTCTTCGACGGCGAGGCGAGGATCCGCTTGGTGTCCACGGTATTGGGATTCCAGGGCGCCAGCGCCGGAGCCAGCGCGGCGATGAGGACGAGTCCGGCGACCACGGCCGCCGCGCACATTGCCAACTGATTGCGGGAGAACGTCCGCCAGAACTGGCGCATCTCGCTGCGTACTCTTCCGGGGGCCGCCATGCTAGCGCCTTCCCCGGCGCCCACCGAGCCGGATCCGCGGATCCACGAGCCCGTACGCCATGTCGGCGATCAGGTTCGCCACCAGCGTCAGCGTGGACACGATAACGAGGTTGCCCATCACAACGGGATAATCCCGGGAGAACACGGACTGCACCATCAGCTGGCCCATGCCGGGGATCGCGAAAATCGTCTCGACGATGATGCTCCCGCCGATGAGCCCCGGCAGCGACAGGCCGAGGATCGTCACCACGGGAAGCAGCGCGTTGCGGAGCGCGTGCTTGCTGATGACGACGCGCTCGGAGAGACCCTTGGCGCGCGCCGTCTGCACGTAGTCCTGCCGGATCACCTCGAGCATGCTCTGGCGCATGTAGCGTGAAAACCCCGCCAGCCCGCCGAAGGTGGCGACCGCGATGGGCAGGATCAGGTGGCTGACGAAGTCCCACTGCTGGCGCCAGAACGGCAGGTATTCCCAATTCAGATGACGGAGCCCCGAGATCGGCAGCCAGCCGAGCTGGGCGCCGAACAGCGTCATCAGCAGCAGCGCGAGCCAGAAATCGGGCGTCGCGAAGCCGATGAAGACGAAGACGGTCGTCACCTTGTCGTAGAGGGAGTACTGCCGCGTGGCCGACAGCACCCCGATGGGCACGGCGAGCCCGACGATGATCAGCATCTCGACGGTATTGAGCAGCAGCGTAATCGGCAGGCGCTCGCCGATCTTGGTCAGCACCGGCTTGCCGTCGGGGAGGAACGACCGGCCGAAATCCAGCCGCACGGCGCGGGTCAGCCAGTTCCAGTACTGGACGGGGATCGGCCTGTCCAGACCGAATTCCTTGATGAGCCGCTCCTTGACCTCCGGCGAGGCATTCGGGTCCTCGGGGGTCAGGAAGTCCAGTGGACCGCCCGGCGCGAGCGTGATGACCAGATAGGAGACGAAGGTGATGCCGATCAGCAGAGGGACCGCAAGCAAGAGCCGGCGGAGAGCGAAGAGCGCCATCTAGCCGGAGGTATATCGCTGCAGGTACTTGGGCACATACCACTGGTTGAAGTTATAGAGGATGCCGGCCGGCCCGGGCTCGAGCCCGCGGAATCTCGACGACACAACCGGAAGCTCGTCACCATAGTAGAGGAAGATCATCGGCAGGTCGTCGGCGAGAATCTCCTGGAGCCGGTGATAGTACGGGATCCGGTCCTGTTGGGTGCAGGAGGCGCGGCCGGCCTCGAGGAGATGATCGGCTTCGGGATTGGAATACCC
>JBKPCB010000107.1:0-10165 GCA_046727155.1 Candidatus Methylomirabilota bacterium | reverse complement strand
AGCATGCTCTGGTCGCTCCCGGTGCAGGCGCCGATAGGGCTGGTGAACGAAGCGACCTGGCAGAGCCTCAAGTCGGCATTGGTATCGGCAGCGGTGACTGACTGGTAGATGCACCAGACCAGTCCATTGGCGTCGAGGACTACGACGGATGTGCCGGCGGTGCTGCCATTCGGCCCGCAGTCCATGACCTGCATGGCCACGGCGTTCTGGGCGAGCCGGCTGATCCGTTCCTGGATCAGGGTACCTTGGCGCTGGAGATAGGCCTGGGAGCTGCCGAGGTCGAACGCGTCCTTTGTCGAAACGTAGAGGGAAGTCAGGGCCGCGATGACGAAGATGAAGATGCTCAGCGCAAGCAGCAGCTCGGGGATGCTGAAGCCTTCGCGGTCGCGGAGCGTCCCGAGCGCAGCGCGGACCCTCATCGGCTCACCAGGATGGTCTGAATGATTGCCGGCTGGGTTTGGGGGTCCGTGGTACCGGGGGTTCGGCCGTCGATCCTCCGCACCGTCACGACGATTCTCTTGCCCTGGACGGTGAGCTGGCCCGGCGCGGTGCAGTCGCCCGGCGAGACCCAGGCGGTGGAGAAGTCATTGGGACATGCCCCAGTGATGATCGTGGTTCGCTCGTATCCCGGGTTGTTGGGAACGGCCACGAAGGCCGTCTCCTCACGCGGGTCGGGCAAAACTGCCGTGCCGAAGCCGCCGGCGCGAAGTTCTTCGAGGCGCTGCTGGGCGAGCTGCACCGCCACCCGGTTCGAACCCTGCGCCTGGACCAGCGCCTGGCCGGTGCTGTACATCATGAACAACCCGATAATGGCGATGGCCACGATGACCGCGGCGATCAGAACCTCGATCATCGAGAAGCCGGCTTGACCGGGGGGAGCAGCGAATTTCGTCAGCGACCTACAATTTTTGGGAAGGCCCACACTGCTCCCCTTCGTCATCTTGCTCCTGTCGGCCCGGGACCATGGACTGGTGAGAGCCCCCAGAAAGCTGAAGATACCAAGGAAATTAAGCGGTTTAATAACGCTCAAATCTACCTTTGGGGCCCCCGCCCTGTCAATGGCTCAACGACCCCTCACGGCTGGGCCGTACCCCGGCCCAAGTCGCTACAAGGACCATGCCATCTAAATGGGGGGATTTTTTGACTGAATCGACTCCGAGGGCTGGGCCTCGGGCCAGGGTCATCCCATCCTTCTGGTTGGGGAGCGGATGTCGAACTCGCGATCGATCCAAAGTGGGATGGCGACCACCGTCTCGCCATTATAGGTGATCACCGGCTGGGACCAGTGGAGGGAAACCCGGATCGCCGCCCTCCCGGCCGCCACGTTGAGGTTGTGGGGGTCGACTGGCAACCCGGCGCGTTGGGCACCGAGAATGATGCCGGCCCGCACGTCGGTGACGTACTCCGGCGTAGCCGTCTCCGGCATGGCCCCTGAGCGCTGCTGGCGGAAGGTGGCGTCCTCGAAGGCCTGCTCGATCAAGGCCCGCATTTGGAAATACACCGCGCCGGCCGAGATCAAGCCATATCCCGTGTAGCCGAGTACCACGATCCAGAAGACGAGCAGGACGAAGGTTCGGAATCTCATCGGATGGCCCCCGTCGGCCCCATCGGATTGGCGATCGGCATGCGACAGTTTAGGCTTTTCGGCGCGTCGAGGGCAATATCCGTTGTGCTAGGCTGGGCGCGGTGAGACTCGTCTGGCCCTCGTGGCGCGTGTTTCTGGCGGGAAGCCTGGCCGGCCTCGCGATCGTGCTGCTGGCCACCGCCAATCCATTCCACTCCTTCGAGATCGCCGAGCTCAAGGCGCTCGACGTCCGATTTGCGCTCCGTGGGCCGCGCGCCCCGGCGTCGCCCCTGCTGGTCGTCACCATCGACGAGGACTCCTTCGATGACCTGAACATGGCTTGGCCGTGGCCCCGCGCCCTGCACGCCAAATTCCTCGACGTCGTGAGCCGTGGCGGTCCGATCGCGATCGGCATGGACATCCTCTTCACGGAACCCTCACCCCGCGGGCCGGCCGACGACCGCTCGCTTGGGCTGGCGGTGGCGCGCGCCCACAAGGTGGTCCTCGGAGCGGCCATCACCGAAGTGGGCGACGAAGTCGGCGGCGTCTCGTTCGGCAAAGAGAGCATCAACGCCCCGATCCCAGAGATCCGGCAGGGCGCCGCCGGGTTCGGATACGTCAACTTCGATCGCGATGCGGATGCCTTTGTGCGTCGGACGACGCTGACCCGCCGTTTTCAGGACGCCGACCTGCCCGGCTTCGACCTGCGCCTCTACCGGCTGGCGGCCGACGCCGGGCTGACGCGGAAGGCCCTACCAAAGACCCGCGAGGTCATCATCAACTTCATCGGCGGACCTGGTTCGTTCCAGCGGATCGCGTACCACCGCGTGATCCGGGGCGAGGTGCCACCCGAAGCGTTTACGGACAAGATCGTGCTCGTGGGCGCCACCTCACCCACCTTGCACGACGTCTTCCCCACTCCCTTCGCGCTCGAGGGCATGCCGGGCGTGGAGATCCATGCCCACATGCTCGAAACCCTGCTCCAGGGAAATCCCATCCGCCGCCCGCCCGCGGCGCTTGTCCCGCTGCTGACCGTCGCCGCCGGGGCCGGGGCGGCCTGGGCGGCCACGGTGCTCCGTCCGCTGACGGCCTTTCTCATCGCCGTAGCCGCCTCCCTCTTCTATCTCGGCGGCTGCCACGTGGCCTTCCTGTGGGGCCGCTGGTGGGCGGACGTGATGCCGGTACCGCTCGCCCTCGGGATCACGTACGCGGGCACGGTGGCCAAGAACTTCGCTCAAGAGCAGCGCGAGAAGCGCCGCCTGTCGCGGTTCTTCTCTCCGTCCGTGGTCAAAGAGATCGTCCGCCACAAGGACGACGCCAACCTCGAGGCCGGCAGGCGGCGCATGACGGTGCTCTTTTCGGACATCCGCGGCTTCACCTCGATGTCCGAGAAGATGACGCCCGAAGATGTCGTGACCTTTCTGCGCGAGTACCTGACCGTGATGACCGAGGCCGTATTCACCCACGGCGGGACCGTGGACAAGTACATCGGTGACGCGATCATGGCGCTCTATAACGTGCCCTTCGAGGCGCCCGATCATGCCGCGCAGGCGGTGCGCACGGCGCTGGCCTTCCAAGAGCGCCTCAAGCCGCTGGCCGAGCGCTTCACCGCCCGCTACGGCGGCACGCTGGCGTGCGGGGTCGGCATCCACACGGGCGACGCCGTCGTCGGCACCATCGGCTCTGAGCAGCGCCTGGAGTACACGGCCATCGGCGACACCATCAACCTCGGCTCGCGGCTCGAGGGACTGACGAAGGACTTCAACGTGCCCGTCATCATCAGCGAGGCCACATATCTCGAGGTGCGGGATCTCTTCGGCACCCGCGACCTGGGCGAGGTCACCGTGAAGGGAAAGGCGATCCCGGTGAAGATCTATGCCGTGCTTCCCCACCAGGCGCGCCGCGAGCCGCGCCTAGCCATGGAGGGGCGCGCCGCCATATCCGACGGAGAGGTGACGGTCGCGGCGGAGATCGGCGATCTCTCGCGCGGCGGGGTAGCGCTGCGAGGCCTCGCCAAGCCGCTCGATCGCGGACAGATCGTGGCGTTGCGGCTAGAGCTCCCCGGGCAGGCACGCCCGGTGACGGTCGCGAAGGCCGAGGTCATGTGGGCGCAGGAGGACCGCGCCGGCCTCCGCGTCGTCGATGCATCTGAAGAGGATCGCGCGGCGCTCGCGGAGCTGGCGTTGCGCCCGGCGGAGCGCGGCGCCGACGCTACTCGGGAGGCTGCCGGCCCGTGACCGTCAGGTCCACCAGCCGGTCGCCATCGAAGTAGAACCGCCACTCGCCGGGATAGGTCCACATCTCCTTGGCGCGCTTCTTGACCTCGGGCCAGAATTGCTTGGCGGCCGCTTCCATCGCCTTTTCGTCGGAGACGATCGCGTCGGGCAGCTCGACCAGCAGCGTGACTTCTTCTTTGGTCATGCCGACGGCCACACGGCGCTCGACACGGAACTGCGTCACGCGCGGCGAGACGATCATGCCGGGCTGACGGCCGATGTACTCGGCCACACGCCGGTCGAAGTCCTCGCGCCACGCCATGGTTTCGTCGAAGCTGGGTGGTCGCCCGTAGCCCTTGAGGAAGCGCATCAGATAGATCTCGTCCGCCCTCGGCCCCTGGGTTGCCCGCTGCACCTGCGGCACGGACGAGGCGCAGCCGGCAAGCGTCATGAGAGCAATCAGCAGGACAGCGGGACGGGTAAGTTTGGCCACGCCCGGGAACGCTAACGGTCGCGACTGGCCGAAATCTGGATGCTGATGGCCTGGTCCAGGTAGTCGAGATCGAAGGGCTTCGGCACGTAATCGGCGGCGCCGAGCTGGAGCACCTTCGACGTGGTCTCGATGTCGGCATTGACCGTCACCATGATCACCGGCAGGCTCGGGTACGAGGCGCTGATGCGCTTGAGTGCCTCGAGTCCATCCATCTCGGGCATGGCCATGTCGAGGAGCACCACGTCCGGCATGAACGTCTCGAGGCCGGCGAGCGCCTCGAGGCCGTTGCTGGCGACCCGAACCTCGTAGCCCTTTCCAGTAAGGAACTCCTGGATGACCAATCTCACTTCCCGCTCGTCATCGACGACGAGGATCTTCCCGGAGCTCATGGTCATCCCTCTCTGCCGCGGTCGGCATCCTCCGCGACGCGCGGACGGGCGCGGAGTTGGGCTGAATACTACCTCTCGGCTGGTGCAAGGGTCAATAAATGTGCGCACGCCGTCGAGACCCTGGGGCAGAATGATCGTATGGTGCGCGACGCACCAGTCTCACCGCCGACGGGCAACCCCACGGCCTCCATCGAGCACCCCGGTCCGCTGACCAGCACGCCGGCGGCGCGGCCGGCGCGGTTCGCCCGATCTGCCTGGATGACCGCCGCGCTCATCGCCCTGCTGACCGCAGCGGTCTTCCTGCCGGCGCTGGGCAACGGCTTCGTCAACTGGGACGATGAAGAAAACTTCCTCGCCAACCCGCATTACCGCGGCCTCGGGTGGAGCCAGATTCGCTGGATGTTCTCGATTCCCCACACGGGGCCATACGTTCCCATCACGTGGATCACCTTGGGCCTCGACTACGTGCTCTGGGGGATGAAGCCGGCCGGATATCACGCGACCTCTGTGCTCCTTCACGCGCTCAATACAGTTCTTGTCTACGCGCTCGCGCGACGGCTGCTGACCGCGGCCGTCCCGGGACGAGAAGTCGCGATCCGCTGGGGGGCCGCCGCGGCCGCCCTGCTGTTCGGCATCCATCCCCTGCGCGTGGAATCAGTCGCGTGGATCAGCGAGCGGCGAGACGTGGTGTCTGGCTGTTTCGTGCTCCTGACCGTGCGGGCCTACCTGACGGCCGCCGTGCGAGGAGCTGGCGGTCGCCTCGAGCGCCGATGGTTCTGGGCGGCCGTCGGCCTCTTCTCGCTGGCGCTCCTCTCAAAGCCGATCGCAGTGGGCCTGCCCGCCGTGCTCGTGGCGCTGGATTACTTTCCTCTGGGACGCAGGGCGGACGGAGGCACACCGCCGCTCCGGCGCTTTCTGCGACTTTCCATCATCGAGAAAGCGCCCTTCCTGGCGGTGGGCGGAGTGATCGCGGCGCTCGCGGTCGTGGTCGGAAAGCTGCATGGTGCGGTGACACCGCTGGAGGCGCTTGGCGTCGCCGAGCGGCTGGCGATCAGCAGTTACGGGCTCATCTTCTATCTCGTGAAGACGGTCGCCCCGTGGCCCCTGTCGCCGCTCTACACCTTGTTCTATCCGGTGACGCCGGGGAGCGCGACGTACCTGGTCCCGGAAATCCTGGTGGTGCTCGTCACCGCTGCTCTGGTCTGGATGCGCCGGCGATGGCCCGCGGGACTCATCGCCTGGCTCTCGTACGCGGCCCTGCTCTTTCCCGTCATCGGGATCTTTCACAACGGCGCACAGATCGCGGCCGACCGCTACACGTACCTCGCGTGTCTGCCCTGGGCACTGCTTGCCGGAGCCGGTATCGCGTGGTGCCTGGACGCGGGCGCCGCCGGGCGCATCGGGCGGGGCGTGGCGTGGGCAGCCGGCAGCGCCGCCGTGCTGATCATCGTATCGTTCATGGGCCTGACGGTGCAGCAGATCGGCGTGTGGAGGGACTCCGTGACGCTCTGGCGACACGCCGCCGCGGGCGAGCCGGAAAGCGACATCCCCATTTTCTATCTGGGCTGGGCCTTAACCGACGCCCGGCGCTTCGACGAGGCCCGGGCGCACTTCGAGCGGTCCCTCGCGCGGGTGCCGGACTCCCTGCCGTGGCTTCGCGCTCAGTTCATGCTCCAACTCGGCATCGTGGAGGAGCGCGCGGGAAAACCGCTCGCGGCCGAGAGCCGGTACCAGGATGCGCTCGCTCTCGATCCAGCACATCCGGTGGCGCGGATCCGGCTCGGCACGCTGCTGTTCGATCGCGGCGAGCGCACCGACGCGGAGCGGGAGTGGGCGCGCGCGCTGGCCCTCTTCCGGGAATGGGACCGCTACCAGCTCTGGGAGATCCGCGCGGCCGTCAAGCAGGTCCCGGCGGCCGAGCCGGAAGCACGGGGACGGCTCGCGCTGGCGCTCGCGATGCTGCTCGAGCGGCGCCGCGCGTTGGAGGAGGCCGGCGAGCAGTACCGGCTCGCCGCGGATCTCATCCGCGCAGGGGATCCGTCGCAGCGAGAGGCCTGCGAGCGGGCGCGACGGCTGGCCCCGGCAGATTCGCTCCCTCCCGCCTGCGACGCGCGAGGCCAATGACGTCGGCCCCTGGCGCTCCCGCCGCCCCGGCGCGCGCGCGCTGGCTTGGCCACGGTCTCCTTGCTCTCTTGATCGCGCTGGCGACGATCGCCACATTCCTGCCTGCGCTCGGCAACGGATTCGTGGGCTGGGATGACACGATGAGCCTCGTCGACAACCCGCACTACCGCGGGCTCGGCTGGGCGCAACTCAAGTGGATGTTCACGACCTTCCACATGGGGCTCTACATGCCCCTGAGCTGGCTCACTCTCGGGCTCGACTCCCTCGTCTGGGGAATCAATCCCCTCGGCTATCACCTCACCAGCGTACTGCTCCACGCCGCGACGGCAATCGCCTTCTACTTCCTGGGCCTGCGCCTTCTGCGACTGGCCCTACCGTCGGTGGCCGAATGGGATTTGCGGCTCGGGGCGGTCGCGGCGGCGCTGTTCTGGGCCGTGCATCCCCTCCGTGTCGAGTCGGTAGCTTGGGCGAGCGAGCGCCGCGATGTTCTCTCGGGGCTGTTCTATGTCTCGGCCGTGATCGCCTACCTCAAGGCGGCCGCGGCCGGCGGGGGGCGCCCGGGGCGCTGGTACTGGGCCTCCGTCGGCCTCTTCGTTGGCGCCCTGCTCTCCAAGTCCATCACCGTCACGCTGCCGGCAGCGCTGCTGGTGCTCGACTTCTACCCGCTTCGACGCCTCGGCCCGGGGCGCTGGCTCGACCGCCGGGTCTGGCTAGTGAAACTCCCGTAGCTTGCTCTCGCCGCCACCGCTGCCGTCCTGGCGTTCGTCGCCAATAGCTACATCGGCAACCGGGCCTCCTGGCAGGAATTGGGATTCTTGCCACGACTGGTCCTCACGGCCCACGGCTTGGCGTTTTATATGCTCAAGACCCTGCTGCCGTTGAATCTGTCGCCGTTCTACCCGCTGGATCTTCACGTCACGTGGATGCACTTCAGCTTCGTGATGGGCGCGACGGTGCTCGCGGTCGTGCTCGCGCGGCTGTGGCCCGCCTTCACAGCCGTCTGGATCGCTTATGTGGCTACGCTATTCCCGATCCTGGGGTTCTTCCAGAATGGGCCGCAGGCGGCCGCCGACCGCTACACCTATCTCGGGTCCATGGGGTGGAGCCTGCTGGCGGGAGCGGCGGTCGTCTGGCGGTGGGCTGGCACGAGCGTGCTCCGGCCCCTCCTCGTTCTGTGGCTTTGCGGGCTGGCGTGGCTGAGCTGGCAGCAGACCGAGGTGTGGCGCGACTCCATCACGCTTTGGACCCAGGCGGTGCGCGTGAACGCTCAGAGTCGGGCCGCTCACTTCAATCTGGCCGAAGCTTACGAGCACGCGGGGCATTACGACGAGGCATTGGCTGAGTATGAAGAGGTTCGCCGCCTGTCACCCCGCCAACCCCGGTGGTACGTGCCGATCGGGCGAATGTACGAGAAGCTTGGAGCGGAGCAAACCGCCTTGGCCATGTACGCCCGGGCGCTCGCCGGCGAGCCTGGGCTCCCCGAGGCGTGCGAGGCCGCGCGGCGATTGGCCGACCGCCTCAAAGGCTTCCCTCCCGAGCTCGCGTCCTGCCCGAGAGGGCGTTCATGACAGCTCCACACGCGCCCGAGCCGAGCGGATTGTCGGAGCGCGCGCGCGATGGATGGACTCCCGCCGCCGTGGTCGCGGTCCTGGCCATCCTGCCGTTCCTCCCCGCGCTTCAGGGATTCTTTCTCAACTGGGACGACGCTCCGCTCTTCCTCGAAAATCCGCACTACCGCGGGCTCGGCTGGGCTCAGATCAGGTGGGCGTTTACGACCTTCCACATGGGCCATTACATGCCTCTGAGCTGGCTCACTTGGGAGCTGGATTACATGCTTTCGGGGACGAATCCGATTGGCTATCACCTCACGAGCCTGCTGCTCCATGCCGCGGCGGCAATCGCCTGCTACTTCCTGAGCCTGCGTCTGTTGCGCCTGGCGCTGCCGGCGGCGACCGAGCGCGACCTGAGGCTCGGGGCGGCCGCGGCGGCGCTCTTCTGGGCCGTGCATCCCCTCCGTGTCGAATCGGTGGCCTGGGCAACCGAGCTCCGTGACGTTCTCTCGGGGCTGTTCTATATCTCGGCCGTGATCGCTTACCTCAAGGCGGTCGCTGCGGATGAGGGATACCGCAGCGGCTGGTATTGGGCCTCGTTCGCCCTCTTCGGTGGCGCGGTGCTCTCGAAATCCATTACCGTCACGCTGCCGGCGGCGCTGCTGGTGCTGGACGTCTATCCGCTTCGGCGCCTCGGCCCGGGGCGCTGGTTCGACCGTCGGGTCTGGCTCGAAAAACTCCCGTTCGTGGCTCTCACCGCCGTCGCCGGAATCCTGGCCTTCATTGCCATCCGCGACATCGGCAATCAGCCCTCCTGGCAGGTCATGGGACTACTGCCCAGACTGATCTTCATGGCCTATGGGCTCTCGTCATACGTTTTCAACACCCTCGCGCCTTTCGCGCTCTCTCCCCTCTATCCACTCAATGTGGTTGTCACCTGGTTTCACCTTGGAGGCGCGCTGGCAGGCGCCGTCGTCGCGGCGGTAGCGTGGCGCCGCTGGCCAGCGCTCACCGCTGTCTCGATGTTCTACCTCGTGACACTCTTTCCAGTCAGCGGCCTTTTCCACAATGGGCCGCAGGCGGCCGCCGACCGCTATACCTATGTCTCCTGTCTTGGCTGGGCGATTCTGGTCGGTGCTCTCGCAGCGTGGCGCTGGGCCGGCGCTCGCGTAGTCCGAACCGTGCTGACGGCGTGGCTCGTTACGCTCATGGCGCTGACCTGGCAGCAGACCGGGGTCTGGCACGATTCCGTCACGCTGTGGTCGCGCGTGATCAGCCTCTATCCGAACAGTGCGCTCGCCCACTTCAATCTCGGCGGGTTCTACGAGGGCCAAGGACGATATGCGGAAGCGCTCGCCGAGTATCAGGAGGTGCTGAGGCTCTCGCGGAACAATGCCTACTGGTACATCACGATCGGGTGGGCGTGGGAGAAAACGGGGGTGAGCCCGGGCGCCGAGCGGGCGTTTCGGGAGGCCCTGAGGCTCAGGCCGGGGCTGCCGGACGCCTGCGTGGGGCTGGCGAGAGTGCTCGAGCGTATGGGCAAGCGACCGGAGCGTTCCGAGGGTTGCCCGCCGCCGGGACAGCCGAAGAGGTGATCCGTTCCGTCCGGCTGCCGGTCGTCCTACTGTAGGCGGAACCGGGTGCCGCGAGAGTGGCGGGAAGCTTCCTCACCACCCTCGCACAGCCCGAGTGCTGCGGTTACCCGTCTAGCAGGCGATACCGCCGGTCGAAGTGGTCGGAGGCGTCGAGCTGTTCGGATCGCAGCGCAGGACGACGCCGGCGTTGGTGGTCGTCGCGAACATCGAGAGCGACATACCAGAGACGTTACC
>JBKPCB010000106.1:0-6165 GCA_046727155.1 Candidatus Methylomirabilota bacterium | reverse complement strand
GCCCCCATGTCGGCGACGCGTCGCGCCGTATCGCGCAAGTGCTGCTTCGTATCCGACGGCGTCCAGTCGGAATGCTGGGCGGCGACGAGCGCGGCTGCGGCGGTGACGTGCGGCGTGGCCATCGACGTCCCGCTCCACGAGGCGTAGCTCGTGGCCGACCGGTACGGAGACGCCTTCGTCGGCAGCGTCGAGAGAATGTCCGAGCCAGGTGCCGCGAGGCCGATGTGCTTGCCGGTGTTCGAGAACGGCGAACGGAGGTCGGTCTCCGCCGCCGCACCGACTGCGAGCACATGCTCGTAGGCGGCCGGGTATTCGGTCGGATTGCCGCCGGTGTACTCGTTCCCCATCGCCGCGACCACCGTTACGCCGGCGCGCTCGAGCCGGTCGAACAGCAGCTGCTCGGCCTGCGAGGCTTGCGTGCCGCCGAGCGAGAGATTCAGCACCTTCGCGCCGGAGGTGGCGACAGCGTTCAGCGCGCGGAGAAACCGCGTGCCGTCGACGTAGAAGTTGCCCTGGTACGGCTCGTCCGGAAAGACCTTCCACATCGCGACGCGGCACGCCGCCACCCCCGCGATCCCGGCCTCGTCGTTCGCGCGGGCGGCGATGATCCCGCTCACGTGCGTCCCGTGCCCGACGATGTCTTCGGCGCTCGCACCCTCATGGTCATAAGACGAGATCGCAGCGGCGAGGTCAGAATGGCCGGCGTCGACCCCGGTGTCGCAGACCGCGACCGTGACTCCTTCCGCGTCCGCGAGCTGCGCGTCGAACCAGCGGATCGCCCGCAGTCCCCACTGGCGGTTGTGCCTCGGATCCGCGACCGGCGCGGCCGACGGCCAGCGCGCCGGGACCGGCTCGGCGAATGCGATCGCCGGCGAGGCCTCGACACGCCGGAGCAGGTCGGGCGAGACATCGTCCTCGACCTCGATCAGCGTCAAACCGTCGAACAGCGGCTCGACATTCCGCGTTCCGGCCTCGCGCGCCAGGAGCTCCAACGGATCGCTCGCTGCAGCTGCAGACTCCCGCAACGCGGCCTCGTGCACACGCACGACGACCTGGCCGGGAACGAACTCCAGCCGCTCGCCCGCCGGAGCCTGGAAGGTCGGAACGTCGCTCTGGAGCGGGACGGCCATCCGCTCCGCACGACGCTACCGCACGACTGTCAAGAATCCGTGAGCGCCGCGAGCTGCGGCTCGTCCCGCTCGGAGAAGTCCGACCGCGCGACGTGACAGGCGGCGAGGTGTCGCTCGCCGAGCACGCGCAGCAGCGGCGTCTCGGTCTCGCACCTCGCGATCGCGTACGGGCAGCGCGCCCGAAAGCGACAGCCCTCGCCGGGATCGATCACCTTGGGCGGCTCGCCGACGTCGGTCTTGTCAGCGACACCGAGCTCAGCACGCGGATCCGGCACGGCCGAGAGCAGCAGCTGCGTGTACGGATGCTTCGGACGCTGGAGGACGTCCTCGGTCGGTCCTTCCTCGACGAGGTGGCCCGCGTACATGACCAGGACGCGATCGGCGATGTAGCGCGCGCTCGCGACATCGTGCGTGATGTAGAGGAACGAGACGCCTTCGCGTTCACGCAGCTCGCTCATCAGGTTGAGCACGCCGATCCGGATCGAGACGTCGAGCATCGACACCGGCTCGTCCGCGATGATCAGCTTCGGCCGGAACGCGAGCGCCTGCGCGAAGCCCACGCGTTGCCGCTGGCCGCCGCTGAGCTCGTACGGGAACTTGCGCGCCGCCGCTCGCGCCGGAACGAGACCGACCGCGTCGAGCACGCGCTCGACCTCGGTCGAGCGCTCCTTCCGGCCGAGCCCGCGCCGGTGCAGCCGCAGCGCGCGCCTGACGCCGTGCGCGATCCGATACGCCGGATTGATCGAGGCATACGGGTCCTGGAACACCATCGGCACGTCGCTCGAGTAGGCGACGCGCCGCTTCCGCCGGCGCATCCGGCTGAGCGGCCTGCCCTCGAAGTAGATCTCGCCGCGCGTCGGCTTGTAGACGCGCGCGAGCAGCCGCGCGATCGTGCTCTTGCCGCTGCCGCTCTCCCCCACGAGCGCGACGATCTCGCCGCGCCCGATCGTCAGATTGACGTCGTCGACCGCATGCAGGGTCTTCCTCGACAGGAGCTTGCCGACCCGAAAGTGCCGGGTCAGACCGTCCGTACGCAGGAGCGGCTCGGTCACGACGCCTCCACCAGGGTCTCTTCTGGAACCGCTCCCTTGTCGTAGAGGACGCAGCGCACGAGGTCGCTCTCGACGTCATGGAGCGGCGGCACGGCGTCGAGGCAGCGCGGCATCACATGCGGACAGCGCGGCGCGAACCGGCACCCGGCCGGCGGGCGCGCGAGGTCCGGCGGCGAGCCCTGGATCCCGGTCAGGTGCACCCGCGGCCCGTGGATCGACGGGAACGCTTCGAGCAGCGCGCGCGTGTACGGGTGCCGCGGCTGCTCGAAGACCTGCCGCGTGCCCCCGAATTCCGCTACCTGGGCCGCATACATGACGAGGACGCGGTCGGAGAAGTGGCTGATCAGCGACATGTCGTGGGTCACGAAAACGACGGCGAAGCCGAGCCGCTTTTGCAGCTCCTTGATCTGCACCATCAGCGAGCGCTGCGCGACCACGTCGAGCGCGGAGGTCGGCTCGTCCATGATCACGAGGTCGGGCGTGAACAGCAGCGCCATCGCGATCATCGCGCGCTGACGCATGCCTCCGGACAGCTGGTGCGGATAGCTGTGCAGGTGCACGGGGTCGATCGCGACGAGCCGGAGCACCTCGCGTGAGCGCTCCTCGATCTCCTTCGCGGACATGTTCGAGTGCGCTTTGCACGCGTCACGCATCTGCGCCGCGATCGTCAGCACCGGATTGAGCGCGTTCATCGCGCTCTGCATCACGACGGAGAACTCGCGCCAGCGCACGTGTCGCAGCTGCTTCTCGTTGAGCGAGACCATGTCCCTGCCCTGGAAGAGGACCTGCCCGTCCATGATCTGGCCGGCGAACGGAGGCCCGAGCAGGCGGGTGATCGCGTAGAGCAGCGTCGACTTGCCGCAGCCGGACTCGCCGACGATGCCGAGGAACTCCCCACGGCCGACGTCGAACTCGACGTTGTCGACCGCGATCACCGGGCCCTCGTCGGTGGCGTACGCGACGGTGAGGCCGCGCACCTCGAGGATGGAGCTCGACGCGGGCGGCTCCGCCGGCGCCTGCTCGTCGTGCACCGCCTTGATCGGACGGTCGAGGCGCCGCAGGCGCAGCGCCGGGTTGCTGATCTCGTCGAAGGCGTAGTTGAGCAGCGCAAAGGCGGCTCCGAGGCCCGCAACACAGATGCCGGGCATGATCGCCCAGAGCACCATGTTCGCCCCGAGCGCCTCGTTGTTCTCGGCCCAGTAGAGCATCGTGCCCCAGCTCTGGCTGTTCGGATCGCCGAGGCCGATGAACTGCAGCCCCGCCGCGGCGAGCACGGCGTACAGCGCGCCGCCGAGGAACGCCGCGACGATCAGCGACGTCATCGTGGGCAGGATCTCGCACACGATCACGTACAGCTTCCGTTCGCCGCGTACGCGCGCCGACTCGAGGAAGTCGCGCGTCCGTAACGAGAGTGTCTGCGAGCGCAGCTGGCGCGCGCCGTACGACCAGCCGAGCGCGCCAAGCACGATCACGAGAGTGAAGAGCCCGGAGTTCTTCTCGTACGCCGCGATGACGATGATCAGCGGAAAGATCGGAATGACGAGCAGAACATCTGTGACGAGAGAGAGCACGCCGTCCGCGAGCCCGCCGAGATAGGCGGCCGAGACGCCGATCAGCACCGCCAACGCAGTCGCGAGCCCGCCGACTCCAAAGGCGATGATGACCGACTGCCGCGTTCCCCAGATCAGCTGCGAGAGGACGTCCTGGCCGTAGGCGGTCGTCCCGAACCAGTGCGCGCGGGACGGCCCGAGCCCCGGCAAGAAGTCAGTCGCCTGCGGATCGTGTGGCGCGATCTGGCCGGGGAAGACGGCCAGGACGAGGAAGAAGACGAGCAGGATCAGGCCGGCGAGCGCCTTGCGATTGCGCGCCAGTGCGCGCCAGAGGTCCGCGCCGTACCCGCGCCGCGCCTCTGCGAGCGGCGCCTCCGGCCCCGGCGTCGCCGTCGGCTCGGCTGCCGTGATCGCCGTCACGACTGGTCCCGCGTCCGCGGATCGAGCACCGCCGTCGCACCGTCGGCGGCCAGGATCGCGAGCAGCACCGCAACGGTCAGCAGCAGGAACAGCGCTTGCATCAGGGCGTAGTCCTGGTTCTCGACCGACTGGAGGAACATCCATCCGACCCCGGGGTAGTTGAAGACAAACTCGACGAGGATCGCGCCGCTGACGACGAAGCCGAGCGACATGGCAAAGCCGGAGAGGTTGGGCAGGATCGCGTTCCGGCCGGCGTAGGTCCACATGATCCGCCACGGCTTCAATCCCTTTGCGCGCGCCATCCGCACGTAGTCCTCCGCGAGGACGGAGATCGTGTTGTTGCGCATCGTCAGGATCCAGCCGCCGATCGACGTGACCAGGATCGTCGCCGCCGGGAGCACCGAGTGGCGGATCACATCGCCGACGAAGGCCCACGACCACGCGACGTTGGTCTGGACGTCGTACCCGCCGCTCTCCGGCAGCCAGCCGAGCTTGATCGAGAACAGCCAGATCGCCAGCAGGGCGAGCCAGAAGTACGGGAACGCCGAGGTGATGACGAAGATCGGCGGCAACGCTCCGTCGAGGAAACCGCCACGCCGCCACGCCGCCACGAGCCCGATGAAGGTGCCGAGCAGGAAGGCGAGGATCGTCGTCGCCCCGACGAGCCCGAGCGTCCACGGCAGCGCCTGCAGCACCTGATGGCTCACGGCGTCGGGGAAGAACGTCAGCGAGATCCCGAAGTGCCCGCGCGCGATGTTGCCGAGGTAGGTGAAGTACGCGTGAACCAGGCTCTCGTGCGTGTTGATCCCGAACGCGATCTCGATCGCGTGCAACGCCTGCGGCTGGATGTGGCCCTTGTAGCGGCTCATCATCGCCAGGGCGGCGTTGCCGGGCATGAGGCGCGGGATGAGGAAGTTCAGCGTCACCGCCGCCCACAACGTGACGACGAAGAACCCCAACCTGCGCAGGACGAACCTCATCTCTCGCGCCTCATTTCCTGGTTTTTAGTTTCAGCTCACTTTGCCTTCAGGTGCATGGCCAGAACGCCCCAGTCCGGGACCTCGTACGCCGCCGGCTTGGCGTACGGATTGCCCTGGGTGACCCAGCCGGTGATGTTCTTCGTGTTGTACTGGTACCAGTCGACGCCCTCGGTGACCGGGATCACCGGGATGTCGTTCACCATCGCCGCCTCCAGCTGCTTCACGATGGCGTGCTGCTTGGCCGAGTCGGTCGTCGCTCCGTACTGCTCGATCAGCCTGTCGACGGCCGGGTTGTAGTAGCGCTCCCAGTTCGTCGACGCGATCTTGCCGATCGGCGCCGAGTTCTTGGAGTACAGCAGCTGTCGCAGCTCGTAGTACGGCGCCGGCCCGCCGGTCTCGTTGCCGCTGTACATCAGCTGGAACTTGCCGTTGAACGCGTCGGAGTCGTACGTCGTGCCCGAGAGGTTCTCAGGCGTGATCTTGATCCCGACGGCCTTGAGCTCCTGCTGGATCACTTGCACCGAGGCGACCCAGTCGGAGTAGCCGCCGATGTTGATGATCCGGAAGGAGAGCGGCTTGCCGTTCTTCGTGAAGATGCCGCCCTTTTTCTTGAAGCCGGCCTTCTGCAGGATCGAGGTCGCCTGCGCGGGGTTGTAGGTGATCTTGCTCGCCAGCCCCTGGTCGAGCCAGCTGCTGAACGTCGGCGTCACGATGCCCGTCTGGTTCGAGGCGGGCTCGTAGCCATACTCGCCGATCCGGGAGACCTTGCCCCGGTCGATTGCGTACGCCATCGCGCGACGCACCGCGACGTTGGACAGGATCGGGTCTTTGAGGTTGATGAAGATGTTGACGTTGACGAGCGGCGGGAACCAGTAGTGGTTGTCCTTGCTCTTCGCCGAGTAGTACGCGTTGATATTCGGGATGAACTGGCTGCCCCACTGTGCCTTCCCGCTCGCGAGCTGCTGGTTCGCCGGATCGTTCGATGTGAACGCCGGGTAGTAGATCGTGTCGATCTTCGGCAGTCCCTTCTGCC
>JBKPCB010000105.1:0-33107 GCA_046727155.1 Candidatus Methylomirabilota bacterium | reverse complement strand
GCCGATACCAATGCCGACTTGAGGCTCTGCCAGGTCGCTTCGTTCACCAGCCCTATCGGCGCCTGCACCGGGAGCGACCAGAGCATGCTCGACCTCATGCAGAGCGAGGTGGCGCAGCGCCTTGGGGCTGTGCTCCGGGTGCGGAACCTGACCTTCACCGCGATGCCCTGCATCCAGCCCGGTGGGCCCTGTGGGCCTACCGATGTCGGGCGCTGGGCGCGGACCCCGTTAATCGATGTGACATTCGACCTCACTGACGGCCGAGGCTACAACCCGAGCTACCAGGGCGGCGCCTTCAGCCCCACCAACTTCCTTGGGATGCGGTTCGGCTTCGGCGCCACGGCGCGGAACTAGGGGAGGCTTGATGCCCCTCGGCGTACGCCTTAGGGAGCAGCACGGCAGCGTGCTGATCGTCGCCCTGGTGCTCATCCTGACCATGACGATCCTGGGCCTGGCGCTGTTCGACCTGGCTCAGATCGAGGGCCAGATGGCCGGCTCGAGCGAGACCGACGCGCGGGCGCTCTATATCGCCCAGGCGGGGCTCGATCGCGGCATCCGCGAGCTGCGCGACGGATGGATGGCCGACTCCAATGTAGCCGGCGGTTACGGCACCGAGACGTGGGCCGATGCGACCAATGGACCCACCTGCACGCCAACCGCGTGCGATGCAAACGTCTACAAGGCGATGAACATCACCAATACCTCGGTCCCTGCCACGGGGACCGATCCCGGCGGCAGCTACACGCTCGAGATGAAGCTGGTGCTGGTTGCCGAGGCCAATAACCCCATTTCCCAGGGGGCAGCCTACACCTACCCCTACGGCCAGGAATGCATCCCCGACACGGGGGCGCCGACCATCTGCGCGAACCTCGTGTTCCTGCGCAGCACGGGCACGGTGAGTGGGCCGCCCGGCTTCACCAGCACCGTCAGCGTCCAGACTCTGGTCAAAGCCTGGCCTACCTCGCCGTTTGCGGCCGCACTGACGGGAGGCGGCGCCGCGTTCCTCACCCTTCCTGCCATCGACGGCGAATTCCTGGCCGCTGGAACGGTGCAGGTGCTGGGTTCGTCATCCAGCAATCCCGCGGCCCGTTTCCAGGGGGGCAATAGCGACGGCCTGCGCAATAACTATCAGACGCTCGACGCCACCTACGAGCTGGACCGTATCCGCCGCCGCCAGCTGGTCTGCCCGCCCCAGACCAATTGCTCGGGGGGAGCGAATCTCGTCGAGTCGCTGGGAACGGAAATCCGGATCTATGGCGGCGACAACACCACCACCATGGTCCAACTGGCCAACAATACGAATGCGGGGCAGAACGCCAATTCAGCCTCCTATGGCCAAGCAACCGGCGGCAATACCCGCGTGGGCAAAGGACGGCTCGACGGCGTCTATATTGCGACGGGCTGCCTTCTGCCATGCACCAGCGGGAACATCCCGTTCAATTTCGGCGGCGGCGCCCAGATCTGGGTGGCCTACAACAATTTCACGAAGCCCTATCAGGATCGGCCGGCCAAGCTGCCGCTCTGGTACCAAGCCGGCGGCGTCTATCCCGTGCTGAACCAGCCGGCACGGATCAACGGAGCGGCCTACCCATCCTATTCGACTGACTTCA
This sequence comes from Candidatus Methylomirabilota bacterium, assembly GCA_046727155.1. Lineage (GTDB taxonomy): Bacteria > Methylomirabilota > Methylomirabilia > Rokubacteriales > CSP1-6 > DASSSH01. Next base: position 31,497 of record JBKPCB010000105.1, on the reverse strand, counting down.
TGCTCACCCACCAGGTGCCATCACTGGACAGCCAGCAGATCAACGGCGGCCTGTGCGGAAATAATAGCGCGCTCAACCTTCCCATCCCCTGGGAGTGCACCGCCGGCCAGCTCCCGGCTTTGGCTCCGACTCTGGGCCAAGTCTTCCATCCGAATTTCGGGGGCGGGAACAACCCATTTTCTCCCGGATCCTTCGGCGCTAATATCCCGCCATTTCGCCACACATTCACCTTCACCACCAAGGCGGGGGGTGCGCCAATAACCGCCGAGATCTGCTGGAAGCGTTCGGCTATGGGCGATCCCCTCAATAGGGACGCTGGCGTGAGCGGCCCGAACCTTCCCAATCAAGCCAATGCGGTCGAGAGACCACTCACCATCGAGTTCGGTATCCCTGACTGCACGGCGCCCAACCCGCCGACCAACCCTATCCTGATCAATTTCGCTCAAGTGGGCGGCACGAGCGGCAACTTCTCGATCTCGCGCCACGGTGGGCCCAGCAATCTCACGTACCGCGGCTCGGCCATCTTTTTGGTGCAGGGAAGCCTCCAGCTCGAGGAGACCCTGCTCAGCTACTGTCGGCGGGACACTACGTCGCCCGGTACGGCAGGCGAGTGCCCTGCCGGCGAGCGGTTTGCCGAGGACCACCTGCTGGTATTCCTCGAGCCCAACACGGTGAACATTGGGATCGCCAACTCCAATGTCAATACTCTGATGGCGCATGTGTGGTCGAATTCCAGGATTTACCTCCAACGGGATACCAAGGTCATCGGATCGCTGCGGGGAGACTACGTCTGTTTCCGGAACTCGTCTTCGGCGGCCTGTAGCGTCGGCGGCGGTGGTCAGGAGCCGCGGGTGTACCAGGCCACGCCTTGGGACCTAAGGAAGATCCCCGAAGAGCTGCCGGGTGGCGGAGCCTCGGGGGACCGATGGAGGGTGGACAGCGTGCCGCGCTTCTATCTCGTCTGCCGCCCCGGAACCCCGCCGACAACGCCGACGGGGGGGTGTGGGTACCAGTAAGCCCAAGTTTTTCTTTGGGGAATCGCATCTTCCGCTGATATAGTTTTTCTCCTTTAGATAGGCTGCGTTTGGCTGGATGGAGACCTGTCCGCAGGGGCCGCGCGGGTGGCCGGAGGGGTTATGCTCGGGAAGCTCTTTCGCAGGCGAAGGGCCGTGGGGCTGGATGTCGGCACCGGGGCCATCAAGGCCCTGACGCTGGAGGCTCGCGGCTCGGACGTGACCGTGGTCGGCTATGGCAGCGTCGCCGTCGAGGCCGAAGCCCAGGCCCCGCAGATCAGCCAGGGCATCCACGCGGCGCTGGCCCAGGCGGGCGCCGACAGCGAGCCCGTGGTCGCCTCGGTGGGCGGACCCGAAGTCGTCATCCGACAGGTGTCACTGCCTCCGCTGGCACCCTCCAAGGTCATCGCCGCGCTCGAAATGCAGTACCGCGAGCTGGGTCTCCTGCCGCCCGAGGAGGCGATCCTCGACGCACAGGTGCTGAGGCGCTCCAAAGACGGCGTCTCCAACGAGATCCTCTCGGTCAGCGCTCCCAAGCAGCTCTACGAAGAGCGCACCCTCTTGCTGCGACAGGCCGCGGTCAACCTCCAGATCCTTGACATCGAGGCTCTCGCCATCCTCAACGGCGCGCTGCACCTCACCGGGCTCGAGCCCGGCGAGCTGCTGGTATTGGTGAACATCGGCCGCCATAGCTCGGTGCTCTGCGTCTACAGCGAGCAGGGGCCGGTGGTGGCGCGTTACCTGGAGGTGGGGGCGGAGGCGTTCACCGAGCAGCTGCGCGTCGCGTTTCAGGTCTCGCCGTACTCGACCGAGTCCTTCGCGCGCACGCTCGGCGCGGCCGAGGCGCCGAAGGCCGAGGTCGCCTGCCGCGAAGTCGTCGAGCGGATGGCCGAGGACATTCGCCTCTCGCTTACCTTCTACCGCACCGAGTACGACCGCGAGAGCCTGCCGCGGTACGCGCTGGGTGGATGGGCGGAGATTCCGCTGCTCGGCCGCTGGCTCTCCGATCGGCTCGGGCTCAATGCACCCTTTGAGCTCATGGATCCGCTCAAAGCCGTCGAGGTCAAGGCGCCGCAGGAAGCCGAAGAAGGAAAAGGCGGTACCCAATTCCTCCAGGCCTTCGGCTTGGGACTCCGAGGGTTATGACCGCCCGGTTCGCCGTCGACCTGCTGCACCCGGGACGCGTCGCCCGCACCTGGCAGGATTGGTTTATCGGCACCCAGGGTCGGCGCCGATTCATCTTCGCCTTGGTCGGATGCATCGCCGTGCTGGTGATCGGCGCCGTGCCGCAGATCGTGGCGCGCTGGAAGCTGTCGGTCGACCAGGGAAGCCTGCCGCAGCAGCGAGCCAACCTCGCCAAGCGCGAGGGCGAGGTCAGAGTCCTGCGCGCCGACTTGCAGGCGCTATCGGTCGAGGCGAAGCGGCAGGTACGGTGGGCTGAGCTCATGGCGGCGTTCAGTCAGCAGATCCCGCCGACGCTCAAGATCACCAAGGTTGAGAGCGTCCGGGCGGCCGCGCCGGCGCCAGCGCCCGGCCAGCCCGCGCCCTCGGCTCAGGCCTCGGCCGCCGGAGGCGAGCTTCGGATTGAGGCGGTGACCCCGCTCAAGACGGGCAGCCCCAACATGCTCGAGATCGCCCAGTTCATGGCCGGCCTCATGAAAGACCCGGGCGTGAACAAGCGGTTCCAGCTCAAGAACTGGGAGATCAAACCCGGAACCGGCACGGGCAGCGGTCCTGGCGAGCTACCCGGCGGTAAAACGCTCCAGGTGACCATCATCCTGTCGGAGACCGGGCGATGAAGGAGCGCGATCTTGCCATCGCCTGGATTGCTTTGGCGGTTGTCTTCCTGCTCGCATTGGCGTGGGAGCTCAAGACATGGCGCAGCGTGTCCACCCAGGCGACTGAAGTGGCCGCTGAGCTCACCCGGATCGGGTCCGAGATCAACCAGCGCGAGCAGGAACTGGTGCGCGAGGCGCGAGCCAATGCCGGACTGCTCCAAGAGATGAACTGGACCGCCACCGGCGGCGATCCGACCGCCTTCATGCGGCGGGTGGCCGATCTGGCCCAGGGTTCCCAATTGAAGGTCACGGCCATCGGTTCGATCGAGCGCCAGTCGACGCCACAGTTCACCAAGTCATGGCACTCGATCGACATCTCCGGGCCGTACCACGAGCTGAAGGGGCTGGCGGCAAGGGTCGAAAATGAGCGCGGGATCCTCGAAAACGTTTCCCTCGCCGAGGCCCCGAAGGAAACACGCGAGGTGGCGCGGCCGCGCGAGGGCCAGCGTCTCGGACCTGGTGGTGAGACGGAAGTGCAGGCCAAGTTCCGGATCACCTCTATGGAATTGACCCCGGCGACGCGGGATATCCTGAACCGCGCCTCTCAAGCCAGCGGGATCCAGCTCACGCCGGCACCGCCGCCGTCGGGCACCGCGCCGGGGCTGCCCGTACCGGCCACATCCGGCGCCGGAACTCCGGCCGCCCGGGACCCGTTCGTCTACGGCGTTCCGCCGACGACCAGACCGACCATCGCCTCCACCACGAAGGGCGAGGGCCTGGATCTCCAGGGCATCGTCGGCTTCCCCGGGGGCTATCTCGCGATCGTGGACAATACCATCGTTAGAGTTGGAGACAAGGTCAAAGGCCATCGCGTCGAGGACATCACCGAGCGAGGCGTGGTTCTCCGACAGCCCAACGGCGCTCCGCGCCGTCTGACGCTGCCCGACATCGCCGTGCCCGCGGCCCAGTCGCCGCCCGGCGCCACGCGCCCGCAGGAGCCGCAGCCCCCGGCGGCGCCGCCGCAGCCGCAACCCGGACCCCCGTCCCAAGGACCAAGGAGGTGAGGCCAGCCGTGTCACACTTGAGAAAGAGCACCCGACTTTCCCGCGGATTCGTCCTGTGCATGGGGGCGCTTCTGTTGCTGCTCCTCCCGGCGCCGGCCGTGGTGGCCCAGGATGCGTGCTACGGCCGCCTACCTTCCGAGCTCGTGTCGCTGAACCTTCGCGACGCCAATGTGCAGACGACGCTTCGCCTGCTCGCGCAGCACTACCGCATCAACATGGTGGTGACCGACGAAGTGTCCGGCTCGGTGACCCTCGACTTCTTCCGAGTGCCGGTCCGCGACGTCTTTCAGGCCATCATCGAATCGGCCAACCTCCAGTGCGTGGAGCAGGGCGTTGCGCTGCGGGTGAGCACGGCCGAGCGCATCCAGCGCGAGGAGGCAGCGCGGGCGGGCGCCTCGGTGGCGGGCAAGGTGCGCGAGGCCGAGCTCAAGGTCAGGGAGGCCGACGCCCGCGTCAAAATCCGGGAGGCGGAGGCCAAGGACCGCGAGGCCGAGCTGGTCAAGGAGCGCGGGCCGGTCAAGGAAGAGATGATCAAGCTCCAATACGCGGACGCCGAACTGGCCGCGGCTACCATTCGCGCCATCCTGGGGCTGCGGAGCACGGGTGGTGTCGGCCAGCAGTACCTGCCGCCGCAGTACCAGCCCGCCCCGCCCGTGAACATCCCCGATCGATCGGCCGGAGCCCCGGCGCCGGCGCCTGCGACCGTGGCAGCAGCCGAGCCTGGACCAAGCGGGCGTGACGTGCTTGCCTTTGGACTGGCGGTCGAAGCCCACAAGCCGACCAACTCCGTCTTCATCCGTTACTTCGAAAATGATCTTGAGCGGCTCAAGAAGCTGATCAAGGAGAAGATCGACATCCCGCTGCCCCAGATCCACATCGCCGCGCAAATGGTGATCACCACCCAGAACTCGCTTCTTCAGTTGGGCATCCAATGGGGCGGCGCATTGATCCGTCAACCGGTGGCTGGGCGAGACCCGGCGCTGATCGGCACCGGGTTCGGCTCGGCGGTCAGCTCAGGACTCGGCACCGGGGTCCAGGGCACGTATACCCAGAACCCGAACTTCACCGGCAGCGGACTGCTTCCGGTCTCGCCGTCCAGTGGCCTGCCGGTCGGTGGCAATATCGTCAACCTGCCGACGTCCACGCTGCCGACGCTCGCGTCTCCCGCGCTCAACGCGCTCTTCGGGATCGTGGCGCGGGACTACAATCTGAACCTGGCCCTCCAGGCGCTCGAGGCCAAGGGCAAGGCGAAGATCCTGGCCGAGCCCAAGATCGTGACCGTGGAGAACACCGCGGCGCTGATTCAGCGCGGCTTTGAAGTCCCGTACAGCACGGGCAGCGCCGCGCTCGGCACCCAGCAGGTGCAGTTCAAGGAAGCCTTGCTCTCGCTCCAGGTCACCCCGAATGTGATCAGGGAAGACAGCGAGACCAAGATCCGGATGAAGGTGCTGGTGAACAACGACGAGCCCGATTTCGCCGCCACTCTGCCAGGCACGAGCAACCCGCCGCTCTTCAGGCGGAAAGCCGACACTCAGGTGGTCGTGCGCGAAGGCGAGCGGCTGGTGATCGGCGGCGTCCTGACCGACAACAACACGCGCACGATCCGGCAGGTGCCGCTGCTCGGCAACATCCCGCTTTTGGGTTGGTTGTTCAAGGCGAGGGAAATCAACACCGACACCCAGGATCTCATCGTCATCATCACGCCCTCGGTGCTCGACTCGAAGGCCCCCGTCGGGAGGTAAGCATCGGTGTACGAGGCGTATTTCAGCCTCGAGGACCCGCCGTTTGTCCTGACCCCCGACCCGCGCTTCCTGCTGCGGTCGAAGGGCCATCACGAGATCCTCGCCTCGCTGCTCTACGGCATCACGAGCCAAAAAGGGCTCATGGCCCTGATCGGCGACGTGGGCACCGGCAAGACCACGCTGTGTCGCGCCCTGCTGCGCGAGCTGCCCGACGACGTCCAGAGCGCCCTGGTCCTCAATCCCCACCTCTCCGACTCCGAGTTGATCGGAACCATCCTCGACGACCTTGGGGTGGAGCGCCGCGGCGCCAGCCGGGGCGAGCTGATGACGACGCTCTCGCAATACCTCCTGACGGCCGGCAGCGAAGGCAAGACCGTGGTGGTGATCGTCGACGAAGCGCAGCAGATGAGCGTCGAGTCCCTCGAGCAGATCCGCTTGCTCTCCAACCTCGAGACCGCGACGCGCAAGCTCCTCCAGATCGTCCTCGTTGGCCAGCCCGAGCTCGAAGAAAAGCTCAAGCTCCGCGAGCTGCGCCAGCTGGACCAGCGCATCGCCATCCGCTGCTATCTGGCCCCGCTGCCGAAGAAGGAGACCTTCCGGTACATCGAGCACCGCCTGCGCATCGCCGGATTGCCCGGCGCCGTGCCGTTCACTCGCAGCGCGATGGCGCGGATCCACCGGTACAGCCGCGGCATTCCTCGCGTGATCAATATGGTGTGCGACCGCGCGCTGATGGCCGCATTCAGCACGCGGGTGAGGGAAGTCACGCCCGCGCTGGTCACGACCGCGATCGGCAATCTGGAAGGCGGCCGGACCGGGCGTCGGCGGCACCCGAAGAGTTGGATGCCGCGACACGGGCTGAGCCCGGCCACGATCGCCGCCTGCGTGCTCGTCGGCCTCGTCATCGCGGGTGGCTCCACCGCCTACTGGCGCGGCTGGTCGCTCCTGCCGCTTCGCTCCGTCGCGATGAGCAAGGCCGCTGCGCCTCCCGGCCCTGTAGCCACTGCCACCCCGCCTGTAGCGGCGCCCGCGCCGGCGCCGACAGGGCAGGAAGCAACTCCGCTCCCCGTCGCGGTGGCGGCGCCCGCGCCGCGGCCGCTGCCCGCGCCCGTCACGTGGGACACCGTTCGCGCTCTGCTGGCCCGCGCGCTCCGGCTGTGGGGCGTAGACGACGATCTTACCGCCACCGCCCTCGCCGCCTGGCCAGTCGCATCCGATGGAGCCCCGGATATTGAGGCGATTGCGGCACGTTATCAGCTCGCCGCGACATTCCTGCCGGACACGTCGCTGGCGGAGCTGCGGGCCATCGGGTTGCCGGCGCTGGTCGAGGTCCTCGAGCCGCCGACTTGGCGCCCGTACCTGCTGCGGCGCGTGGAAGGCGAAACGGTGATCCTGGTCGGGCCAGCGGGGGAGGACGTTCGGCTTCGAAGCGACGGCCTCGAGGCGACGTGGACGCGCTCAGCCTGGATCGTCTGGCGAAACGTGGATCTGCTCCCATCCGATCCCGTGCAAGCGATGTCGCCTACCGTGCTCGCCACCCTGGCGCTGCGACTGCAGAAGCTCGGCTATCTGAGCCCACCGCTGCCGGCAAGCTACGAGGGTCGCCTTCAGCAAGCCGTCCAGCGATTCCAGCGTGACATGCAGCTACCCGAGGACGGCATCGTCGGCCCGCGGACGACGATGGCCCTCGCGCGGGTGACCGGGGGCCGCTTCAATCCGACTCTGACGGACCCGCGCCCGCTGGGAGCGCACCCGGTGAATTTCCCGCGATGAGTCGCCTGGCCGATCGGCTCATGAGGATGGATAAGCAGGCGCCGCGACCCCAAGGGGTTGGGGGTATTCCCAGCCTCAGCCCCGCTCCAAGGGCCTGGAAGGGGATATGGTATCTGGTCGCGCCTTTGGTTATTGTAGGGATGATGGGAGCTTTCGCGACAGCCGTTCTGTTCCGCCCCCAGGCGCCATCCTTCCGAGAAGGGGGCACCACCATGCTTCCGGCGCCAGTGCCCGGAGCGAAGCCTGTCCCGTCGCTCCCCGCGGCAGCCGAGGCGGTAGTCACCGCGCCCGTCGCCGCGCCCGTTCCGAGCGGCCGGCTTCGTGCGCGCGCGCTGATCGACGAGGGCCTGACCGCCGCGCGTGACCGTGACTTCGAGGAAGCCAATCGCCTGCTCACGAAAGCGCTCGATCTCGACCCCGCCGACGCGGACGCGTGGAACGGTCTCGGCGTCGTGCTGATCCGCCAGGGCGAGATCACGCGAGGCGTCGGCGCGCTCCGCCGGGCGCTGCGCGCGCAGCCGAGCCACGCCGAGGCGCACCGCAATCTTGCCGTGGCTCTCGACGGCCAGGGGCGCTGCCGCGAAGCGGCTCTGCATTACCGCAGCTTCCTCAGCCAGATCGACGGGTCCAACTCGTATCGCCAGGACGTGACCCGGCGACTGGGCGAGTTGCAGTCGAACGGGAGGAGCTGCGAATGAGCACGGCGCCGGAGCGCCGCGGCTGGAGCAGCCTGGGGCAGATGCTGGTGGACGACGGCGTGCTCTCCCAGGAGCAGCTCAACTCCGCCCTCGAGCGGCAGCGCAAGACCCGTGAGCGGCTGGGCCAGGTCCTCATCGAGCTCAAGCTGATCGACGAGGAGGTGCTGCTCAAGTACCTCGGCGCCCAGTTCCGCAAGGAAGCGATCACCCGGCAGGAGCTCCAGACGCTCGATATGAACGTCGTCAGGCTCGTGCCGGAGGAGGTTGCCCGTCAGCACGGCGTGATCGCCGCCCACCGGCAGGGTCGCAAGCTCATCGTTGCGACCGCCGATCCCCTGAACGTGGTGGCGCTGGACGATCTCCGCCGCGCCACGGGCCTGGAAGTCGACTTCAAGATCGGTCCCGGCAGCGCCATCCAGGAAGCCATCGAGAAGATGTACCGGCGGATGGTGTCGACGGAAGGCATCGACGAAGCCCTGCGCAATGACCTGGGCCTGAACTTGAACATCACGGCCACCGCCGAGCTGACGGAGGACCTCAAGACCCTCCGCACCCAGGCCGACGATCCGCCCGTGGTTCGCGTCGTGAACTACATCCTCACCCGGGCCGCGATGGACGGCGCCTCCGACATTCACGTGGAGGCCCACGAGGATCGGACGCGCGTGCGCTACCGCATCGATGGCCTGCTCTTCGATCTGCTCGAGGTCCCGCGCCAGCTTCACCTGGCGGTGGTCTCGCGCCTCAAGATCATCTCGCGGCTGGACATCGCCGAGCGCCGGCTGCCGCAGGACGGCAGCTTCTCCACGCGCGTCCACGGCCAGGACGTGGACTTCCGCGTCTCCTCGCTCCCCACGGTGTACGGGGAGAAGGTGGTCTTGCGCCTCCTGTTCAAGGAGGCGGTTGTCGAGCGGTACACACTCGAGAACCTCGGCTTCGAGGAGGATCAGCGCGAGGCCTTCATGAAGGCCATCCGCCGGCCGTGGGGCATGGTGCTGTTGACCGGGCCGACCGGGAGCGGCAAGTCCACGACCCTGCACACGGCCATCAAGGCGATCAAGTCGCCCCGCAAGAACATCGTCACCGTCGAGGATCCGGTCGAGTACCGTCAGCCGGGCATCCAGCAGGTGCAGGTCAAGAGCGACATCGGCTTCGACTTCTCACGCTCGCTTCGGGCGATCCTGCGCCAGGATCCCGACATCATCATGATCGGTGAGATCCGCGACCAGGAGACGGCCCAGATCGCCGTCAAGGCGGCGCTGACCGGCCATCTGGTGCTCTCCACGCTGCACACCAACGACGCGGTCTCGACGCTGGTTCGGCTCGTGAACATCGGCGTGGAGCCGTTCCTCGTCGCGTCCGCGGTCAGCATCGCGGCGGCCCAGCGGCTCGTGCGCAAGGTCTGCAAGGACTGCAAGGAGGCGTACACCCCGTCCGCCGACGAGCTGGCGCTCTTCGCGCCCGACCCTGGCCCCAAGGTCCTATACCGGGGGCGTGGATGCGAGAGCTGCCGAAACGTCGGGTACGCGGGCCGGATGGCGCTCTACGAGGTTTTCGCGGTCACCGCCGAGGTGCGCCGCATGGTCATCGACGGGGCGGACGGCGACACGATCCAGAAGTACGCCAAGGACTCTGGAATGACGAGCCTCAAACAGTCGGGATTCCGCCACGCGGCCCGAGGACATACCTCGCTGGAAGAGGTCCTCGCCGTGGTGGCCGACCAGGATTAGGACAATGCCCGTATTCGAATACGAAGTGGCGGACCGGCGCGGCACCGTGGTGCGCGGCCGGGCAGAAGCCCAGGAGCAGGCGGATCTGATCATCCGCTTCCGCGAGCAAGGGCAGACGGTGCTGGCGCTCAAGCCGGCCGCCGGCGGGGCCATGGGCGCCGGCATGAGCGTGGGGCCCATCCTCGAGGGTTTCCGTCTCTCGCTCAAGCGCTTCTCGACGGGCGTGAAGATCGGCACTCTGGTGCTGTTCACGGGCCAGATGGCCGCGATGCTGGGCGGCGGCCTCCACCTCGTGCGCATTCTCACCGCTCTCGCCGCGGAGGCCGCCAACAAGAACTTCAGGAAAGCGCTTGAGGAGATCCGGGATTCGATCACGAGCGGCTCGACCTTCGCCGATTCTCTGGGTCGTCACCCGCACATCTTCAACTCGCTCTACGTGTCAATCGTCCGGGCGGGCGAAGTCTCGGGCTCGCTCCCCGTGGTCCTCGACACGCTGACGACCTACCTCGAGAAGGCGGACACGCTACGGCGCAAGATCAAGGGCGCGATCACCTACCCGGCCGTCATCCTGACCGTGGCGATCCTCATTGTGATCATCATGATCCTGAAGATCGTTCCGGTCTTCCAGGGCGTGTATGCCAAGGCGAACGCAATGCTGCCCCTGCCGACGCGCATCCTGATCGGGGTCAGCGACGCCTTCCGGGACTACTTCCTGTTGGTCTTCCTCGGCTTCGTCTTCACCCTCACCGTGCTCTTCGCCTTTGCCCAGACCAATGTCGGGAACCACTTCTTCGCGAAGGTGCGGCTGCGGATGCCGATCTTCGGCCCGCTGATCCGGAAGGCCATCATGGCCCGGACTTGCCGGACGCTCTCGGTGCTGCTCAACGCCGGCATCCCGCTGATGGAGGCGATGGAGACCGTCTCCCGGGTCGTCGGCAACGTCATCATCGAGGAGGCGCTGGCCGCCGCGACGCAGCGCATGCGTGACGGTGGCACCATTGCCGAGACACTGCGCCAGACCGGGCACTTCCCCGGCATGGTCACCCAGCTCGTGTCCACCGGCGAGGAGAGCGGGACCTTGCCTTCCATGCTGGCCAAGGCCGCGGAGTACTACGAGCAGCAGGTCGACCAAACGGTGGCCACGCTCTCGACCTTGATCGAGCCGCTGATGATCGTGATCATGGGCGGTATTGCCGGCAGCATCATCTTCGCTCTGTACATGCCGATCTTCATGCTCGGCAAGGCGCTGCAGGGTCAGGCGAAGTAGGGTCGGGCCAGGCGCGATGGCGGTCCCGACCTCCGCGTATCGCGTCTCGCTCCGACTGTACGTCGTCTTCTCGCTGCTGATGCTGGTGTCGGCCGCTCTCAGCGGCCTGCTGCTCCTCTACCTGGCCCGCCCATTCGCCAGCGAACTGTCGAGCCACCAGGCGACTCAGCTCACGGTCCTGCTCTTCACCGGTGCCGCGGTGGCCGGGGCGATGGCCGCGGTGGGCGGCCTCTTCGTGGGCATGCGGTTCGCGGGGCGCATTCGGGGCATCGTGGAGCGGGCCGAGGCGCTGTCCCAGCAGACCGGGACGACGCCGCCGGCCCGGGTCCGGGACGAACTGGGAGCCCTGGATGCGGCCGTGGGTCGCCTCACCCTGTCCATGGATCGCTTCGTGCGGGACAGCGACATCCTCGCGCGGCTCCCCGAAGGCATGGTGCTGCTCGATCCGAAGGGAGCACTGCTTTCCTTTAACACGACGGCCGAAGCGGTGCTGGGCCTCAAGCTCGAGCGGTTCCGGGGCATCCCGATCCTGACCGCCGGCGGGCCGTTTCCGCTCGAGGCTGGTAACGAATCACTGGCGCGCCTGCTCGAGGACACGCCGGAGGCCGGCCATCGCGTGCAGCTCAACGAGGTGGCCGTGACGACGACGGCGGGCGTCTCGCTCCTGCTGGAGATCACGACACAGCGTCGGGACTGGGGCGCCGCATCGACCGCTCAGGTACTGGTCTTCCGCGACGCCTCCGAGAAGCGCCGGATCCGGGACGAGATCCGCCGCGCCGACCAGCTTGCCTTCCTGGGCGGGCTGGCCGCGCGTATTGCCCACGAGATCCGCACGCCGCTGGCGACGATCCGCGGGCTGCTGGAATTGCTCCAGGCCGACCTCCCCCAGTCCGACACCCGTCGGCAGTATATCGATCGGGTCCTGCAGGCGGTGGACCGGCAGGACCGCCTCGTGGAAAACCTGCTGACGTTGAGCCACCCGGAGCCGGAAACCTGGCAGGCGGTGGCCATCCCCGACCTGTTCGACGACCTGATGGCCATGCTGCCGAAAGACCCGCGGCTGCATGTGTCCTTCGACGATCCGGCGTCGCTGCCGCCCATTTGGGGAGATCCCTTCCGGCTGGGAGAGGTGTTCACCAACCTGATCCGCAACGCGCTGGAGGCGGCCCCCGACAACGGCACGGTGGACATCTGGAGCGAGACCGACGGCCCCGATCGCGTCCGCGTGTTCGTCCGCAATCCGGGCGCGAGCATTCCGCCCGAGCTCCGCGAGCGCATCTTCCATCCCTTCTTTACGACCAAGGCGCGCGGCACGGGTCTCGGGCTGGCCATTGCCCGCCAGATCGTCGAGGCGCACCGCGGCAGCCTGCGGCTGGAGTTCGGCAGCGACGAAGCCACGACGTTCGTCGTCGATCTGCCAACCACCGCGCCGGTGCTGGCGGCGGGGAAGGCCTAGTCCATGGCCGAGCATATCGTCATCTGCGAGGACGACGAAGACCTGGCGTTCGTTCTGCGCGAGGCCCTCGTCCGCAAGGATTACCAGGTCGAGGTGGCCCCGACCGCGGGCAGCCTCCTGGACAAGCTCCGAGGCGGGGCGTGGGACCTCATCCTGCTCGACGTGCGCCTGCCCGACATGGACGGCCTCGACGCCCTCCCCAAGTGCCGCGACCTGGCGCCGGAGACGCCCATTATCGTGATGACCGCGCACGGCACCCGCCAGGTCGCCATGGAGGCCATCACGCGCGGGGCGTACGATTTTTTCACCAAACCGCTGAAGATGGCCGAGTTCCAGGTTGTGGTGGCGCGCGCGCTGGACCGGCGACGGTTGCAGCTTCAAGTCAAGGCCCTGCGCGCCGGGCAGGGCACCGGCTTCGAGGAGCTGATCGGGCGCAGCGAGTCCCTGAAGCGGGTGCTCGACATGGCGCAGCGCGCGGCGCCCACGGACCTCACGGTGCTGATCGAGGGTGAAAGCGGCACCGGCAAGGAGGTTCTGGCCCGGGCCATCCACCGGCTGAGCTCCCGGAAGGACGGCCCCTTCATCCCGGTCAACTGCGCCGCGATCCCAGAGGGCCTGCTCGAGTCCGAGCTGTTCGGCCACGAGCGCGGGGCATTCACCGGCGCCATCCGCGCGCGGCCCGGCCGATTCGAGCTGGCCAAGGACGGCACGCTCTTCCTCGACGAAATCGGCGACATGCCCTTGGCGATGCAGTCCAAGATTCTCCGCGCGCTCCAGGAGCGGGAGTTCGAGCGCGTGGGCGGCACCCGGTCGATCACGGCCGACGTGCGCGTTATCGCGGCCACCCATCGTGATCTGGACGTCGCCGTGACACAGGGGACCTTTCGCCAGGATCTCTTCTATCGCCTGCAGGGGGTGCGACTGCGGCTGCCGGCCCTGCGCGAGCGGATCGACGATCTGCCGCTGCTCGTGACTCACCTGCTCGAGCGCGCCGCACAGCGGCTCTGGCGCCAGCCCGCGACGGTCTCGACCGAGGCACTGCGCTCTCTCTGGACCTACGCCTGGCCCGGCAATATCCGCGAGCTCCAGCACGTGCTCGAGGGCGCGATGGTGCTCTCCGACGGCACGATCCTGCCCGAACATCTGCCACCCGCTGTCCAGCGCGGCGCCCAGTCCCAGCCCGGAGCGGACGCCGGCCCCGCGCTCGGCGGCTCGCTCGACGAGGCGCTCGAAGAGTGGGAGCGCCGCGCGATCCTCGACGCCCTCCAGAAAGCCAACGGCGTGCAGGCCCGGGCGGCCAAGATCCTCGGGATTTCAGAGCGCAGCCTCTGGTACCGGGTCAAGAAGCTCAAGATCCAGGTCCGGACAGCGGAGGACGGCATCCCGTCGGCATGAGTTCCCTGGCGGAAGCCGTCGCCGCGCTCGTGGGGCGGCTCACGCATCTGGAAGAGCCCGTCGTCTCGGTCATCTCCCGGCTGCTGGTCATCCTGACCTACCTGCTGATCACGGTCCTGCTTTATCGGGGCGCCAGCCATCTGGTGGATCGCATCCTCCGGCCGCTCGAGACGGCTGTCGACGATCTCGGGAAGGTGCAGCGCGCCCAAACGCTCCGGCCGCTGATGAAGAACCTCTCGCTCTACTCCCTATCCTTCCTCGCGCTCGTCGTGATCCTCCGCGAGGTCGGCGTCGACATCCAGGCCCTGCTCGTTTCGGCCGGAGTCCTGGGGCTGGCGATAGGACTCGGTGCCCAGACGCTCATCAAGGACGTCATCACCGGTTTCTTCATCCTGTTCGAAGGGCTCGTCGGGGTGGGAGACGTCATCGAGGTGGGTGGGCACACGGGAACCGTCGAGACCATCGGCCTCCGCGTGACCAAAATGCGGCTCCTCAACGGGGCCCAGCGCATCGTTCCCAACGGCGAGCTGACCCAGTTCATCAACTACACGCGCGGGTGGGCGCGCGCAGTGGTGGACGTGAGCCTGGGCTACGAGAGCGACGTGGGGCGCGCGCTCAGTGTCCTCGAGCGCGTCGGCCGTGCCTGGGCCGAAGAGACCGGGCTGGCACTCGAGCCACCCGAAGCCCAGGGCGTCATTCGGTTCGGCGAAAGCGATCTGCAGCTCCGGCTGATGATCAAGGTCAACGCGCGCCGGCGCGAGGAGGCCGAGCAGGACCTCCGCCGCCGCATCAAGGAGGCCTTCGAGCGCGAGGGCATTCCGTTTCCGCAGCGTGTCGTGTATCTTCAGAGCAAGGCCGCCCCATGAGTATTCGCAAAGCCGTCTTTCCCGCCGCCGGGCTCGGCACGCGGTTCCTGCCAGCCACCAAGGCGCAGCCGAAGGAGATGCTGCCGCTCGTGGACAAGCCCACCATCCAGTACGTCGTCGAGGAGGCCGTGGCGTCAGGGCTGGACGAGATCATCCTGGTTACCGGACGCAACAAGCGCGCCATAGAGGATCATTTCGACGCGGCTTTCGAGCTCGAGTACTACCTTCAGGACCGCGGCAAGATGGAAGAGCTGGCCCAGATCAAGACGATCTCAGAGATGGCCTCCGTGTCCTACGTGCGCCAGAAGGAGCCGCTCGGATTGGGTCACGCCATCCTCTGCGCGCGCCCCCTCGTCGGCAACGAGCCCTTCGGCGTCTTCCTCGGTGACGACATCATCGTGTCGCGCGTACCCTGCATGCGCCAGCTCCTCGACGTTTTCGAGCGCCACGGGGGCCCGGTGCTGGCCGTCATGCGCATCCCGCGCGAGGAAATCGGGCGTTACGGCGTCATCGCGGCCCGCGGTCTCGGGGGAAACGTGTACGAGGTCCGCGATCTGGTGGAGAAGCCGGACCCCCGGGACGCGCCCTCGGATCTGGCCATCATCGGCCGCTACGTATTGACGCCCGATCTTTTCCCCATCCTGGAGGACACGCCTCCGGATTCCCGCGGAGAGATCCAGCTCACCAATGGCCTGCGCGTGCTGCGCGGCCGGCGGCCCATCTATGCCGTCGAGTTCGAGGGCAAGCGCCACGACACCGGCGAGAAGCTTGGATTCCTCAAGGCCACCGTCGAATTCGCCCTGGCTCGTCCCGACCTGTCTGATGCGTTCCGGGCCTACCTGAAGTCCCTGGACCTCTAGCCTGCCGGCAGTAGCAGAAACGTCTTGTAACGCGGGCCTTTGCGCGCGTTGGCGCCGCCGCCCTTGATTGACTTCCCCCGGCCTTTCTGGGACAATCCGTCCACTCCGGGGTGGTTGGAGGCCCCGAATCCGTATGGCGAATCATCCCAAGCGCCCCTTCCACGTCGCATCCGAACCCGAGATCAAGGCGGGTGAGGTTTCCGACGTCTACTTCGAGCGCACCGTCCAGATCCTCAAGGCCAAGGGGATTACCAAGCGCGTCAAGGCCGAGATCCGCCTCAAGAGCTTTCCCCAGCCGGATTGGACCTTCGGCGTCCTGGCCGGGCTCGAGGAGGCGGCCGCGCTGCTCGAGGGATTGCCCGTGGACGTCACGGCGATGGATGAGGGCACGCTCTTCGGGCCCCACGAGCCCGTGCTCGTGATCGAGGGCGTCTACACGGAGTGGGCCCAGTACGAGACGGCGCTGCTGGGTTTCCTCTGCCAGGCATCCGGGATTGCGACCAAGGCGGCCCGGTGCAAGCGGGCGGCCGGCGATCGCCAGGTGATTTCCTTCGGCGCCCGGCGCATGCATCCGGCACTGGCCCCCATGATCGAGCGCAACGCTTTCGTGGGCGGCTGCGACGGCGTGGCGGTCACGAAGTCCGCCGAGCTGATCGACGCCGATCCAACCGGCACCATCCCTCACGCGCTGGTGCTCCTTTTCGGGGACACGGTAGAGGCGCTCAAGGCCTTCCATGAGGTCGTCGATCCCAAGGTGCGGCGGGTGGCGCTCATCGACACGCTCCAGGACGAGAAGTTCGAGGCGATCCGCGTGGCCCAGGCTCTCGGCAAGGACCTCTACGCGGTGCGCCTCGACACGCCGTCGTCCCGCCGCGGCGACTTTTATCAGATCCTCAGCGAAGTCCGCTGGGAGCTCGACATCCGCGGTTTCGAGCACGTGAAGATCCTGGCCTCGGGCGGTATCGACGAGTACGAGATCCTCAAGCTGAACCCGTTCGTGGACGGCTACGGCGTCGGGACGTCCATCGCCAACGCGCCGGTGCTCTCCTTCGCCCTCGACATCATGGAGATCGAGGGTCGGCCGATGGCCAAGCGCGGCAAGCGATCAGGCTCGAAGCAGGTCTGGCGGATGCCCGGGACCGTGGAGAATGTCGTGCTTTCCGCCTCGAAGCCGGCGCCGCTCGCGCCGGACGGGCGGCCGGCCGAAGCGCTGCTCAAACCGCTCATCGCGGGCGGCCGGATCACGCGCGACCTGCCACCGCCGAGGACCATCCGCGAGCACGTGCTGGAGCAAATGTCGCGCATCGCCATCAACCCGACCCGGGACCGCGGGCTGCGGTCGGATTTCTAGGCCCGGGTGATGGCATGGGCGTCCTGGACGACATTGTCATTCACAAGCGAGCCGAGTTGGTCGAGCGCCGCGCCCGCCGCCCGCTGGGAGCGCTGGAGGGCGACTGCCGCGGGCTGCCCGCCGCGCTGGATTTCGAAGCCGCGCTGAGACCGGCGGCCGGGCAGCGCGTCCGGCTCATCGCCGAGGTCAAGAAGGCGTCCCCGTCCCAGGGCGTGATCCGCGCGGATCTCGATCCCGGCGCCCAGGCGGAGACCTACGCGGGCGCGGGCGCCGCGGCCGTCTCGGTGCTGACGGACGCGAAGTATTTCAATGGCAGCCTCGAGGACCTGGTTGCGGTACGGCGGGCGGTCCGCGTGCCGATCCTCCGCAAGGAGTTTATCTTCGACGAGTACCAGCTCTGGGAGTCGCGCGCGGCCGGGGCGGACGCCGTCCTGCTCATCGCGGCCGCGCTCAACGGCGCCGCGCTCGGAGACCTGCTCCACGCCGCCAAGGGTGTGGGGCTGGGGACGCTGGTCGAGGTCCACACGGCGGGCGAGCTCGAGCAGGCGCTGCGCGTGAGCGCGCCCGTGATCGGCGTCAACAACCGGGATCTGCAAAGGCTCACGACCACGCTCGAGCCGTCACTGAGCTTGCTGCCGCTCATTCCTCCGGGACCCGTGGCGGTGAGCGAGAGCGGAATCTCGTCGGCGGCGGACGTGGAGCGCGTGGCGCGCGCCGGGGCCCACGCGGTGCTGGTCGGCGAGGCCCTGCTCAAGGCGCCCGACGTGCGGGCCAAGATGCGCGAGCTGCTGCTCGACGAGGCTCCCTCGTGATCCGCGTGAAGATTTGCGGGATCACCAATACGGAAGACGCGCGCATGGCCGTGGCCGCCGGCGCCGACGCGCTCGGCTTCATCTTTGTGGAGGGCACGCCGCGCTTCGTCGCGCCGGAGAGGGCGGCCGGCATCATCACCCAGCTGCCCCCCTTCGTGACGCCGGTCGGCGTGTTCTGGGATCACGCGCCCGGCCACGTCAAAGCGGTGGCGGAACAGTGCGGGCTCGGAGCGCTCCAGTTCCACGGCGACGAGCCGCCCGAGGCGCTCGCCGACCACCGGCTGCCGGTGATCAAGACGATCAAGGTCGGGGCCGCGGCCGACCTCGAGGCCATGAGCCGCTACCGCGTCGCCGCGTTCCTCCTCGACTCGCCGGCGCGCTGGAGCGAGGGCGAAGCCCGCGAGCCGATCCCGTGGGCGCTGGCGCGCGAGGCTGCGGGCCGCCGCGCCATCATCCTGTCCGCCGGGCTCACCCCTGATAACGTGGCCGATGCCGCCCGGCGCGTCCGGCCCTATGGCGTGGACGTCAACTCGGGGGTCGAAGCCTACCCTGGCAAGAAGGATCCCGAGAAGGTCCGGCGCTTCGTGATCCGGGCCAAGGGCGCCCTCGCGGGGTCCGCATGAGCCGGCTCCGTCTCGATCCCGCCGCGCTTCCGGATGCCGCCGGTCACTTCGGCCGCTTCGGCGGGCGCTTCGTCCCTGAGACCCTGATGGCGCCATTGATCGAGCTGGACAAGGCGTATCGGGTCGCCCGGCGCGACCCCCGGTTTCGTGGCCGGCTGAGGCACCTGCTCTCGACCTACGCGGGGCGGCCGACGCCGCTCTACTTCGCCGAGCGGCTCACGCACCACTGCGGCGGGGCGCGCATCTACCTCAAGCGCGAAGATCTCTGCCACACCGGGGCGCACAAGATCAACAACGTGCTGGGACAGGCGCTGCTGGCCGTGCGCATGAGCAAGAAGCGGATCATCGCCGAGACCGGTGCCGGGCAGCACGGAGTCGCCTCGGCGACGGCTGCCGCGCTGATGGGACTGCCGTGCGAGGTCTACATGGGCAGCGTCGATGTCGAGCGGCAGGCGCTCAACGTCTTCAGGATGAAGCTGCTGGGCGCGACGGTGATTCCGGTCGAGAGCGGCTCGCGGACGCTCAAGGATGCCGTGAACGAGGCGCTGCGCGACTGGGTCACCAACGTGCGCACGACCTACTATCTCCTCGGCTCGGCGATGGGCCCGCACCCGTATCCCATGATGGTGCGCGACTTCCATCGCGTGATCGGGGAGGAAGCGCGCGCCCAGTCCAAGAAGGCGATCGGGCGCCTCCCGGATCTCCTCGTCGCGTGCGTCGGCGGTGGCTCCAACGCCATCGGGCTCTTCTGGCCCTTCATCCGCGACGCGCGCGTGCGCATCGTGGGCGTGGAAGCCGGCGGCCACGGCCTGTCGAGTGGCAAGCATGGCGCCTCCCTCGGCGCCGGCGCGGTGGGAGTGCTCCACGGCAGCATGAGCTACGTCCTCCAGAACGACGATGGGCAGGTGGCCGAAGCGCACTCGATCTCCGCGGGTCTTGACTACCCGGGAGTCGGCCCGGAGCACTCCTATTACAAGGACGTGGGCCGCTTCGAGTACGCCTCGGTGACGGACACCCAGGCGCTCGAGGGGTTCCAGGCCCTGGCGCGGCTCGAAGGCATCATGCCGGCTCTCGAGTCGGCGCACGCGGTGGCCTACGCGATGCGAGCCGCCGCCCGGATGAAGAAGACCCAGAGCGTGGTGGTGGGGCTGTCCGGCCGGGGAGACAAGGACGTGCACACCGTCGGCCAGGCGCTCGGCGAGGGAAACGGCCACGGGGGCAAAGCATGAGCCGGCTCGGGGCCACGTTCGCGACCTTGAGACAGCGCGGGGAGCGGGCGCTCATCCCGTACTTCACGGCGGGCGACCCGTCGCTCGTCGTGACGCGGCGGCTCGTCATCGAGGCGGCCAAGCGCGGCGCGGACATCATCGAGCTCGGCATCCCCTTCTCCGATCCACTGGCCGACGGGCCGGTGGTGCAGCGGGCGACCCAGCGCGCTCTGGCGGGCGGGGTAACACTACCGCGGGTGCTTGAGCTGGTGAGGGAGATGCGCGGGGAGGTGGCGGCGCCGCTCGTGTTTCTTTCCTATTACAATCCCATCCTCGCCTTCGGGCTCAAGGCGTTCTGCCGCACCGCAGTGGAAGCGGCGGTCGACGGAGTGATTGTCGCCGACCTGCCGCCCGAGGAGGCGGGGCCGTTGCACATCGAGGCCGAGGCCGCCGGGCTCGAGCTGATCCATCTGGTGGCGCCGACGTCCACGCCGGACCGCATGCGGAAGATCGCCAGGGCCACCGGCAGCTTCATCTACATGGTGTCGCTCACCGGCGTGACCGGGACGCGGGCGGAGCTCCCGCCCGATCTGGCCCAGCACCTGCGCGCGCTCCGCGGGATCACGACCAAGCCCATCTGCGTCGGCTTCGGAATCAGCGGCCCGGAGCAGGCGGCCGCCGTCGCCCGCTTCGCCGATGGCGTCATCGTGGGCTCGGCCATCGTCAAGCTGGTGGAGCGGTACGGCGGCTCGCCGGAGCTGCTGGCGCAGGTCGGCGATTTCATCGCCGCGCTGAAGAAGGCGCTGAGGACCTAGCGATGGCGTGGTTCTGGAAGAAGAAGGACGAAGAAGGTGAGGCGCAGCCCAAGAAGATCGTCATCGCCGAAGGGCTCTGGGTCAAGTGCGATTCCTGTAAGGAGATCGTCTACCGCGCCGAGGTGGATCGCGCAGGCCGGGTCTGCCCCAAGTGCCGCTACCCGTTCCGCATCTCGGCCCGCGAGCGCATCGCCTCCCTGGCGGACGAGGGTTCCTTCGAGGAGCGCGAAGCCCTGCTCCGCTCCCGCGACCCGCTCGGGTTCAAGGATACGAAGAAGTACGTCGACCGGCTCAAGGCTGCCCGGAGCAAGACCGGTCTCGAGGAAGCCGTCGTCACCGGCCTGGCCCGGGTCGGAGGCTATCCGGTGACGCTCGCGGTGTTCGAGTTCGCCTTCCTGGGCGGCAGCATGGCGTCTGTCGTGGGCGAGAAGCTCACGCGCGCTATCGAGCTCAGCATCCAGAAGCGCCTGCCTCTCATCATCGTCTCCGCCTCGGGCGGCGCGCGCATGCAGGAGGGGATCCTCTCGCTCATGCAGATGGCCAAAACGTCGGCCGCGCTTCAGCGGCTGGCGGCCGAGCGGCTGCCCTACGTCTCGCTGTTGACGGACCCGACGACTGGCGGCGTCACCGCGAGCTTCGCCATGCTTGGCGATGTCATCCTGGCCGAGCCCCGCGCACTGATCGGGTTCGCCGGGCCCCGCGTCATCGCCGAGACCATTCGCCAGCCGCTGCCGGAGGGGTTTCAGCGCTCCGAGTTCCTGCTGGAGCACGGCCAGCTCGACCTCGTGGTCGAGCGGCGCGAGCTTCGGGAGACCCTGCGCCGCATCCTCGCGTTCTTCGCAGGCCGCAGCCCCGCGCCGGTGGCATGACCTATCACGAAGCCGTCAGCCGGATCCTCGCGCTGCGCGGCGGGGAGCTGGCGGGAATGCGGCAGGGGCTCGAGCGCATCCACACCCTGCTCGACGCCATCGGCAACCCCGAGCGGGCCTTCGCGATCGTCCAGGTCGGCGGCACCAACGGCAAGGGCTCGATCTCGGCGATGCTCGCGGCCATCCTTCAGGCTGCGGGCCGGCGCGTCGGCCTCTACACCTCGCCGCATCTGATCGACTTCCGGGAGCGCATCCGGGTCGGGGGCCGGCCTATCTCCGAGGCCGATGTGGTGGACGGCGTCGAGGCCCTGGGGACGCTGGTGGCGAGGCTGGACGCCACCATGTTCGAGGCGGCCACGGCGCTCGCCCTCGACCATTTCGCGCGCGAAGGTGTGGACATCGCCGTGCTCGAGGTGGGGCTCGGCGGTCGGCTCGACGCCACTACCGTCGGCGAGCCGATCATCGAGGTGGTGGGACAAATCGATTTCGATCACGAGGCATACCTGGGAACCACGCTCACCGCCATTGCCTGGGAGAAGGCCGCCATCATCCGGAGCGGCGTGGCCCTGGCGGCGCGCCAGGCGCCCGAAGCGGAAGCCGTGCTGGTTCGGCGCGCCGCCGAGGCCCGCGTGCCGCTGCTTCTCGAAGGGCGCGAGCTCCACGTTGCGGTCCGCGCCGCGAGCCTCGACGGGCAGCGCCTCGATCTGACCGGTCCCGGCTGGCGGCTCGACGACACGCGCTGCCGGCCGCTCGGCGTGTACCAGCCGGGCAATGCCTTGCTCGCGGCGGCTGCGGCCCATGAGCTCAACGCGGAGGACGCGGCGATCCGAGCAGGCTTGGGCGCCGTTCAATGGCCGGGCCGCTTCCAGGTGCTGCGGCGCGATCCCGTCGTGGTCCTCGACGGTGCCCACAACCCGGCGGGCGCGCGCGCTCTTGCGGCCTCTTTGCGCGCCTACTTTCCCGATCAGCCCGTGACGTTCGTGGTGGGTGTGCTCTCAGACAAGAACGCTCCCGGCATCCTGGGCGCCCTCGAGCCGCTGGCCGAGCGGTGGATTTTTACCGCGCCCGCCAATCCGCGGGCGGCGGCGCCCGAATTCCTGCGAGGGCTGCTGCCCGCCGCCGGTGCACGCGCTCGGATCGCGAGCTCCTCGCGCGAGGCCCTAGCACTGGCCATGCAGTCTCCTCGAACCCCTATAGTTTGTGTGACAGGGTCTCTCTCTCTGATCGGGGAGATTCTGGCTCAAGCCCCTGAAAAACAAGATATTCTTTGTAGCACTCCGGGCCGCTGATAGCATGGATGCCCATGCCCCCAACGCCCACCGAGGCCAGCGGAATGCTGCGCCCTAACGCGGTTCGGAGCCTCACGGGCTTCCTGCTGGCCGCGACGCTATTGCTTACCTCGGCCCCGGCGGCTTGGGCCCAGGCCCCGCCTCAGAAGAGCCCGGTCACCATCCGGGCCGGCGGCCAGGAAACGAACATTGTGGCCGACCAGATCCAGCAAGTCGGCGGCGCCACGGACCTCACGATCGCCGTGGGTAATGTGGAGATCACGCGCGGCAATACACGGCTCCTGGCCGACCGAGTCGAACTGAACCGCGACACGGGAGAAGCGGTGGCCCAGGGCAAGGTCGTGTTCTTCGACGGCGGCGACCGGTTGGTCGGCGACCGGATCGATTACAACCTCAAGACGGGCACAGGAGTGGTCTACAACGGCTCGGCCTTCTCGGCGCCCTACTACCGCCTCTCCGGGGAGCGGATGGAGCGGGTGGGCGAGGGCGTCTACAACGTCCGCCGCGGCGTGTTCACCACATGCGAGGGCGACGACCCCACGTGGTCCTTCCGTCTTGGCTCCGCCACCGTCGAGCTGGACGAGATCGTCTACGGAACCGATGCGTCCTTCTGGGTGGGCAAGGTGCCGCTCGTGCCGTGGCTGCCGTTTTTCGCCGCCGCGCTTCGCCGCGAGCGACAGTCGGGCTTTCTCTTTCCCGAGGTCGGCCAGTCGTCCCGCAAGGGCTACTTCGCCAAGGTGCCGTTCTACTGGGCCATCAGCGACAGCCAGGACATGACTGTGTCGCTGGACACCTTCTCCAAGCGCGGCGTCGGCCTCGAGGCCGAGTACCGCTACATCCTGTCCCGCGATGCCGGCGGGCAGTTCAGCGGCTTCGGCATCAACGAAGGCTTCCGCAGCACGCGCGACAGCATCGGCCTCCCGGAGAATCGCGGGTACGCCTCCTACAGGCACTCCTGGCAGATCGATCCCAGCCTCGCGTTCAAAATCGACGCGAACGTGACCAGCGACGATCTCGTCTACCGCCACTATGCCAACCGGCTCGAAGACCGCGCACGGCAGTTCGCCGAGACCAATGTCTTCCTGACCAAGCGATGGGATGCCTGGAATCTGGTAGGCAATGTGAAATGGTACCAGGACCTCACCACGGCCCGGCCCGTCGAGCTGCAACGAGTGCCCGAGATCACCCTCCAGGGAATCCGCCAGCCCGTGCCGGGACTGCCGGGGCTCCTCTACGAGGTCAATTCCTCCTACACTCAGTTCGTCCGGTTCGTCGGGCCGGAAGGGCCGCGCGTGGATGTCCACCCGAAGCTGTTCCTGCCGATCCCCGTCGGCGGCGTCGTCACGCTCACCCCATTCCTGGGCGGCCGCTCGACCTTCTACAACCAGCGAGTCGTGGGCGAGCACCTGACCATGGACGGCCTCACCGTCCAGGATTCCGTCAACGACGACCGGGTGCGGCTGCAGGCTGAGGCGGGGCTCGACGCCGAAAGCCGGATCTCGCGCGTGTACATCTTGAACGGTGCCGGCGGCATCTCCGCGCTCCAGCATCTGATCGAGCCGCGCGCGAGCTTCATCGAAATCCGGGGCATCAACCAGAAGGCCATGCCGACCTACGACCCGGGCTATAGGACGGGGACCGGGATCGATCCTGGGTACGAGCGCAGCGTGGGCATCGACCGGCTGGGCCGGGCCAACGAAGTGACCTATTCGATGACCAACCGGCTGAACGCCAAGACCGTGTCGGGCCCCGACGCGCAGGCGGTGCGCTGGGAGCTGGCGAGGTTGGTGCTGAGCCAGACATACAACTTCAACCCGAGGAGCCAGCCCTTCGGGGACCTCTACGGAGATCTGGGCATCCAGCCGAGCCAGCAGATCAAATTCCGCGCCGACGCGCGGTACAATGTCTACGATCTCGGCTTGCGGGAGGCCAACGCGGACGTCTCCGCCATCTTCCGCGACTTCTCGGTTTCCGTTGGGCCGCGCTTCAACGAGCAGGCGGGACAGCGGACCGTCAGGGCCGAAGTGACGGCCAAGATCACGCGCAATCTGGACCTGCGCGGAGCCACCTTCTTCGACGTGAGCAACGGTCTCCCGGTCGAAGCCCGCGGCGGCTTCGACTGGCGCTTTGACTGCTGGGCGATTATGGTCGAATACATCAACCGCCATCGGGACGAAAACGAGTTCCGCTTCTCGATCAACCTCCTGGGAGTGGGCCAGACCGGTAGCACGGCCCGGGCGGCGGGCTTCTGATGATCCCGCAGATCGATCTCAAGCGTCAGCACGATGCCCTTCGGGCCGAGCTGCTCGAGGCCGCGGGGCGCGTGCTCGACTCCTGCCGCTTCATCCTCGGGCCCGAGGGCCAGGCTCTCGAGGGCGAGCTGGCCGCCTTCTGCGGCGCCCGACACGGCGTCGGGGTCAACTCCGGCACCGACGCCCTGCTGCTCGCGCTCAAGGCCGTGGGGGTGCAGCCGGGTGACGAGGTGGTCACCTCGGCCTTTTCGTTCGTGGCGTCCGCGAGCACCATCGTGATGGCGGGCGCCGTACCGGTCTTCGTCGACATCGATCCCCAGACTTATAACCTCGACCCGGCACGGCTCGAGGCAGCCATTACGCCGCGCACGCGCGCCGTCGTGCCCGTGCATCTCTATGGCCAGCCGGCCGCGATGGACGCCGTCGCCGCGATCGCCCAAAACCACGGGCTGGCAGTGGTGGCCGACGCCGCCCAGGCCGTGGGCGCGCGATACGCCGATCGGGGGATCGGGGCGTGGGGCGACGCCGTGTGCCTGTCGTTCTATCCGACCAAGAACCTCGGCGCCTGCGGCGACGGCGGCATGGTGCTCACCACGCGCGACGATGTGGCCGAGCGGGTGCGTCTCCTGCGCGACCACGGCGCGCCCCGCAAGTACACGCACCTGGAACTGGGCTACTCGAGCCGGCTCGACGAGCTGCAGGCGGCTCTCCTGCGCGTCAAGCTCAAGCGCCTGGCCGAGTGGAACGATGCGCGCCGCCGCATCGCCCGGCGTTACGCGGCGCTGCTCGCGGGCCTGCCGCTGACGCTGCCCGTTGAGCGGCCGCCGGCATGGCATGTCTACCACCAGTTCACCGTGCGGACAGGCAAACGCGACGCCCTGGCCGCCGCGCTGAGCGAGCTCGGCGTGGGCACCTCCATCCACTACCCGAGCACCATCCCGGCGCAGCCCGCGTTCGCCCGGGCTGAGGCGACGGGCCCTTTCCCCTGCGCGGAGCAGTCCGCGGCCGAGGTGCTGTGCCTGCCGTGCTATCCCGAGCTGACCGACGACCAAATCGGGCGCGCGGCCGGAGCCGTCAAGCAGGCCGTCGCGCGCGTGTGCTAGAGGATCCCGCGTGAACGCCATCGCAACCGAGCTCAAGGAGCGGCTCGAGAGCCGCGCGGCGACCGTGGGGATCATCGGTCTTGGATACGTGGGCCTGCCGCTGGCGGTGGCCTTCGCGAAGACCGGCTTCTCCGTGATCGGGGTCGACGTCGACCCGAGTCGCGCCGAGCGGATCGGTGCCGGGGTGAGCCCGATCGAGGACGTCTCGAGCGCCGACCTGGCCGTCCTTGTCCGGGGCAAGCGCCTCGTCGTCAAGTCCACCGTGGACTCACTGGGCGAAGCCGACGCAATCGTCATCTGCGTGCCGACGCCGCTCGGAAAATCCAAGGAGCCGGACATTTCCTTCATCGTCGCGGCGGCGGATGCCGTGGCGGGGATCCTGCGGCCGGGTCAGCTGGTCGTGCTCGAGTCCACGACCTTCCCGGGCACGACCGAAGAGGTGCTGCTGCCGCGCTTCACCGGGGCCGGCATGGCCGTCGGCGAGCAGTTCTTCCTCGCGTTCTCGCCCGAGCGCATCGATCCGGGCAACCGCACGTACGGCCTCACGCGCATCCCGAAGGTCGTGGGCGGCGTCACCGCCGCCTGCAGCGAGCTGGCGCAGGCGCTCTACGGCCAGATCATCGAGCGCGTCGTGCCGGTCTCCTCGCCACAGGTCGCCGAGATGGTGAAGCTGTTCGAGAACATCTTCCGCAGCGTGAACATCGCCCTGGTCAACGAGCTGGCCATCATGTGCCGGCGGCTCGACATGAGCGTGTGGGAAGTGATCCACGCGGCCTCGACCAAGCCGTTCGGATTCATGCCGTTCTATCCCGGGCCCGGCATCGGCGGCCACTGTCTGCCGAGCGATCCCTACTACCTCGCCTGGAAGGCGCGGATGGCGGGCTACGAGGCGCGCTTCATCGCCTTCGCCGACGAGATCAACCGCGGGATGCCGGCCTACGTGGTGCAGCTGGCGACCGACGCGCTCAACGAGCAGTCGAAGCCGCTTAAGGGCTCCCGCGTGCTCGTGCTCGGCGTGGCCTACAAGGCCGGCGTGGGCGACGTCCGCGACTCGCCGGCGCTGGAGATCATCGACGCGCTGTTCGTGCACGGCGCCCACGTGGAATACGCGGACCCGCACGTCCCCCACGTGGAGGTCGGGAGCCGCCGGCTGACGGCCGTGGCGTGGGACAAGGCGGAGCTGGCTCGGTACGATCTCGTGGTGGTCCTGACGGGTCATTCGGAATTCGACGCCCGCCGGCTCGTTGCCGAGGCGCGGCTCGTGGTCGACACCCGGAACTTCACCGGTCAGTTGGGCGCCCATCCGCACGTCATCCGGCTCTAGCCTGCCGAACCCCGCGTGAAGACGCTCAGCGCCGTCGTCGCGTCGCTGCGCCCGCGCCAGTGGGTCAAGAACCTCTTCGTCTTCGCCGGACTGATCTTCTCCCAGAACCTCTTCAGTCCGCTGGCCTGGCGCGCGGTCGGCGCGTTCGTGATCTTCTGCGGGTTGTCGGGCGCGATCTACCTCTTCAACGACGTGGCCGACATCGACAAGGACCGTCGGCACCCGGTCAAGCGCCAGCGGCCCATCGCTTCGGGTGCGCTCCCGCGGCGCGCGGCGCTGGCTCTGGGCGGCCTCCTGCTTGTGTCGAGCCTGGCGGCCGCCTTCGCGCTTTCGGATCGCTTCGGCCTGGTGGCCGTGGGCTACGGGGCGCTGCTCATCGCCTACTCGGCATGGCTCAAGCATCTCGTGATCCTGGACGTGCTGACCGTCGCCGTGGGCTTCGTTCTGCGCGCCGTGGCCGGGGCCGTCGCGGTGGACGTGGAGATCTCGGGCTGGCTGCTCATCTGCACGGTGTTGATCGCCTTGTTCCTGGCGCTCGGCAAGCGGCGCCACGAATACCGGACGCTGCGGGGAGAGGCGGCGGCGCACCGGCCCATCCTGGCCGAGTACAGCGAGGGATTCCTCGATCAGATGGTCGCCGTCGTCACCGCCTCGACGGTCACGGCCTACGCGCTCTATACGATGTCCCCCGAAACCGTGGCCAAGTTCCACACGCGGCTGCTGCCGCTCACCCTGCCGTTCGTGCTCTACGGCGTCTTCCGTTACCTCTACCTGCTCTACCGCCGCGAGCAGGGCGGCAATCCCTCCGATCTGCTGCTGAGCGACCGCGCCCTGCTGGTGAACACGGTGCTCTGGATCGTCGCGCTGATCGCGATCATCTACGGGCCGTCGCTCGGCACCGGGTCGTGGCCGGCATGGGCCCACTGAGCGGCGTCGAGCGCTTCGACGCCATTTCACGACTCGAGCCGGTTGGCGGCTGGGGCCGGCATCCGGTCCGGCCCGGGCGGGTCGGTCGGCCAGCGCGGCTGGGCCTCCCCCCCGATGATCTTCCCGTGCTCCCGCGCGGGCTCGGGAGGGCGTATGGCGACGCCGCCGTGCCGGCCGCGCCCGGCGGGCGTGTCATCGAGACCACGCGGGCGGATCGCATCCGCGCCTTCGATCCCGGAACCGGACAGCTCACGTGCGAAGCCGGGCTCAGCCTCGCCGACATGCTCAGGGTATTCGTGCCGCGCGGCTGGTTCCCGCCGGTGACACCGGGAACGAAGTTCGTCACGGTGGGCGCCTGCGTCGCCTGCGACGTGCACGGCAAGAACCATCACCGGGACGGCTCCTTCGGCATGTTCGTCGACCGTCTGAAGCTCATCGCCGCCGACGGCAGGGAAGTGGAGTGCGGCCCGTCCGCGGAGCGGGAGCTCTTCCTGGCCACGGTGGGTGGCATGGGCCTCACCGGCCTCATCGTCGAGGCGACGCTGCGGCTCCGGCGGATCGAGTCGCCCTGGATCGTGCTCGAGACGGAGGGCATGGGCGGGCTCGAGGCGATGCTCGACGGCCTGCGCCGGAGCGCCGGCGAGTGGCCCTATACCGTCGGCTGGATCGACGGCTTCGCGCGGGCGGCCGACCTCGGGCGGGGCCTCCTCATGCGTGGCCGTCACGCATTGCGGGCCGAGGTCCGCGGAGGGGCGCCGCGCGAGCGTCTCCGGGTAAGCGTGCCGATGGACGCGCCGGCGTGGCTGCTCAATCCCTGGCTCATGCGTGGATTCAACCGCGCCTATCACTGGAGCCACGGCGGCCGCCTCCGACGACGGCTCGTCTCCTACGAGGAGTTCTTCTATCCGCTCGACGCGGTCGGAGGCTGGAACCGCCTCTACGGCCCGCGCGGCTTCCTTCAGTTCCAATGCGTCCTGCCGCGGGCCGCCGGCGCCGCACCCGTGGCCGCCCTGCTCGACCGCCTGGCGGCGGCCGGCGCGGCATCGTTCCTGGCCGTGATCAAGGACTGCGGCCCGGCGGCCGATGCCTATCTGTCCTTCCCGATGGAAGGCATCACCCTGGCATTGGACCTGCCCTATCGCGGTCCGGTCACGGACACGCTCGTGCACGAGCTCAACGCGCTCGTGATCGCGGCAGGCGGGCGCGTCTATCTCGCGAAGGACGCGAT
The DNA here is from genome assembly GCA_046727155.1 of Candidatus Methylomirabilota bacterium. GTDB lineage: Bacteria > Methylomirabilota > Methylomirabilia > Rokubacteriales > CSP1-6 > DASSSH01. Next base: position 2,057 of record JBKPCB010000105.1, on the reverse strand, counting down.
CACCCGCGCCGAGGACTTCGCGGCCATGACGCCGCGCCTCGGAGAATGGAAAGCGGTCCGCGACAAATGGGATCCGGGGCGGCGTTTCCGCTCCGCGCAATCCGTGCGGCTCTTCGGAGACCCGGCGTGAAGGCCGCCTTCGTCGGCGCGACGCGCGGCATGGGACGCGCTCTGGCGCGCCGGATGGCCGGGCGCGGGGATGCGCTCTGCCTGCTGGGACGTGATCCGGCCGAGCTGCGCGTCTCGGCCCGGGACCTCGAAATCCGCGGAGCCCCGGCACCGGTGACCGTCGCGACGCTCGACCTGGCTCTGCCCGCCGGTTTCGCCGATGCCCTCGAGGCGGCCGACCGGGCATTGGGCGGCTTCGACACCCTCGTCGTGACAGGCGGTCTCTTCGGCCGGCAGGACGAGCTGGCCGCGGAGCCGGCGCGGCTCGAGCGGCTCCTGCACGTCAACTTCACCGGCACCGCTGTTCTCTGCCAGATGGCGGCCGAACGGCTCGCCCGGCGTGGCGGCGGCACCATCTGCGCGTTCAGCTCGGTGGCGGGTGACCGGGCGCGGCGGAGCAATTACCTGTACGGCGCCTCCAAAGCCGGGCTCTCGGCCTTTCTCGATGGCTTGGGCTACGCCTATGGCGCGCGGGGTGTGAAGGTCGTCTGCGTCAAGCCGGGCTTCGTGAGAACCGGCATGACATCAGGGCTGCCCGAGCCGCCCTTCACGGGCGAGCCCGATGCCGTCGCGGGAATCGTCCTCCGGGCGATGGATCGAGGCTCTCCGGTGGTTTACGCGCCGGCTCCCTGGCGCTGGATCATGCTGGTCATCCGCGCGCTGCCCCGCTTCGTCATGAGGCGGATCGACTTCTAGCGCTTCTCCAGGATGGCATAGGAGCCCGAGCGCGCGATGACCCGAAAGGCCGTCCGCACGTAGGCGTCGAAGAGCGGCGCGCCGCTGCCCTCGCCGCCTTCCGGGCGCTCTGGATCGTTGTAGCCCGCATAGAGGACGATGTGGCGTACCTCGGGCCGCCTGAGCCGTTCGATCATCTCCTCCTGGATTGCCGCCGGGGTCGCTTCCTTCGCGAGCAGCTCGTGGAACCGTGTGGCGGGCGGACGGTCCGCGAGAAAGTAGAAGCTGAAGTCCTCCTGCGGGGTCGGGTGATGGCGCGAGATGCCGACGAAGATCGGCTCCCCCGGCACCGTGAAGCGGGCGACGTACTCGAGGGCGCCGCGCTGGTATTCCTCGAGATCGATACAGCCCGTCCGCGCAAGTGGCGCCGCGCAGAGCGGCGGGCGGAACTTGAGGGATCCGACGGCCCAGCGGCTGAACGGCACGCCTACCCAGAGAAAAGTCAGCCCAAGCACCGCCAGTCCCGCCGCGATCGCGCCGAGCCCGACCCGTCGCGGCGCCAGCGCCTTCCATAGCCCGAGGGTGACGAGCGCGGCGGTGGGCACGAAGGTCGCGACGGCGTGGATCGGGTCGAAGCGGTAGAAGGCATACCCGAAGAGCGCGAGCCCGATGGCAGTGAGGAACACGAGGGCCCACGTCTCGCGCCGGCCCGCCGCGGCCGGGCCCTCGCGCCACAGTGACCGGGCGACACACGCGATCGTCCACGCATAGGCGAGCGGCGGCACGTAAAAGTCGGTCCACTGCCCCCATGCCGCCCCGACTTGCCCCATGCGCCAGCCGAGCACGGAGAACAGCACGCGGAAGTCCGGGATGAGGCCGGGGAAGGGGATCGTGAGCTGGGCGATGATGACGCTGCGCGGGTAGGCCACCAGCGCCTCCCAGAGTCCGGTTGCCCCTACGCTCCAGAGGAAGAAGAGAGCCGGAGGGACGGTGACCGCTGCGAGCCCGACGGCGTACGGGACGAAGCCTGCCGGACGTCCGAGCCAGCGCCAGACGCCGATCATGACCAACTCGATCGCCACGGCATAGGCGCCCACGTCCTGGCGGAAGAGCACCGCCCCGCCCGCCAGCAGCCCGGCCGCGATCGGCCAGCCGCGCCGGACTCCGGGAAAGGAGGCGAGGAGGCAGGCCCCGCTGAGCAGCGCGAAGAGCAG
>JBKPCB010000104.1:0-3256 GCA_046727155.1 Candidatus Methylomirabilota bacterium | reverse complement strand
GGATACGGGGCTGCCGTCTGGCTTCGACGGGCCGCGCGTCTTCGCGATCGTGAAGATCGACGGCCACCGGGTGTTCGCGGTCGTCACGGGCGCCGCGCCGGCAGCGGTGAAGATCGGGCAGCGCGTGCGTCTGGCACCGCTCCGCGTCGCCGACGATCCGAAAGGCAACGCGCGGTATCTTGCAGCCTTTACGGTTGACAGGGAGTGACGGTGCCACGCGTCGACGGCAACGTTAGACCGGGCGTGTCGGTGCCTCGCGGTTACGGTGGATCGGGCAGGTCGGTGCCACGCGCATCTAGGACAAGCCACCTGCGGATCGAGCCGGGCTCGCGGCACCCGCTCCGATGAAAGTCCTAATCGCCAAACCCGGGCTCGACGGCCACGACCGTGGCGCCAAGGTCGTCGTGCAGGCGCTGCGCGACGCCGGCCTCGAGGTCGTGTACACCGGGCTCAAGCGCACGCCGGAAGAAATCGTCGCCGAGGCGGTGCAGGAGGACGTCGACGTCGTGGGCCTGTCGATCTTGTCGGGAGCTCACGTGCCGCTCTCACGACGCGTCCTCGAAGGATTGCGCGCCGAAGGCGCGGACGACGTGCGCGTCGTGGTCGGCGGCATCATCCCACCCCGCGACGTCGAGGCGCTGCGCGCGCTCGGCGTGAGCCGCGTGTTTCCGATGGGCACACCGTTGCCGGACATCGTGAAGGCGTTTCAGGGAGAGCTGGACGCAGGGAGGACGTGATGAAGGATCTCAAGACGCACGCCGGCTTTCCGATCAAGCCGATCTATGGCCCCGAGGACCTCGCGGGCCGTGACGTCGAGCGTGACCTCGGCCGGCCGGGCGAATACCCGTTCACGCGCGGGATCCACAAGCACATGTACCGCGACCGTCTGTGGACGATGCGTCAGTACATCGGCTTCGGCACGCCGGCGGAGACGAATACGCGCTTCAAGTACCTCATGGCGCACGGTCAGGACGCGCTGAACGTCGCGTTCGATCTGCCGACGCAACTCGGTCTCGACTCCGACGATCCGCGCGCCGACGGCGAGGTCGGGCGCGTCGGCATGGCCATCGACACGCTGGCCGATATGGAAGAGGCGTTCGCCGGCATCCCGCTCGATCGCGTGAGCGTCTCGCTGACGATCAACGGCATGGCGGCGCCGATCACCGCGATGTACTTCGCGGTAGCCGACAAGCAGGGAACGCCGCGTGACCGCGTCGTCACCACGCCACAGAACGACATTCTGAAGGAATTCGTCGCGCGAGGGACATGGGTCTATCCCGTGGATCCGTCGTTGCGGCTGGTCGGCGATCTCATCGAATACTCCGCGCGTCACTATCCGCGCTCGAACCCCGTTTCCGTGTGCGGCTATCACATCCGCGAGGCCGGATGCACCACCGCGCAGGAGATGGCGTACGGTCTCGCCATCGCCGCCGCGTACATCGACATGATGATCCGCCGCGGCATGGACGTGGACGACTTCGCCCCGCGCGTCTCGTTCAACTTCACCGCCTGGGGCAAGATCTTCGAGGAGGTTGCCAAGTTCCGGGCGGGCCGCCGGCTCTACGCGCGTATGCTGCGCGAGCGGTTCGGCGCGAAGAACTCCAAGTCGTGGATGTTCCGCACGCTGATCGGCGGCGGCGGCTCGGCGTTCGTGCCGCAGGAGCCCGAGAACAACATCGTGCGCGGCGCCTACATCGCGCTGGCGGCCGCGCTGTCCGGCGCGCAGACGATGGCGCTGCCGACCTACGACGAGGCGTACACGATTCCCTCGGCCAAGGCGCAGCTCATCGCGCTGCGCACGATGCAGATCTGCGCCGAAGAAGCCGGCGCCGCCGACACGGTCGATCCGCTCGCCGGGTCGTACTACGTCGAGACGCTCACGAATCAGATGGAGGACGCGATCCAGGCCGAGCTGGCCGCCGTGGATCGCATGGGCGGCATCGTCGACGCGATCAAGTCGGGCGCCATCCAGGCCGAGGTGGCGCGCCAGGCGTACCGGTTCGAGCAGGCGCTTGCGTCGGGCGAGGTGCCGAAGGTCGGCGTCAACTGTCACGTGGCCGAGGGCGCGGCCGAGGCCGACCCGGAGGTCGAGCTCTACACGTTCGATCCCAAGGTTGCCGCGACACAGCTGTCGAAGCTCGCGCGCGTCCGGCGCGAGCGCGACGATGCGGCCGCGCGCGCGGCGCTGCGGCGCCTGTCCGATGAGGCGAGGGGATCGACCAATCTGATGCCGGCGATCGTCGACGCCGTCAAGGTGTACGCGACGCTGGGCGAGATCAACCGAGCGATGAAAGATGTTTTCGGCGAGCACAAGGAGCCGGTGCAATGGTAACGAGAGAGCGCTTCGCGCAGGGGATGACGTTCGACGAATACGTCAAGTTCGTTTCGACGCCCGAGAACCTCAAACGCGAGGGCTCGTTCAACATGCCGCGCAGGGACTACGGCGACTTCCTGCGCCGGGGATTCGAGTCGGCGCAGCTCAACGAAGCCCAGCGCGAGGCGTGGCAGTGGATCGTCGCGCAGCCGAACGGCCCCGCCAAGATGCTGGTGATCTCCGAGGAGTGGTCGTCGGACTGCCGGCGCGACGTTCCGGTGCTGGCGCGCCTTGCCCAGGCCGGTGGCCTCGAAATGCGCATCTTCCCTCGCGATGGTCACAAGCTCAGCGCGCTGCCCGCGCCCGATCCGAAGGAGTCGCCGAACGCCGACGTCATGGCGCAGTTCTTGAGGAAGCGTGACGGGCAGACGTTTCAGTCGATTCCGATCGCGGCGTTCTACACGAAGAGCTTCGAGCACCTCTACACGTACGTGGAGTTCCCGCAGATCTACCGGAAGGACCGCGTCGTCGGCGCGATCCGGGCGCCCAAGCCCGGAGAGTCCAAGGAGGACACCGCCAAGCGGGGGTTGACGGATTTCTTCGCGTTTCAGCAGACGCCGTTCTTCAGGCTCTATGCGGCGGCCGCCGTAGACGAGATCATCGCCATGCTCCACGAGCGAATCCGGGTGGGTTCGCTAGCGTGACGCATCGGCTAGCGATCGCGAGGCGCGCCACGGCTTTGCCGGGGCGCGTCCGAGCGTTGGGGGTCTGGGGGCCATATCGGGGCCCCCAGGAAGAACAGTGACTCAGCTGTCCGTCGTCGGCAGGGCGACGCCGAAGAAAGACGGCGCCGACAAGGTCACGGGACGCACGCGCTACCTGCACGACCTCGCCCTGCCACGGCTGGCCCACGGCAAAATCTTGCGGTCGCGCTATCCGCAC
>JBKPCB010000103.1:0-12556 GCA_046727155.1 Candidatus Methylomirabilota bacterium | reverse complement strand
CCGAGCCACTTCCGCCCCTGCCGGTCGAGTCCCGTGAAGGGCTCGTCGAGCAACAGGATCCGCGCGTCGCTGAGGGCAACGCGCGCCAGCGCCAGCCGCCGCTTCATGCCCGCGGAGAATGTCCGCGCGCGGTCCTGGCTCACGGCGTCGAGATCCAGCTGCTGGAGCGCCGCTTGAAGCCGGGCGGGCGACGCGCTGCCCCCGCGCATCGCGGTCCAGAAGCGGAGGTTCTCCAGCGCCGTCAGGTCCTCGTAAACCCACGAGCCGTGGCCGACCACGCCCACGATCGCGCGCGCGGCCTCGGGCCGCTTGAGCGCATCCACCCCATCCAGGCTGAGCGTGCCGCCGCTCGGGCGCAGCACGGTTGCCAGGATGCGCAGGAGCGTCGTCTTGCCCGAGCCATTGGGGCCCAGCAGGGCCACGCACTGCCCGGTAGCCACGTCGAGCGAGAGGTCCTCGAGGACGACGGTCCGCCCAAAGGACTTTCGGAGGCGACTCGCGGAGATCATATCACCGAAAGAGGGGAGAGGGCATGGCGTCTCCCCTCGCGGAGCCGGTTCAAACGGCCCGTCCGGACTACAGGCTCATCGCGCGGAGCCGGGCGATACGCTCTTCGATCGGGGGATGGGTCGAGAACAAGGTGCTCAGCCCGCCTGCCCCCCGGAGTGGATTGACGATGAACAGATGGGCGGTGGCGGGGGTGGCGTCCATGGGCGCCAACTTGGAAGCGATGTCCAGTTTCTCGAGCGCCTTGGCCAGGCCCCACGGACGCCCGGCCATCCGCGCGCCGCTGGCGTCGGCCTGAAACTCCCGCGCGCGCGAGATCGCCAGCTGGATCAGGATGGCCGCGATGGGCGCCACGATCATCATGACGATCGCGCCGACCGCGCCGCCACCCGAATCCTCGTCGTCGCTCCGGCGCCCGCCGAACATGACCGCGTACCCCGCCATGCGCGCCACCATGGTGACGGCACCCGCCAGCGTGGCGGCCAGGGTCATCGTGAGCGTGTCCCGATTCTTGACATGGGACAGCTCATGGGCCAGCACGCCCTCCAGCTCGTCCTCGCTCAGGACGCGGAGAATCCCCTGGGTCACGGCCACCGCGGCATGGGTGGGGTTGCGCCCCGTCGCGAAGGCATTCGGGGTGTCTTCCGGGATGATGTACACGCGCGGCATGGGCAGCCCGGCGCGGCTCGTCAGAGTGCGGATCACGCGGTAGATCTCCGGCGCGGCGGCTTCGTCCACGGGCTGAGCGCCGTACATCGCCAGGACGATGCGGTCGGAGAACCAGTAGCTGCCGAAGTTGATGAGCAGGGCGAAGAAGAAAGCCACGGCCATGCCCTGAGCGCCCCCGAGGAAATCCCCGATGAGCAGCAGGAGCGCGGTGAGCGCCGCCAGCAACACGGCGGTCTTGAACATATTGCCCATTGGATTATCCTCTCCCCGCTCGAATGCTAGCAGTCGCCCCCCGGAGCGTCAAGCAAGGGGGCTTGCCGGCGGCCTTTTGGGTTGACAAGCTTCCGGCCCCGCGGATATACTGGCCCGGTTCTAGAAAAAGCCTTTAATTGACTTGAGGTTAGATAAGGTTCCGGGATGGTCATCCGGGTCTCCGAGATTCCCGAGGAAGGGCTCCAGATCGAGGGCGTGGCGGAGTTCCCGCGCCCCTTCCTGGATCCCTCCTGGACTTTGCGGGATATCTCCCTAAAGGTGGAGAAGGACGGCGACACGGTATTCGTGACCGGCCGGCTCGAGGCGTCCGTGCCCCAGAACTGCGGCCGCTGCCTGGAGTCTTATACCGTCGCCGTCGAGCCGGTCGTGAACGCGCGCTTCGTCCCAGCGCCACAGGGGCGCGGCGAAGAGCGTGAGCTTGGAAGCGAGGACTTGGAGACCGACGTGTACCAACATGGGCTCCTCGACCTGACAGCCCTGGTGGAGACCGAGACGACGCTCGGCCTGCCAATGAAGCCTCTCTGCCGCGAGGGTTGCCGAGGGCTGTGCCCGATCTGCGGCAGTAACCGGAACGTGACGGCTTGTACGTGCGAGGCGAAGGCCCCCGATCCGCGGTGGGCGGCGCTGAAGGCGTGGGCCGAGCGGTCTAGATAGGAGCCCGTGACCGATGCCGCTGCCCAAACGACGCCATTCCAAGACGCGAGGGCGAAAGCGCCGCACGCACTACAAGATGGTGGCGCCCACGCGCTCCGTCTGCCCCCAGTGCCGTGAGATCAAGCAGCCCCACCAGGTGTGCCCGCACTGCGGGTTCTACAAGGGACGCGAAGTTATCGCAGTCGAGGGCGCGTAGCTGTCTCCTTCCGGGCGCCTCTCACGGCTGTCCCTCATGAAGATCGCGCCATGAAGATCGCGATCGACGCCATGGGCGGCGACTTCGGCCCCGCCGTCGTGGTCGAAGGTGCCGTGTCCGCGTGCCGCGAGTTCAATCTCGCCTCGGTGCTCGTGGGTGACCGCGCGGCCATCGAGCGCGAGATCGTCCGCCTCAAGGCCCAGGACTTGCCGATCAGCGTGCGCCACGCCTCGCAGGTGGTCGGCATGGCCGAGTCCCCGTCCCAGGCGCTCAGGCGCAAGCGCGACTCCTCGCTGCGCGTGGCCGCCGAGCTGGTCAAGGAGGGCGAGTGCAATGCCCTCGTCTCGGCCGGCAATACCGGCGCCGCCATGGCGCTCGGCATGTTCGTGCTGGGGGTGCTGCCGGGCGTGGACCGTCCCGCCATCGCGGCCGCGATGCCGAGCCTCGGCGGCTACACCATTCTCATCGACGCCGGTGCCAACGTGGATCCGAAGCCCCGACACCTCTTCCAGTTCGCCGTGATGGGGCACGTCTATTCCCGCGACATCATCGGCCGGGACAACCCGCGCGTCGGTCTGCTGTCGGTCGGCCAGGAAGAGGGTAAGGGGAACGAGCTGAGCAAGGAAGCCTTCGGAGAGCTGCGCGGCTCCTCGCTGAACTTCATTGGGAACGTCGAGGGCCGCGACATCTTCAACGGCCGCTGCGACGTGGTGGTGACCGACGGGTTCACCGGCAATGTCTGCCTCAAGGTGGCCGAGAGCCTGGCCGAGATGCTCACGGCCATGATCCGCGAGGAGCTGACGCGCGACGTGCTGTCGATCGCCGGCGCCGCGTTGTCCAAGCGCGCCTTCGGCCGGATCAAGAAGCGGGTGGACTACACCGAGATGGGCGGCGCGCCGCTGCTCGGCATCAACGGGGCGTCGATCATCTGTCACGGCGCCTCGCCGGTGAAAGCGATCAAGAACGCGGTGCGCGTGGCCGCCGACTGGGTTCGCAACGACGTCAACGAGCACATCAAGACCGCCCTCGAGGCCGAAGCCGTGCTGGCCGAGGGGCGGGAGGGAGGCCGCGAATGATCCGGGCCCGAATAATCGGCGTCGGCGCCTACGCCCCGAAACGGATCCTCACGAATCACGATCTGGAGAAAATGGTCGAAACATCGGACGAATGGATCGTCCAGCGGACGGGCATCCGCGAGCGCCATGTGGCCGACGAGAGCGAGGCGACCTCGGACCTGGCCATCAAGGCGGCCCAGCAGGCGATGGAGCGGGCCGGCGTCGAGCCCGCGGAAATCGACTTCATCGTCGTCGGCACCACGATGGGCGACATGAACTTCCCCACGACGGCGAACCTCGTCCAGCATCGGCTCGGCTGCCGCAACGCCGGCTCGGTGGATGTCTATGCCGCCTGCGCGGGGTCCATCTACAGCCTCTCCATCGGCGCCCAGTACGTGCAGACGGGCAAGTACCGCACCGTGCTCTGTATCGGCGCCGAATGTCTCTCGCGCCTTACCGACTACACCGATCGGGGCACGTGCATCCTGCTGGCCGACGCCGCGGGCGCCGCGGTGCTGCGCCCTTCGGCCGACGACTCCGGCATCATCGACACCGACCTCTACTCCGACGGCCGCTACGGCGATCTGCTCATCCAGCCGGGGGGCGGCTCCCGCAACCCGGCGAGCCACGAGACCGTCGAGCATCGGATGCATTACGCCCGGATGAAGGGCAACGAGGTCTTCAAGGTGGCGGTGCGCATGTTCGGCGAGTGCGCCGAGAAGATCCTCACGCGCAACGGCGTCAAGGTGGACGACCTCGCGCTGTTCATCCCGCACCAGGCCAACCTCCGCATCATCGAGGCCGCCGTGAAGCGGCTCAAGCTGCCCATGGAGCGCGTGCTCATCAACGTGGATCGCTACGGCAATACCGGCGCGGCGTCCGTCTATGTCGCGCTCGAGGAGGCCTTGGCCACCAAGCGCATCTCGACCGGCGATCTGGTGTTGATGGCGGCCTTCGGCGGCGGCTTCACCTGGGGGGCGGCGCTCCTCCGCTGGTAGCCGTGAAGATCGCCTTTCTCTTCCCCGGGCAAGGGTCCCAGGCCGTCGGCATGGGGCGAGCGTTCGCCGAGTCCTCCAAGAGCGCCGCCGCCGTCTGGAAGGAAGCGGATGAGGCGCTGGGCTTCGCCCTGTCGCGGCTCTGCTTCGACGGGCCGGAAGAGAAGCTGACGCTCACCGTCAATACGCAGCCCGCGCTGCTCACCGCAAGCGTCGCGGCGGCGGCGGCATTGGCCGAGCGGGGTATTGCGCCCCAGCTGGCGGCCGGCCACAGTCTCGGCGAGTACTCGGCGCTGGTGGTGGCGGGGGCGCTGCGCTTCGCCGACGCGGTGAGGCTGGTGCGCAAGCGCGGTGAGTTCATGCAGGACGCCGTGCCTGTGGGCACGGGAGCGATGGCGGCTCTGCTGGGGGTGGACCTGCCCACGGCCGAGCAGGTCTGCGGCGAGGCCGCTCAGGGCGAAGTGGTCGGCGTGGCCAATATCAATTCGCCCGGGCAGATCGTGATCGCGGGGCACCGGACCGCGGTGGAGCGCGCGGTGAAGGCTGCGGCCGAGCGCGGGGGCAAGAAGAGCGTGCTGCTGCCCGTGAGCGCACCTTTCCATTCCGCTCTCATGAAGCCGGCGGCGGATCGGCTCGCGGCCGAGCTGGAGAGAGTGGCGGTGAGCGCGCCGAAGTTCCCCATTGTCCGCAATGTGGACGCCGGGGTGACGACGTCGGCGGAGGACGTCAAGCCGTTCCTCGTCCGCCAGGTGGCGAGCCCCGTCCGATGGACCGAGTGCGTGGAGCGGCTGTCGCGCGAAGGCGCCGGCGCCTTCCTCGAGGTTGGACCGGGTCGGGTGCTCACCGGACTGCTCAAGCGCACGCTCGAGGGGGTCCGCGGGCTGCCGGTCGAGGACCCGGCGTCGCTCGACAAGGCCCTGGCGACCCTGGCCCCGGGAGGCGCGGCGTGACGGGGACCAAGGCGCTGGCGGGTCGCGTCGCCGTCGTCACCGGCGGCACCCGCGGGATCGGTCTCGCGAGCGCGCGGTTGCTGGCAGAGGACGGGGCCTCCGTGGTAGTCTCTGGGCGCGATCCGGGCCGGCTGGACGCGGCTGTCAAAGAGTTGGAGGCGCTCGGAGTTGCGGCGCTCGGCATCGCCGCCGACGCGGCCAAGCGCGAGGACTGTGATCGCCTCGTCGACGCGGCGAAAGAGCGCTTCGGGCGGATTGACGTGCTGGTCAACAATGCCGGCATGACGCGCGATCAGCTGCTGGTCCGGATGAAGGACGACGATTGGGACCGGGTGCTGGACGTCAACCTGCGCGGCGTCTTCATGATGACGCGGGCCGCGGCGAAGGTGATGATGCGCCAAAAGAGCGGGCGGATCATCAACATCACGTCGACGGCCGGCGCCATGGGCAACGCGGGCCAGGTGAATTACTCGGCGGCGAAGGCCGGGGTCATCGGGCTCACGAAGGCCGCCGCGCGTGAGCTGGCGCACTGGAACATCCTGGTCAATGCCGTGGCGCCCGGCCTGATCGATACCGACATGACTGCCACGGTTCCGGCGGAGGCGCGCCAGGCGCTGCTCGACCAGGTGCCGCTCAAGCGCATCGGCGTCGCGCGCGAGGTTGCCGAGATGGTGCGGTTCCTGGCCGGCGACGCCGGGGCCTACATCACCGGCCAGACGATTCACGTGAACGGTGGGCTGTACATGTAGTCAACGGCAGCCCTCGGGCAACCGCGGGGGCGGTGGCTCAGTTCATCCGAAGTGAGGAGGCCTTCATGGCGAAGCCGGTCGAGGAGCGGGTGAAGGAAATCATCTGCGAGCAGCTCGGGGTCGAAGAGGACGAGGTCAACCCCAACGCGAAGTTCATCGAGGACCTCGGTGCCGACTCCCTCGACACCGTCGAGCTGGTGATGGCCTTCGAGGAAGAGTTCGACCTCGAGATTCCCGACGAGGATGCCGAGAAGATCGTGACCGTCGGGGACGCCATCAACTACATCAAAGAGAATCAGTAAAGGGCGCACGCGCGGAGCGCGCCGGATCGAGATGAAACGGGTCGTCGTCACCGGAGTCGGAGCCGTCACCCCGGTTGGGAACACGGCCGAGGAGTTCTGGGCCGCTCTGATCGCGGGCAAGTCCGGGATCGGGCCCATCACGCGCTTCGACACGACCGGCTATCCCACGCGCATCGCGGGCGAGGTGCGCGGCTTCGAGCCGCTGAAGTACATCGACAAGAAGGACGACCGCAAGTTCGACCCCTTTCTCAAGTACGCGATCGCCTGCGCGGTCATGGCAGTCGAGGACGCCGGCCTCAAGGTGGACACGGTGGACGGCGCGCGCTTCGGCGTGCTCGTGGGCTCGGGCATCGGGGGCATCGGGACCCTGCTGGAGCAGTACGACATTCTGAAGGAGCGGGGGATCGACCGCGTCTCGCCCTTTTTCGTGCCGATGATCATCATCAATATGGCCTCGGGCGTGATCTCGATGCGGTTCGGCGCCAAGGGGCCAAACTCGTCCGTCGTCACCGCCTGCGCCACCGGCAACCACGCCATCGGCGATGCCATGAAGATCATCCAGCGCGATGACGCCGACGTGATGATCGCCGGCGGCGCGGAGGCCATCATCCTGCCGCTGACCATTGCCGGCTTCTGCCAGATGAAGGCCATGTCCACGCGCAACGACGAGCCGACGAAGGCATCGCGCCCCTTCGACGCGGAGCGGGACGGCTTCGTCTGCGGCGAGGGCGGGGGCCTGCTGGTGCTCGAGTCGCTGGAGCACGCGGTCGGGCGCGACGCCCGCATCTACGCCGAAGTGGTGGGCTACGGAATGACGGGCGACGCCCACCACATGACCGCGCCCGATCCCGAGGGTGACGGCGCGGCGCGCGCCATGGGCGCGGCGCTGCGCGATGCCGGCCTGGGCGCCTCAGCGGTAGGCTATATCAACGCCCACGGCACGTCCACGCCCTACAATGACAAGTTCGAGACGCTGGCGATCAAGCGCGTCTTCGGTGAGCATGCCCGGAAGCTGGCCGTCTCCTCCACGAAATCCATGACGGGCCATCTCCTGGGCGCTGCCGGCGGCATCGAGGCCATCGCGACGGTCCTGGCCATTCATCACGGGATCCTGCCGCCAACCATGAACTACGAGACGCCCGATCCCGACTGCGACCTCGACTACATCCCCAACCAGGCCCGGAAGCAGGACGTCGAGGTCGCGCTCTCCAATGCGTTCGGCTTCGGCGGGACCAACGCCACGCTCGCCTTCCAGAAGTACCGCGCCTAGTTGACCGCCGCGCCGCACCCGCTCGACACCCTCGGGGCGCGCTTCGGTCACGCTTTCCTGGATCACGCGCTCCTGCTCGATGCGCTCACGCACCGCTCCTACGTCAATGAGCACCCCGATTGCCGGGACAACGAGCGGCTGGCCTTCCTGGGCGACGCCGTGCTCGGGCTGGTTGTGGCCGAACGCCTGCTCGAATCTGAGGCATCCGCTCCGGTTGGAATTCTGACCCCGCGGCGCGCCGAGCTGGTGTCGGGCGCGAATCTCGCGATCTGGGCCGCGCGGATCGGGCTCGGCGCCCACCTGCGCCTCGGGCGCGGAGAAGAGGCGACGGGTGGCCGTGCAAAGGAATCGGTGCTCGCGACGGCGCTCGAGGCGGTGCTGGCTGTCGTCTATCTCGAAGGCGGTCTTCCCGCGGCCCGCCGAGCCGTGGCCGCTCTGGCCGTGTGGTAACCTTCGATCATGAGGCTCTGGCCCTTCCGTCAGCGCGCGCGTTACACCGTGAGCGGGATCCCCCCCGACGCGCTGCTCGTGACCGAGGACGTGCTGCGCCGCAATGTCGAAGATCTCTTCGTCGTCCGCGAGCAGGCCCTGCGGGGCGCCGCCATCTGCTGGGGCGGCGAGCTGCGGATGGAGCCGGCCCGCGCGCTGCCGCTCCTCGAGGCGCGCTTCAAGCCCTTCGGCTACACGCCCTTTCTCGGCCGCGAGGGCGGGCTGACGTGGATCCGCGCGCTGCCGCTGGCCGACGTCGTGGACACCTCCAGCATCCGGCTCAACGTCGTGCTTTTCCTTCTGACCGTGCTGTCCACGCTGGCGGCGGGGTACTTCTTTTCTCCGTCTTTTCCTTTCCTCACCTTCAATCCGCTGCAGGAGCCGGCGAAGCTGCTGGACGGCGTGCCGTTCGCCTTCACCCTGGTGGCGATCCTGGGCACCCACGAGTTCGGTCACTATTTCACGGCGCGCCATTATGGCGCCTCGGTGAGCCTGCCGTACTTCATCCCGGCGCCCCCGCCCATCTTTCTCTTCGGGACTCTGGGAGCGGTGATCCGCATGCGCTCGCCCGCGCGGGACCGGAACTCGCTCTTCGACATCGCGGTGGCCGGGCCGCTGGCCGGGTTGGTCGTCGCGCTGCTGGCGGTCTGGCTGGGCCTCACGTGGTCGCGGGTCGGCGCGATGCCGCCTGGCGGGGGAATGCAGTTCGGCGATTCGCTGCTGATGCGCTTCTTCACCTGGCTGGTGTTCGGGCCCATCCCCCAGGGCATGGACGTCTTCGTCCATCCAATGGCCCTGGCCGGCTGGGTCGGCCTCTTCGTGACGGCGCTCAATCTCATCCCGGTCGGTCAGCTCGACGGCGGCCGGATTGCTTATGCGCTCTTCGGACGTCACCACCGCAATGTCTCTCTGGGCACCTTCGTCGCGCTGCTCCTGCTGGGCGTGGTGGCGCAATCGATGAACTGGATCGTCTTCGCCGCGCTCGTGTTCCTTCTGATCGGCTTCCACCACGCGCCGCCGCTCGACGATCTGACGCCGCTCTCTCCCCGCCGGTATGCCGTGGGAGTCTTCTGCCTCATTCTTCTGATCCTCCTGATCCCTCCAGTGCCCGTCCAGCTCAACGGGCAGTAGCCGGGGCTTGCTCCGTACCGCGATCCCCGCTAAGATTGCGGCGCTTCCGACCCGTGCGTCTGCTGTGGTGACCTCCGCTGCCCTCATGGGAGGCTGTTGAGTGCCGGACGAGCGCGCCGATCCGAAAGGCCTCGAATCCCTGATCCGCAAAGGCGAGGTGGACACCGTGCTCGCGGTGTTCCCCGACGGCCTTGGGCGGCTCATGGGCAAGCGCGTGGTGGGGCGCTACTTCCTCGACCACGTGCTGGAGGACGGTGTTCACGCCTGCATCTACCTCTTCACCGTGGACATGGAGATGGAGCCCCTGCCCGGCTTCAAGCTCACCTCCTGGGAGCGCGGCTACGGCGACATGAAGATGGTGCCGGACCTCGGCACCTGGCGCCTGGTGCCCTGGCTGCCCAAGACCGCGCTGGTCTTCTGCGACGTCTATACGGAGGAGGGTGAGCCCATCGAGGAGTCCCCGCGCTGGATCTTGAAGCGGCAGAGCGAGCGCGCGAAGAAGCAGGGACTCTTCGTCAAGACGGCCTCGGAGCTGGAGCTCTACCTCTTCAAGGAGTCCTTCGACGAAGCGCGCGCCAAGCGCTATCACGGGCTCACGCCCGTGTCGAACTACCTCGAGGACTACCACATCCTCCAGACCTCGAAGGAGGAGCCGCTGGTGCGCGCCATCCGCAACCACATGGAGGCGGCCCGGGTGCCCGTGGAGTTCTCCAAGGGCGAATGGGGCCGGGGGCAGGAGGAGATCAACCTGCGCTATGCCGAGGCGCTCGAGATGGCGGACCGCCATGTCCTCTACAAGCACGGCGTCAAGGAGATCGCCTGGCAGCAGGGCTGCTCGGTGACCTTCATGGCGAAATACGACATGGGCTCGGCGGGCTCGTCCTTCCACCTGCACTCCTCGGTATGGGACCCGGCGGGCAAGAAGAATCTCTTCGCGGCCAAGGGCTCGCGGCAGGGGACAGACCTCTTCCGGCACTGGCTCGCGGGGCAGATGGCCATGGCGCGCGAATTCGCCTACTTCTACGCGCCCACCGTCAACGCCTACAAGCGCTACCAGGCGGGCTCCTTCGCGCCGACGCGAATCGCCTGCGGCTGGGACAATCGGACCTGCGGGTTCCGGCTCTGCGGCGAGAACTCTGGCTTCCGTGTCGAGAACCGCATCCCCGGTGCTGATGCCAATCCGTACCTGGCCTTCGCCGCCACCATCGCGGCGGGGCTGCACGGCATCGAGAAGAAGCTCAAGCCGCCCAAGATCTACGAGGGCAATGCCTACGAGGACGCGACGCTGTCGCAGGTCCCCAAGACGCTCCGGGATGCGCTCGACGAGCTCGGGCGCTCGCGGGTGGCGCGCGAGGCCTTCGGTGACAAGGTGGTCGAGCATTACCTCCAGCATGGCCGCCTCGAGCAGCAGGCCTTCGACCAGTCGATAACCGACTGGGAGCTCATCCGACACTTCGAGCGCATTTGAAACCCACCGATGACCAATAGGCTCAAGGGAAAGATCGCGCTCATCACCGGCGCGGGGATGGGCATGGGCCGCGAGGCCTCGCTCCTTTTTGCCGAGGAAGGCGCCCGCGTGGTTGTCGGCGATATCAACAAGGCCGCGGCCGAAGACACGGTGGCGCTGGTCAAGAAGGCCGGCGGTGACGCCCTGGCCGTGGCCGGCGACGTCGCCCTCGAGGCGGATGTCCAGCGCATGGTCGAGGAGGGCGTGAAGCGCTTCGGGGGACTTCACGTGCTCTATAACAATGCCGGGGTGCTCTGGAAGGACAAGGATCGCTCGGTGCTCGAGACGGACGGCGCCCAGTGGGACCGTGTCATGGCGATCAACCTCAAGTCGGTGTTCTGGGTGACCAAGCACGGCATCCCGCACCTGAGGTCCGCCGGAGGTGGCTCGGTCATCCTGGTGGGTTCCGTCTCGGCGCTGGCGGGCTTCACGCGGGCGCAGGATGCCTACACGGCCGCCAAGGGCGCGCTGATCTCGGTCAACAAATCCCTGGCCATCCAGTTCGCCAGGGACAATATCCGCTGCAATATCATTCACCCCGGCATTGTCGAGACGCCGCTCCAGGCGCCCTACCTCAACGACGCGCTCCGGGCCGAGTTCAAGACCGCGATCCCGCTGGGACGGATCGGCCAGCCCCGCGACATCGCCTACGCCGCGCTCTTCCTGGCCTCCGACGAGTCGGCCTTCATGACCGGAGCCGAGATGATCGTCGACGGCGGCTTCATGGCGCAGTAAGCATGGCACCAACCGCGCTCATTCCAAGGAGGTCCATTATGCTGAACCGCGCACGTCGCGCCGCCTGCCTAGCGCTGGCCGCCGTCCTGCTGGCCGCGCTGCCGGCCGCGCCCGCGCTGGCGCAGAAGCAGACCGTGGTCATCTACACGGCGATCGAGAACGAGCAGATCGCGGATTACCGAAAGTCGTACGAAAAGGCCCTGCCGAATCTCGACGTCAAGATGCTGCGGTTCTCGACCGGCGACATCTCCGCCCGCTTCGTGGCCGAGAAGGACAATATGCAGGCCGACCTCATCTGGGGCGTGGCCGCGACCAATATGCTCCAGTTCAAGCAGATGGGGCTGCTCGAGCCCTACGCGCCCAAGGGCCTCGGGCGCATCCAGCCTCTTTTCCGCGACAAGGCCAACCCGCCCTCGTGGGTGGGTATCGACATCTTCATGTCGGCGTTCTGCTTCAATACGGAAGTTGCCAAGAAACATAATCTGCCGAAGCCCGAGTCCTGGGCCGACCTCGCTAAGCCGGTTTACAAGGGCCATCTCGTGATGCCCAACCCGGCCTCTTCAGGCACGGGCTACCTCTCCGTGGCCTCCATTCTGCAGCGCTTGGGGGAGGACGCGGGCTGGAAGTATCTGGACGCCATACACCCGAACATGGCCGAGTACACCAAATCGGGCTCCAAGCCCTGCAAGGACGCGGCGGCCGGCGAGCGCGGCGTCGGCGTGTCCTTCGAGTACGTGGCCATGGAGATGAAGAAGAAGGGTGCGCCGGTAGAGATGGTGCTGCCCAAGGAAGGCTCGGGCTACGAGATCGAGGCCAATGGGCTCACCAAGAAGGGCGCCAAGAACCCGGCGGCCAAGCAATTCCTCGACTGGGCCATCAGCGACGACTCGCTCCGGCTGGTCGCCAACTTCTTCGCGGCGGTGAGCGTGCCTGGCTTTCCGGTGCCGGAAGGGCTGCCGAAGGATATCAGTAAGGTGGTCTTCCCCAATGACTTCGAGTGGTCGGCGAAGAACCGTGATCGCATCCTCGCTGAGTGGCAGAAGCGCTACGCGAAGTAAGCGGTCGCTCTAGAGC
>JBKPCB010000102.1:0-25730 GCA_046727155.1 Candidatus Methylomirabilota bacterium | reverse complement strand
CTCATCATCGCGCCATCCATCAAGACCGAAGGCAAGGTCTTCCAGCGCGCCCAGAAGCTGGGCACGCCCCGTTAGCGGGAGGCGCGAACTGAGCGCCTTGGCGGGAGGCGCCCGAAGCACAGGGGGCCTTCGCGCTCGGCATGTCGCTCGGATGTCCGCAGCTCACCCGTTTGCAGAGCCCTTCGCTAGTTGTCCGATCTCCCCGATGAGCGCTTGCGCGAAGGAGCCCAACCGCAACCCGTGTGGCCCGACATTCAAGCGAGGCAGTTCGGATGAGCGCTTGCGCGAAGGAGCCCAACCGCAACCCGTGCGAGTCGACGTTCAAGCGAGCTAAATGAATAAAATAGGGATCCTGGATTTCGGGGGGCAGTACACCCAGCTCATCGCCCGTCGCATCCGCGAGCTCGGCGTTTACTCCGAGATCGTGCCCTGCACCCATCCGCTCGAAGAGGTGCTGGGTGCGGGTTACAAGGGCATCGTGCTCTCCGGAGGGCCGTCGAGCGTCTACGAGGACGAGGCGCCGCTCCCCGACAAGCGCCTGTTCGAAGCCGGCGTGCCCCTGCTCGGCATCTGTTACGGGATGCAGGCCATGGGCTACCTGCTCGGCGGGCACGTGGTGCCGGCCGAGCGGCGCGAGTACGGCGCCGCCGAGCTCACCCTCCTCGGCACCGGCGGGCTCCTCGATGACGTGATGCCCGAGCGCGATCATCGGGTCGCGGTGTGGATGAGCCACGGCGACACGGTCATGAAGCCGCCCAAGGGTTTCGTGGCGCTGGCGTCGACCAGCAACTGTCCCGTGGCCGCCATGGCCGATCCGGAGCGGAAGTTCTACGCGGTCCAGTTCCACCCCGAGGTCGCGCACACGCCCCAGGGCAAGACCGTGCTCCGCAATTTCCTCGCCGCGTGCGGCGCCAAGCCGGACTGGTCCATGCCTTCTTTCATCGACTCGGCCGTCGACCGCATCCGCGAGCAGGTGGGCCAGGACCGCGTGCTCTGCGCCCTGTCGGGCGGTGTCGACTCCTCCGTGGTCGCCGTCCTCATCCACAAGGCGGTGGGGGAGCAGCTCACCTGCCTCTTCGTCGACAATGGCGTGCTGCGAAAGGGCGAGGCCGAGAGCGTGGTCCGAACCTTCCGGGACGCATTCAAGATGAACCTGATCCATGTCGACGCAAGCAAGCGATTCCTGGATCAATTGCACGGTGTCGTGGATCCTGAGACGAAGCGGAAGCGGATCGGGGCGGAGTTCATCGCCGTCTTCGAGGAAGAGGCCCGCAAGCTCGGCCGCTTTCCATGGCTCGCCCAAGGAACCCTCTATCCGGACGTGATCGAGTCGGTATCCTTCAAGGGCCCGTCGGCGACGATCAAGTCCCATCACAATGTCGGCGGGCTGCCCACCAAGATGCAGTTCAAGCTGCTCGAGCCGCTTCGGGAGCTCTTCAAGGACGAGGTGCGAGAGCTGGGCGCCTTGCTCGGACTTCCTGACGACGTCATCTGGCGGCAGCCCTTCCCCGGGCCCGGGCTGGCCATTCGGGTGCTGGGCGAAGTGACCGAGGATAGACTGACGATCCTGCGCGAGGCCGATGCCATCGTCCAGGAGGAAGTGCGACGGGCCGGGCTCGAGCGGGAGCTCTGGCAAGCCTTTGCCGTGCTGCTGCCGGTGAGGACCGTGGGGGTGATGGGCGACTTCCGCACGTACGCCCAGGTGATCGCCCTGCGCGCGGTGATGAGCCAGGATGCGATGACGGCGGACTGGGCGCGGCTGCCCTACGACCTCCTGGGGAAGATTTCGAACCGCATCATCAACGAGGTCAAGGGCGTCAATCGGGTCGTTTTCGACATCTCCTCCAAGCCACCCAGCACCATCGAGTGGGAGTGAGCGAGGCGGGGATGAAGGGCCGGCCGGTGAGCGCCTCCCGGGTGGTTGTGGCCCGCCCCATGCAGCCGCCCGACGCCAATGCGCAGGGCAATGTCCACGGAGGGGTGATCCTCCGCATGATGGACGAGGCGGCCGGCATCGCGGTTGCCCGGCACACCCATAGCCGCACGGTCACCGCCGCCATCGACTCATTCTCCTTTCTCCACCCGGTCCACATCGGCGACTTCGTGAGCGTCATGGCGTCCATCAACTGGGTCGGGCGCACCAGCCTCGAAGTCGGCGTGCGGGTGGAGGCCGAGAATCTTCGCTCGGGCGCGGTGACCCATACCGGCACCGGCCGGCTCATCTACGTCTCTCTCGACGAGCAGGGCCGGCCGCAGCCCGCGCCGCCGCTCATCCCCGAGACCGGGGATGACCGCCGGCGGATGGCCGAGGGCGAAGAGCGCCAGAAGGCCCGCGTGGCGGCGCGGCGGCCGGAGCAACCGTGAAACACGCGGATTTCGTCCACCTGCACGTGCATTCCGAGTACAGCCTGCTCGACGGAGCGGCGCGGCTCGAGAAGCTGGTGCAAAAGGCGAAGGAGCTGCGCTTCCCGGCCCTCGCGCTCACCGATCACGGCAACCTCTTCGGAGCGGTGGACTTCTACACGGCCTGCGAGAAGTCCGGCGTGAAGCCCATCCTGGGGTGCGAGCTCTACGTGGCCCCGGGCAGCCGCTTCGAGCGGTCGGGGCAGGACGGCAGCTATGAAGGCGCCAGCCACTGTACGGTGCTGGTGCGCAACGCGGCCGGTTACAACAATCTGATGAAGCTGGTCTCGAAGGCCTACCTCGAAGGCTTCTACTACAAGCCGCGGGTGGATCGGGAGCTGCTGGCCCAGCACGCCGAAGGCCTGCTGGTGCTTTCGGGCTGCCTGAACTCCGAGGTGAGCCGTCTCCTCGCGGCCGGAGAGGAGGCCAAGGCCCGGCAGGCGGCCGGCTGGTATCAGGAGATTTTCGGCAAGGACTACTACTTCATGGAGGTGCAGTCCCACGGTCTCGATGAGCAGATCCGCGTGACCGAGGGTACCCTGCGCCTCGCGCGCGCCATCGGCGCACCGCTCTGCGGCACCAACGACTCGCATTATCTGGAGGCGGAGCACGCGCGGGCCCACGAGGCGCTCCTCTGCATTCAGACCGGCACCACGATGAGCGATCCCAATCGTTGGCGCTTTTCGACGAACGAGTTCTACCTCAAGTCCGCCGACGAGATGCGCGCGGTCTTCAAGGATCTGCCGGAGGCGTACCGGAACACCATCGCGGTGGCGGAGCGGTGCAACGTGGACTTGAAGTTCGGGCAGTTCCACCTGCCCAAGTACCAGGTGCCCGACGGCTTCACGCTCGACTCCTATCTGGAGCACTTGGCCTTCGAAGGGCTCGTGCGGCGCTACGGCGCCACGCCTCCCGATGCGGTCCGGGAGCGGCTGCACTACGAGCTGGGCGTCATCACCAAGATGGGGTTCTCAGGCTACTTCCTCGTGGTCTGGGACTTTATCGCCTACGCGCGGCGCCAGGGGATTTCCGTGGGGCCCGGCCGCGGCTCCTCGGCGGGATCGCTGGCCGCCTACTGCCTCGGCATCACCAACATGGACCCGATCCGCTACGGGCTGATCTTCGAGCGCTTCCTCAACCCCGAGCGGATCTCGATGCCGGACATGGACATCGACTTCGCCGACGATCGGCGCGACGAGGTGATCCGGTACGTCGTGGAGCGCTACGGCGCGGATCGGGTGGCCCACATCATTACGTTCGGGACGATGGGCGCCAAAGCCGTGATCCGTGACGTCGCACGGGTGCTGGGCTTCTCTTACGGCGAGGCCGACAGACTCGCCAAGCTGGTGCCCAGCTTCCCGCTCAATATCACGCTGGACGAGTCGCTAGAGAAGTCGCCGCCGCTGGCCGAACAGGTCAAGCGCGAGGCGCGCGTGGGCGAGCTCTGGAGCGTGGCGAAGGCGCTCGAGGGGTGCACGCGCCACGCCTCCGTGCACGCCTCTGCCGTGGTGATCTCCGACGAGCCGCTCATGGAGCGGGTGCCGCTGTACAAAGACCCGAAGCGCCCGGAGCTGATCACGGGCTTCGCCATGGGCCCGATCGAGAAGCTGGGCCTACTCAAGATGGATTTCCTCGGTCTCAAGACGCTGACGGTGATCGGCGACGCGGCACGACTGGTCAAGGAGTCGCGCGGCATCGCGCTGGACCCGGACGCGCTCCCGCTCGACGACCCCAATACCTATCAGCTCCTGACCGAGGCGCGCACCTTCGGGGTCTTCCAGCTGGAGTCGGGGGGCATGCGGGACGCGCTGCGCCGGCTCAAGCCCCAGCGGATCGAGGACATCATCGCGATGGTGGCGCTGTACCGGCCGGGTCCCATGGACCTCATCGAGGAGTTCGTCAACCGGAAGCACGGCCGCGTGCCCATCGCCTATGAGCACCCGATCATGGAGCGTCACCTCCAGGAAACCTACGGCATCATGATCTATCAGGAGCAGGTCATGAGGCTTGCCTCGGATCTGGCCGGTCTGACGCTGGGCGAGGCCGACATCCTCCGCAAGGCCATGGGGAAGAAGGATCGCGATCTCATGGCTCAGCAGCGCGAGAAGTTCCTCGCGGGCTGCAAGGGCAACAAGATCGACGGGCGCAAGGCCGAGCGGATCTGGGACCTGATCGAGAAGTTCGCGGGGTACGGCTTCAACAAATCCCACAGCGCCTGCTACGGCATGGTCGCGTACCAGACCGCCTACCTCAAGGCGAACTACCCCGTGGAGTTCATGGCGGCATTGCTCACCTCGGAAATGGACAAGACGGAGAAGATCGTCCAGTACGTCGAGGAGTGCCGCGCGATGGGGCTTCGCGTGGAACCGCCCGACGTCAACGTCTCGGGAGCGCAGTTCACGGTCGCCGGCGGGGCGGTGCACTTCGGGCTGGCGGCGATCAAGAACGTGGGGGCGACGGCCATCGAGTCGATCGTCAAGTCCCGGCAGGCCGAGGGGCCGTTCGCTGCCCTCGAGGACTTCTGCTGCCGGGTGGACCTGCGGCTGGCCAACCGGCGCGTGATCGAGAGTCTCATCAAGGCGGGCGCATTCGACTCGCTCAAGTCCACGCGCGCGGGCCTGCTGAGCGCCCTCGACGCCGCCATGGACACGGGGCAGCGCAGCCAGCGCGACCGCGAGGAAGGCCAGGCCTCGCTCTTCGAGTCCCCCGGCGGGAACGGGGGAGCGCGCGCGAAGGAGGCCTCGCGCGGCCCGCAGCTGCAGGTGCCGGAGTGGCCCCAGGACGACCTGCTCGCCTACGAGCGGGAGGTGCTCGGGTTCTATCTCTCCGGGCACCCGCTCGAGCAGTATCGCGAGGTGGGGCGCGGGCTCGGAGCGGCGACGGCCGCCGAGCTCGCCGCGCGACCCGCGGCGTCACGGGTGCTGCTGCTCGGGCAGATCAGCGCATTCACCGAGAACTCGACGAAGAGCGGCAATCGGATGGCCTTCGCCACGCTGGAGCTGGTGGATGGCACGGTGCCGCTCACGATCTTCCCCGAGCCCTATCGGATGTGCGGCGCGGTCCTTCGGCACCGCGGACCGGTCCTGGTCCGCGGCCGTACGGACGACAGCGACAAAGGGCGGGTGGTCCTGGCCGAAGAGATTCGGCCCCTCGACGAAGCCATGGCGGGGACACGGCCCGCCGACAATGGAGGAGGCGCCAGCGGAGACGGCCACCCGCACACCTGCCGGATCCGGATCAAGGGCGGTGCCGAGGCCGTCGAGGCGCTGCTCGCGTCGGTCAAAGCCGTCTGCCGCGAGCACGCCGGGCGCACGCCGCTCTTCGTCCACGTGCTGCTGCCGGAGCAGGAAGTGGTGATCAGGGCCAAGGAGCTGTCGGTGAGCCCGGACTCGGCGATGGTGATGAAAGTCGAGAGCCTGCTCGGGGCGGGCAGTATACTCGTCGAGTATGCCGGACGAGCTTGAGTTCGAGAAGCCTGTCCTGGAGCTCGAAAACCGGATCGCCGAGCTGCGCGCTTCCGAGGACCCGCAGGCGGCGCGCGACGAGATCGCGCGCCTCGAAGAACGCCTGCAGAGACTTCAGCAGAAGATCTACGGCAGCCTGACCGCGTGGCAACGCGCCCAGCTGGCGCGCCATCCCAAGCGACCCCACACGCTCGATTTCTTTAATCTTCTCCTCGAGGACTTCGTCGAGCTGCACGGTGACCGCGTCTTCGGTGACGACAAGGCCATCGTGGGCGGGCTGGCGCGCTTCGACGGCGAGCCCGTGGTGGTGTTGGGCCATCAGAAAGGGCGCGACACCCGCGAGAACATCGCGCGCAACTTCGGCATGCCGCATCCGGAAGGGTACCGCAAGGCGCTGCGGCTCATGCAGCTCGCGGCGAAATTCAGCAAGCCCATCCTCTCGTTCATCGATACGCCGGGCGCCTATCCGGGCCTGGGCGCCGAAGAGCGCGGGCAGGCCGAGGCCATCGCCCGCAACCTGCGCACGATGGCCGGGCTGCCGACGCCAATCGTTTGCGTGGTGACGGGCGAGGGCGGCAGCGGCGGCGCGCTTGCCATCGGCGTGGGCAACCGCGTCCTCATGCTCGAACACGCGATCTATTCCGTGATCTCGCCCGAAGGCTGCGCCGCGATTCTGTGGGGAGACGCGACGAAGGCCTCGGAGGCGGCGGAGCTGATGCGTGTGACCGCGCCCGATCTGCTGCGGCTCGGCGTGATCGACGGAATCGTGCCCGAGCCGGCCGGCGGTGCCCACCGTAACTGGGAGGTGACCGCTGCGAATCTCCGGTCCGCGCTGCGCGATCAGCTCTGGGAGCTCAAGTCGAGATCGCCCGAGCAGCTCGTCGAGGAGCGCTACGACAAGTTCCGACGCATGGGCGCCTTCGAGGAGGCCAGCTGATCGCGCGCTGGTTTGACATGCTCCGGACCGGGTGCTAACGTAACTTCAAGAAATTTATGTCCAAAATTCCGGTTCCCATCCGCCACTGAGGCGTCTGCGGTCATGTCCAAGCTTCACCTGATCACCTACGGCTGCCAGATGAACGAGTACGACTCGGAGCGGGTGGCCGGGCTCCTCAAAGATCGGCAGTACGAGCTCACCGATCGGGCGGAAGACGCCGACCTGATCCTGCTCAATACCTGCTCGATCCGCGAGAAGGCCGAAGACAAGGTGTTCTCCCAGCTGGGCCTCCTCAAGCGCCTCAAGCAGACGCATCCTCACGTGATCATCGGTGTCATGGGCTGCATGGCGCAGCTCCAGCAGGGGAAGATCCAGGAGCGCGCGCCCTATGTCGACCTCGTCTTCGGCTCGCCCGCCATCGCGCGGGTGGCGGAGCTCGTGGACCGAGTCCGGGGCGGCCGCGGGCCCGTGCTCGAGACGGGCGAGGGTGCGTTGGTCAAGATCACGGCGAAGCCCGATGCGCCGAACCGGCTCAAGGCCTTCGTGACAGTGATGGAAGGGTGCGAGAAGCGCTGCACGTTCTGCGTGGTCCCCACCACGCGCGGGCGGGAGCGGAGCCACACGCCGGAGTCGATCGTGGAGGAGATCCGCGGGCTGGCGGTCAATGGCTGCAAAGAGGTGACGCTGCTCGGCCAGACGGTCAATGCGTACGGCCGCGACCTCGACCCACCCACCGATCTGGCCGCGCTGCTCGAGCTGGTGAATGACATCGAGGGCATCGAGCGGATCCGCTTCACGACGTCGAACCCCTACAACCTGACGAGCCGCCTCATCCGGGCCATCCGCGACATCCCCAAGGTCGTCGAGTATCTGCATCTGCCGCTCCAGTCGGGTTCCGACCGGATTCTCGAGGCCATGAACCGGGGCTACACGCGTGTCCGCTACCTCGAGCTGATCGCCGAGCTGAAGGAAACGGTGCCCGACCTCGCGCTGTCGACGGACCTGATCGTGGGGTTCCCCGGGGAAACCGACGCCGACTTCGAGCGAACCGTGGAGACGGTGGAGCGGGTCGAATACGACAATGTCTTCGCGTTCCGCTACTCGCGGCGCCCCGGCACGCCGGCCGCCACGATGGCCGAGCAGGTGCCAGACGCGGTCAAGGCCGATCGGAACACGCGCCTCCTCGACGTGGCCGGCCGGGTCGCGGCGGAGCGCAGCCGACGCCTCGAAGGACGAGTCATGCCCGTGCTGGTGGACGGGGCCGCGAAGAAGAATGCCGCGGAGGCTGCGGGGCGCACGCGCTGCAACCGGGTGGTGAATTTCCACTCGCGCGGGCGGGATCTCGTCGGCCGGGTGGTGCCGGTCCGGATCCTTCAGGCGCTGCCCCACAGCCTGAGAGGGGAATTGCTTGAACGCGACGCGGATGCCCGGGTCTCCGCGCTACAGCCGGTTCCCGCGCTGCAGCTCGGGTGAGAGGAGGAGCCCCATGTGGCTGGAGATGAAGGTCAAGGGACTCGCGCTGGACCCGCTGTCCAATATGCCGATGATCATCCTCCACGACGAGGAGGATAAGCGGTCGCTTCCCATCTGGGTGGGGCTGTTCGAGGCGAACGCCATCGCGCTGGAGCTCGAGAAGATCCAGACGGCGCGGCCTATGACGCACGACCTCATCAAGAACATCCTGACGTCGCTTAACGCTCGCGTGGCCAAGATCGTCGTCAACGATCTCCGCGAGAACACCTTCTACGCCGTCATCCATCTGCGTCTCGGGTCGAGCGACATTTCCGTGGACTCCCGGCCCTCCGACGCCATCGCGCTCGCCCTGCGCGTGGGGGCGCCCATCTTCGTGGACGAGGAGGTCATCGCCAAGGCCAAGACGGTCGAGGTCCCGGTGGCCAAGGACCCGGAAGGAGGCGGCAACCGGGTCGACGATCCCGCGAAGATCAAGGAGTGGCTGGATTCGCTCAAGCCCGGGGATTTCGACAAGCCCGAGGGCGGCAAAGATCCCAGCCGGCCGGACGAGTAGTGGATGCGCGTCGGCCTCTTCACGAACAACTACCTGCCGTTTCGCGGGGGGGTCACCACCGCCGTCGAGACGCTTCGCCTGGGGCTCGAGTCCCTTGGCCACCAGGCCTGGGTCTTCGCTCCCGCGGCCTCGGTTCCGCTCGCTGATCCGCCGTTCGTCTTCCGCTATCCCGCGATCACCGCCCCGACGTATCCCGGCTTTCGCCTGCCGCTGCCGTTTTCGCCGCGCCTGGCCCGTCTGGCCGGCGCCCTCGAACTGGACGTCTACCACGCCCAGCACCCGTTTCTGCTCGGCGTGACCGCGCGCCGGCTCGCGCGTCGCCGAAACCGCCCGCTGGTCTTCACGTATCACACGCGCTACGAGAAGTACGCGCACTACGTGCCGCTTCCCGAGCGCTTCGTCGCGGCGCTGGCCATTCGCATGTCCTGCCGCTTCGCCTCCTCCGCCGATCTCGTGGTGGCGCCGTCGGAGCGGATCGCCGGCACGCTGCGCGAGCGCGGCGTCCGGGCGCCGCTGGCGGTGGTGCCCACGGGCGTGGACCTGGACCTCTTCACTCCTGGTGACCGCGCCGAGGCGCGCCGCCAGCTCCGGTTGCCCGCCGACTCACCGCTCTGCCTGTATGTGGGCCGGCTGGATCGCGAGAAGAGCGTGGACCTGATCCTCGAGGCCTTCGCCACCATCGCGGCGGCCGTGTCCGGCGCCAGGCTTCAGGTGGTGGGGCAGGGGACGCACGAGCCGATACTCCGGCGCCTGGCCGCGTCGAGCGCGGCCGGCGATCGAATCCATTTCTCCGGAGGGCTTCCCCGGGAGGCGCTGCCGGCATTCTACCGGGCGGCCGACCTCTTCCTCTTCTCGTCGCAAACGGAGACACAGGGACTCGTCCTGGCGGAGGCTCATGCCTGCGCGCTCCCCGCAGTGGCCGTGCGGGCATCGGGCGTGGACGAGGTGGTCATCGACGGGCAGTCGGGCGTGCTCACCAAGGCCGATCCCCGAGAGCTGGCCGACGCGGCCATCGCGCTCCTGCTGGATCCGGAGCGCCGCGCGGTCATGGCGCGCGCGGCGCGGCCGGCGGCCGAGGCGAGCTTCTCGGCCGCCCGGCAGGTCCAGAGCATGGTCGCTCACTATGCCCGCCTGCTGGCCGGGGCGGGGCCGGCCTGATGGTTGCCGTCGCCGCGCGGACCGTAGAGATCGGGTTTCAGACGAGCTGGGATCCCGAGGCCGCCGACGCCGGTCACCGGGGGCTCTTGGCCTGGGACCCGCGGGTTCGGACCCTGCTCAAGGTGCTGGTCTCGTATTCCGAGGTGCGCTACATCCTGGCCGACCGCATCAGCCTGGAGGGCTCGGCCGATCCGCGGCTGCTCGAGACCATCGCGCGCTTTCTCGAGCGCCAGCGCTGGCTGGTCCGGCGGGTGAAGGTGAGCTGATCATGATCTGGAATCGACTGGTCGAGACGGCGCCGCGGAGCCGGATCGAAGCGCTGCAGCGCGAGCGGCTGGGCACGAGCATCCGCTGGGCGGCCGAGCACGTGCCGTTCTATCGCGACGCGCTGGCCGCGGCACGGATCGGACCCGAGTCCTTCAACACGCTCGAGCGCCTCCGCGATGTGCCGTTCACCCGCAAGGACCACCTGCGCGAGCATTATCCTTTCGGGCTCTTCGCGGTGCCGCTGGACCAGGTGGCCCGCATCCACGCTTCCTCGGGCACCAAGGGCAAGCCCACCGTGGTGGGCTACACCAAGAACGATCTGCAGATCTGGCGCGAGGTCATGGCCCGCTCGCTGGCCGCGGGCGGGGCCGAGCCCGGGCATCTGATCCAGGTCGCCTATGGCTATGGACTCTTCACCGGCGGCCTCGGATTCCACGACGCCGCCGAGCACATGGGCTGCACCGTCGTGCCCGCCTCGTCGGGCAATACGCTGCGCCAGATCCTCCTGCTCCAGGACTTGCGCCCGCACGGGCTCGCCTGCACGCCGTCCTTCGCGCTGCACATCGGGGAAACCATGCGCGAGCAGGGAAGCGACCCGCGCGCGCTCGGGCTCCGCTACGGCTTCTTCGGCGCCGAGCCCTGGACCGAGGCCATGCGCCGGCAGCTGGAGGGCCTCTGGGGCGTCGCGGCCGTGGACTTCTACGGTCTCAGCGAGGTGATCGGCCCGGGCGTGGCCTCCGAGTGCGCCGAGGCCCGGGACGGCCTCCACGTCAACGAGGACCATTTCCTGCCCGAGATCGTGGATCCTGGAACGGGCGAGCCGCTCAAGCCGGGCACGGAAGGCGAGCTTGTCCTCACGTGCCTGACGAAGGAAGCTCTTCCCCTACTGCGCTACCGGACCGGGGATGTCACGAGCTTGAACCCGGAGCCGTGCCGGTGCGGGCGGACCACCGTGCGGATGGCGCGCATCAAGGGCCGCACCGACGACATGCTGATCATCAAAGGTGTCAACGTCTATCCCTCCCAGCTCGAGGCGGCGCTGTTGACGATCGAAGAGCTGGCGCCGCATTATCAGCTGGTGGTGGACCGCACGGAGGCCTTCCCGACGCTCGCGGTGCACGTCGAGCCGATGGAAGGGCTGGTCCATGCCTGGGGCGGCTTCGACTCGGGGCGGCCGGAGATCATGGCGCTCTCGGCGAGGGTGGCCGAGCGGCTGCGCGGCCACCTGGGGCTCAACCCGGAAATCGCCATTGTCCCGCCGAAGACCATTCCCCGGAGCGAAGGGAAGGCCGTGCGGGTGGTGGAAAGGAGATCGTGATGAGCGAGACGGACCAGCGCAACCAGGATTCCATGGAGGCGCGGCTGCTGGCGCGGATCGCGGCGGGCGAGCGGATCGAGTCCGCCGAGGAGATGACGGACGCGTACCGCCAGAACCTGCTCCATCTGCTGACCATGCAGGCCGACTCCGAATTGGCCGGCGGCTACGGCTACGTGCCGTGGATCATGAAGGCGCCGGGCGTCGAGGAGAAGCACGTGGTCGCTCAGATCGTCAAGGACGAGATCCGGCACGCGACCGTGATGTACGGGCTGCTCGCCGACCTCGGCTTCGACGTTGACGGCCACGTCAAGGCGCACGACGAGATCTTCACCATGCGCATCGACGCCGATGCCGACATCGGCACGGCGCGGATTACCTCCGACAAGCGCGTGAACATCTTCTATTACCCGATCGAGACCTGGGCGGATTTCGTCTTCTTCAACTTCTGCATGGACCGGGGCGCCGGTCACCAGCTCGAGGACGTGCGCGGCTGCTCCTACGGCCCCTGGGTGCGGGCCATCGAGGGGATCTTCAAAGAGGAGAAATTCCACATCCGGCACGGCGAGTACTGGGTCAAGCGGCTCACCGAGGACCCGGCGACGCGAGACGACGCTCAGGCGACCTTCAACAAGTGGTACGTCCGCACCATGAACATCTTCGGCCGACCCGGCTCGCCCAAGAACGCCGTCTACCGGAAGTACAGGCTGAAGGTCCGCGACAATGACGAGGTCCGCCAGGCCTTTGCGGCCGAGGTCAAGGGACTGTGCGAGAAGTTCGGCCTGGAAGTGCCCGAATGGAAGCCGGTATGGGACAAGCTGCCCGAGGAAGCGCACATCCCAGGCTGAAGCCATGCGGCATTCGATTGCGCTTGCCCTGTCGGCCCTGATGGTCGCGCTCCCGTGGGGCTCGGCCCTGGCCCAGTCCTCCAAACAGGTCAAGGTCGTCCTGGACTTCCAGCAGCAGGGCAGGGACAGCCGCCAAGGCGTGCAGGGCGGCGGCATCATCGTTCAGGAAAAGCGCGGTGACGCGCGCGTTCGGGGCCGGGGAGGCGTCGGAGTCGAGGACACGACCACCCGGACCACCCGCTCGACCGGGATCTTCACCGTGGTCCAGGACGGCGGGACGGGCACCATGCTCGTGGCCCAGGAGATCCCGTATCCCCAGCTCGCCTACTTCTACGACTACGCCGTCGGCAAGGGCTATGCCGCGCAGGGCATCGCCTGGCAGCGCGTCGGCACGGCGCTCACCGTGCGGCCCGCCGTGCTGCCGGACGGGCAGATCCGCGTGCGGCTGACGCCGCAGATCAGCTACTTCACGCCGGGCGGGGGCGGCACCATCGAGCTCGCGGAGGCGAGCACCGAGCTGATCGTCCCCAACGGCCGCCGCGTGCTGTTCGGCGGCGCCACGAGCAGCCTGCACGAGGTCGTGCGCCAGATCCTGGGCTACCGCGAGCAGCAGAGCTCGACCGAGACGTCGATGGCCCTGACCGCGACGGTCCAGTAGGGCGACATGGCTTCAGCCGCCCGATCCCCATCCGCCGTCGCCCCAGAGCTCAGCGCCAGGATCCAGAGCGAGCCCTGGGCCCGCGCGCTGGGCGTTGAGTATCTCGAGCTCAAACGGGGCTACTGCCGCGTGGCGCTCACTCTCACGCCCGACATGCTCAACTATCAGGGCTACCCCCATGGCGGGGTGATCTTCTCGCTGGCCGATATCGCCTTCGGCGCGGCCTGCAACTCGCACGGCGAGCCGGCGGTGGCGCTCAGCATGACGATCAGCTTCCTGGCCGCGGTGCCGCCGGGCTCGCGGCTGGTCGCCGAGGGCCGCGAGCGCAAGCAGGGCCGCCGCGCCGGCTTCTACGACATCACGGTGTCCACCGATGGCGGCGTGCTGGCCGCGGTGGTGCATTGCGTGGCTCACCGCGTCCCCGCGCGCATCGACGCCGGCGAGCGGCAGCGGTGAAGGGGATCGCGGCGCGGCTGCTACTCGCCGGCTCGCTCCTGCTCGGCGCGGCCCTGCCCGCCCGCGCCGACCACGACCTCGACATCCACGAGCTGCTCCGGCGCATTGACCGCTACAATCAAGAGAAGGCGCTCGAGGCCATCGGCAACGAGCTCAGGGAGGCCTTCCTCTGGGGAGAGCCAGGGATCATCGCGCATTACGTCCGGGGCCCGCTGCTCTGCCGGCACAATAGCCTGCCCCAGGCGAAGGTCTTGGCCGACCTCAAGAATCCCCAGAGCGACCTCTATATCTACTTCTTCGACCCGGATCGCTACCGCCAGCGGCCGCCCAGCGCCGGCCGGCCCATGGCCCTCAAGGAATTCTTCCAGAAGGCCACCGACCTGCGCATCGTCACCTCCGCGCGCGAGATCGTGACGGGCGGGATCAGCTTTCAGTCCCGCGCCGTGGCGGTGAGCCCGTATTTCGAGTTCGTCTACCACCGCTCGGGCTGGGCCTTCAGCGGCCTGGGCTTCCCGGGCTGCGAGGACTAGGCGAGGGATTCCCGGCATCGCCGCATCCAAGGCCGAATCGCTGCGTTCCCGTTGGTTAACATAATGTCTCTTATCGGACATTGGCCACGGGGACGCTTGGCCGGAGTGAGAGCTCTGAAGGCCCTGCGGATACTGGGCTGGGAGGCTCGAGGATGGCCCTGGGGGCGGCCCCGGGCCTATTTGCGGGTGCGGCTCTCGAGATAGGCCAGCTTCGACTGCACTTCGTCGGCTCGACGACTGTCCGGCACGTCCTTGATGATACGGCGATAGGTCTCGATCGCCGCCGACGGCTTCCCCGCGAGCTCCTGGGCGCGGGCCAGATCGAGCAGTACCTCCTCGTAGAGGAAGTCCTTGGCGACCAGCGACCGGGCGGCGGCTTCGTAGGCCGTCAAGGCCTTGTCATAGGTTTTCTCGGCTTCCCAGGTATAGCCGATGCCTAGGGCTGACAGCGTCCGAACCGTGCCGCTGGCGCCCTTGGCCAGCGCCACTTCATAGGCGCCGCGGGCGGCGGCATACTGTCCGGCGCCGTATCGAAGATTGCCGAGCTGATAGGCCGCCTGAGGCAGCGCCGACAGCCGCGGGTACTCCGACATCACGGCCTCGAGCGCCCGGACGGCCTTCTCGCGGACTTCCGATGAGCTCGCCGGACTCCCGGCCTGTTGAGCCAGCGTCGAGGCCTCGGCCAGGGCCAGCATCCCGCGCGACTCGCGGGCGTGATACCAGAACCAGCCCGCGACGACCACGAGCAAGATCAGCGCGAAGACGCCCGCGACCTGGATCGCCAGGCGCAGGCTGAGGCGGCTCAGACGCCCTTCGGGAATGCTCACGAGGTCCGCTCGCTTCCGCCGCCCCGCGTGGCGGACCGCTCCACCCAGACCTCGCCCTTGACCGAGGCGCCGTCAGCCGCCGTGAAGCTGCCCGTCTTGAGCGTGCCGGTAAGCACGCCCGTGGGCAGGATCTCGACCCGCGTCGACGCCGAAAGGTTGCCGCGCACGGTGCCGGCGATCACGATGGCCTGGGCATTGATATTGGCATCCACTTCGGCGCCTTCACTCACCAGCACGCGGCCGGTGACGTTGATATCGCCCTCGAATTTCCCCGCGATGTGGAAGTCCCCCTCGCCGTTGACCTCGCCGCGGAAGGACAGCCGCGCGCCGACCACGGCGCCGTTCGACTCCCGGCGGCCCTCGTGGCGAGATGCGGTATGCTCCGTGAAGCGGTCGGAATCCGGGCTGCCGCTCAGCCCCAAATAGCGGAGGGTCTTTCCCAGCGGGCCCATCTCAGGCGTCAGGCGACGTTGGCCGGATGGCTGGCGACCTGGCGCGCGGCCTCCTCGCGACGCAGGATCAGGCTGGAGCTGAGCAGCAGAAGGCAGGAACTGGCGAGCAGGAGCAGAAACGACGGATGGGGCGCGGGCACGGCCTCGTCGGTGGACAGAGCGATTTCCACCGGCAACACGACCGCCGCGATCAGCACGGCGGCGGCCAGCACGCCCCGGAGCCTTCTTGCCCACGTCCGCGCCCGAGTACTCACGCCGTCAGTGTAGCGGTCCCGGCAGTGTTACTCAAGCGCGAAGCGCGCGGGGGAGTGGATTCGCGCGGTCCCCTGCCCGCAGGCCATCGCCTTGACCTGTCGGCGGGTCGGGACTACGGTAGGGCGCACGCGAGCCATGTTCCCTTCGGCGCGCCGGTGCGCAAGGAGGAGGTTATGCCTACCTATATGGTGCAGGCTGCATACACGAGCGCGGCGTGGGGCAAGCTGGTCCAACGGCCCGAGAACCGCATGGAGGCCCTGCGGCCGGTGATCGAGCAGCTCGGAGGCAAGCTGCTGAACTGGTATTACACCTGGGGCGATTACGACGTGATAGTGCTCTTTGACGTACCGAGCAATATCAATGCGGCCGCCGTCTCCATGGCCGTCGCCGCCGGAGGCGCCGTCAAGGAGATCAAGACCACGCCGCTGATGGCGCCCGAGGATGGCTTCGACGCGATGCTGCTGGCCCAGGGCGCGGGCTACCGGCCGCCCGGCGGCTGAGCGCGGGAGCGGCCGGGCAGAAGCGGCTTCCACCCGACGCCGGAGTGTCGTACCGTAATGGGCGCCATGCGTCTCGTCCGCGCTCTGATCTGGCTCGCCACGCTCTTCTTCCTCGTCATGCTCTTCATGCCGCTGCTGCGCGAGGCGCTGCGCCGCGCTGCGCAGTCCCAGGTGCCCGGGCCGTTCTAAGGTCTAGGGTTCCGCCGCCGCCGGCGCGGGCTCGGCACGGAGGTAGCGCGCGAGCATCCAGAGGCAGAAGATCATCTGGCCGGATGCGGCCAGGATGAAGAACCAGTCGAGCCCACCCAGCCACGTGATCGGGGCAACCAGGTAGATTCCGTCTTCCAGCTCGAAGCCCCAAAGCGATGGATAGCCGCCCGCCTCTCCGCCTTGGCGCGAATCGACTCCCACGCCCAGAGCCATGGCGAGGAGCGCGCAGATGGCCGCCGCCCATCCCGCGGCCACCGACCACTGCCCCAGCAGGCCCTGCTGGAAGCCGATTCCGATTCCCACGAAGAGCGCGGCCGAGCTCACCGCCCCCACGGCGTAGTCGAAGTAGTAGCCGAAGCGCGAGGTGCGGTTCTGGAGCCGCGCGAGCTCGCCGTCGGCGTGATCGAGAAACCGCCCGAGGGCGAACAGCCCGGCTGCCCACGCCGCCGCCCGCGCGCCCCCGGTGGAGAAGAGCGCGCCCGCCGCGAGGGCAAGGCCGAGGCTCAGGGCCGTGATCTGATTCGGCGTGACGGGAGTGCGGCGCAGCGGCGTGACCAGGCGGCGCGCCAGCCGCTGATCCAGAGGGATGGACATCAGAGGAGGTATTCGCGAGGGCGCGCTATTGCGTGCCCCCCCGCTTGCCTCGCTGGCCGGTCGTGAGCTCCCAGACCATGATGCCGACGGTGACGATCAGGATGATCCACCCCGCGGTGTCGAGATTGACCAGGAGCCACCCGGCCAGGCTCAAGGCCGCCATGAGCCAAATGATCGCCAGATAACGCGAGATGATCTGTCGCATATTGCAGTCGCCGGCATCGTGAATTGCGCTGCACGGTCCCCTTCCCCTCTGGGGCCACTTGTGAGGAGTATACGGCTGCGATTCCAAAAACGCTATGCCCCGGAGCGCGGGCGCGCGGCATCCACCGCCAGGCGGCCGGGAACTGCGGGAAAGCGGAGGCTATTGCGCGGTCACACCCCGTCGGGCCAGCTCGCCCTCGAGGTCGAGCTCCCGCGTGGGCGTGGATTTGCCGCCCGGCACCGTCCAGAAGATCTCGAACTCGAGCCCGTCCGGATCCTTGGCGTACAACGACAGGCTGACGCCGTGGTTCGAGGAGCCGACCAGCGCCTTCACCTCGGTCAGCCGCCGCCGCGCGCGCACGAGATCGGTGATGTCGGCGACCTCCCAGGCGGAATGGTACATTCGCGCCACGCCCTCGTCGGGCCCTCGGAGGCCCGATTGCTCGAACAGCCCAAGGTGATGATCGTCGGGGCTGCCGGGAATCTTCAGGAAGGCCGCGTTCGGATACCGCGTCTTCACCTCGAATCCCAGCACGTCGCAATAGAAGCGCACGCTCCGCTCCACGCTCGACACCCAGAGCACCAGGTGCTGCAGGCGCGTCAAGCCGATACCGGGGGAGGCCGCGGTCATCGCATCATCCGGGCTTGGAGGCGCCGAGCAGCGCCAAATGTTCCTCGAGGGTGTCCGCTCCGGTGACGGCGCGGAGCACGACCTCATCGACCGCCCCCCGCCATTTGGCGACGGCTGGCGGAATCGCCTCCGGGCCCTGTGCCGCGATCGCCGTCTCCTCGGGCTTCACACCCATGCGCGCGAAATGGCTCGCGTAGGCCGGGATCGCCGCGTAGCGGGCGCCTTCCTCGAGCAGCCGATCGCATGCCGCCGGACCGAGGGCAACGCGGACGTAGGCGAAGAGCTTCGGCGGCTGCCGTCCCGCCGCCGCGGCGCCGGCGCGCACCCAGTCCGCCGAGAGGCGCGCGTGCTCGGGCGTGAGCCAGTTGAAGAGCACTCCGTCGGCGATCTCGCCGGCCAGGCGGCACATCTGTGGGCCGAGCGCCGCCACGATGAAGCGCGTCGAGAGGTGTGAGCGCAGCTCGGCGATGCCGTTGCGCACACGGCTGAGCGAATGCGGGTTGGGGCTGCCCACCCCGAGCAGCAGGCGGTCCAGGGGGAGCGCGTTGTCGCGCACCCCCTGGACGATGCTGTCCGGGCCGCGGGTGTGGAGTGGAATCACGCCGACACCCAGC
This sequence comes from Candidatus Methylomirabilota bacterium, assembly GCA_046727155.1. GTDB lineage: Bacteria > Methylomirabilota > Methylomirabilia > Rokubacteriales > CSP1-6 > DASSSH01. The sequence continues at coordinate 7,381 of JBKPCB010000102.1, read as the reverse complement.
TCCAGCCGCCGGGTTTCTCTCGCCGCCTGGGCCAGCGCGGCCAGCCCATCCGTCGAGCCGGGGTGGTTCACCCAGAACGAAGCGAAGCCCAGCGCCTCGGCTTCCCGCGCCGAAGCGCGGAGGATCTCCGGCGCCGTGCCCGCGAACAGGGCGAAGCCGGACGTCATGATGCCCCCGCGGCTACTTCTTGGCCGCCAGGCCCAGCTTCGTCTCCAGCACGAGCCGGACCTCTTGCGCGGCCGCGCGCCAGAGCGCGCCGCCGGGCGCATCGTACTCCGCCTGGACCATCTTGCGGTACTCGCCCATCGCGGCGTCCTGCTTGTCCGGCGTCGCGACGTCGAGCGTCTTGGCCCGGATCCCGACGACCTTGGCCGTCGCCGCGTGGGCGCGCTCGATCCACCGCCCGATCTCGTTCCAGTCCTTGTCGAAGAAGACCACGATCGGGATGGACCGGTAGCCGTTGTTCAGGAAACAGTCCGTGAGGTCGAGGTTCTGGTCGCGCAGGAATACGCGCAGCTCGCAATTCGGCATCGCCTCGGCGATATGAGCGATCAGCGGCGAGTTGCGGTGCACGTCGCCGCACCAGTTCTCGCCGAGCATGAGCATGTAGCGAACCTGGCCGATGCCGCTGAAGAACTGCCGCTCCGCGTCCGTCAGCGCCGACTTCTGATAGTTGTCCTCGGTGCGCGCCCGAGTGTCGCCCATCTGGGCCATATAGTCTTTCCAGCTGAGGCCGGTGGCGAAGCGCTGCGCATCCAGAGGGATCTTGAGCTGGGCCATGAGGTTGTGTCCTCCTATTGGGGTTAGTCGCCGTCCTGCGTCTATGAGACCAGCCTTGTCAAGGCTACGCGGGATAATCGAGAGAGTGGGGCTCCGAGCCGTCAATGTATCAGGTCCAGGGGCCTTGGGGAAGGAGTAACGTGGCCCTGATGAAGGCCGCGTCTGCCACCGTCGTTCTCACCCTGGGGATTCTTTGTGCGCCGCAGGGATCGTCACTCGGCGACAAGAATGGTATCGTCCCTGCCGTGAGCGCCGACAGCGCCTCCGCGAAACCGAGTGTCGTCATCCTGGGTACCGCGACCCCTGGAGGCGGATTCCCCGTCTACGGCGAGGCGGTGGCCAAGACCATCAATGACGTGGACCCCTCGCTCGATGTCCAGCCGCGCAATACCAAGGGCAGCACGGAGAACGTGCCCCTGCTCGAGGCGGGCCAGCTCGACATTGCCCTGGTCCAGGGCGAAGTGGCCCATGAAGCGCTCAACGGTATCGGCCGCCCTCCCACGGATCTTCGGATCCTCGCGGCGATGTACTCGACGCCGGGTATGTTCGTCGTCCGCGGAGATTCTCCGTACCGCGCGATCGCCGACTTGAAGGGCCGCCCAGTGGCCTTTGGCGCCCGTGGCTCCGGCTTGGTGATTCTGGCCCGCTACGTCCTTGACGGACTCGGGCTCGACCAGACGCGTGATTTCCAGGCCATCCTGCTCGACAAGGCCGGTGACGGTCCGGCCATGGTGCTCGACGGCCGCGCCGCCGCGCTCTGGGGCGGCGGCATCGGGTGGCCCGGCTTCACCGCGGTCGCGCGCGGGCCCGCGGGGGCGCGCTTCATCGCGCCCGATGTCGACGAGATCCGCCGGATCGAGGCCAAGCATCCCTTTCTTAAAACGATGGCCGTGCCGGCTGGAGCATATCCGGGGCAGCGGGCGGCGATCACCTCCGTGGGCTCGTGGAGCTTCATCCTCGCGCGCCCCTCGCTGCCGGACACCGTGGCCTATCGCCTCGCGCGCGCGCTGCATCTCGGCCAGGCGAGCTTGGCGAATGGGCTGCCACAGGCCGGCGAGACGACGCTCGAGAATACGGTCGCCGCCGCGCCGCGGTTGGAGCTCATCCACCGCGGAGCGCTTCAGTACCTCCGCGAGATCGGGCTGGTGAAAACGCCCTGACCCCTATGCGCGGTCTTGTTCGATGAGGGCCTTGAGCACATCGGCCAGCGGCGGCGGCACCGGCGCATCCTTGTACGGCGCGAGGCGCCGGTAGATCTCGGCCGCGGCTTGGGCAAACCCGCCGGGAAGTCCCGAGCGCTCGAAGGTTGCGGCCATCTCCTCCATCTCGCCCACGAACCGCCAGGCCTTGGGCGTATTGCTGCGAACCGCGCGCTCCGCTTGGGCCGAGAGCTGCGGTTGGGATCGCTCCCACTCGCGTAACAGGGCGTCATCGACGCCCGCCTGAGCGGCCAGGGCACGGATGGCCATCAGCAGCGCGGCGCTGCCCTTCGTATAGGCGGCGTAGGCCATCTTGAGTGCCGAGGCCGCTCCCGGTCCCCCATCGATCACGATGGCCTCGAGCGGCCCCTGCGTGAAGAAGCTTGCGATGGCGCCAGCCCCTGCCCCCGAGAGGTAGAGCCGCGTCGAGCCAGCCACGCGCGGCGGCGGGCCGATGATGCCGCCGTCGAGGAAGGTCGCACCCCCGCGCTCGATGATCCCGCCGATCTCCCGGGCGGTCTCCGGCGAGATCGCGTTGGCATCCACATAGGTGCCCGCGAAGCCGTGCCCAGCGACCTCCCGCGCGAGGTCGGCGGCTGCATGCGGCGGGCAGACCGAGACGATCACCTGGCTGGCGGCGATGAGCGGGCCGACAGATTTCGCATCCTCGAGTCCGGCCGCGGCGGCGCGCTCACGCGTCGGCGCGCTCCGCCCTTCGGAGGCCCAGAGCACCCGAAGACCATTGGCGCGGGCCGCGGCGCCGACCATGCTGCCCATCTCACCGGGATGCAGGAGGCCGATCGCGGGATTCGCCATCTCCACAAGAGAATAACCCACAACCGGCGGACGCGGCTATCGGCGGATTCGGAGAGCTTACAGATCCTGGGCCAGACGCTTGATCTCCTGCAGGATGGGATCCCACTGGGCCAGCAGAGCCCGAGCCGCCTCCGGCGCACTCCCAGCGCGAAGGTGCATGATCTCCCCGCTCAGGATGGTCCGGTAGCGCGTGCTTCTGCTGAGGATTGCATACAGTCGCGTGTTGCGCTCCTCCAGGGTCCCGAGGAGATCGGTGTCGAGCTCGTCGATAGCGCGGCGGCGCTTCGTGGGTTCGGCTGCAATGCGCTTCATATCTTCCCCCGTCACTTCTCTGGTCAATTCATACTCCAGACGATCAGGGGAGCATTCCCCGTGCCACAAGCTCGATTGCTTGAGTGAGGGATAATTGGGAACCGTCGTCTCCGGAAGAGCAGCCGGATTGTAAACTTCGGCGACTCGTCGGCGCGAAGAGGCCGAGCGAGGGACCCCCCGACCGTTAGCGGGAGCGGTGAGTGAATACCAGACAGCTCACGGGGTGATTTGCTACGGCCTGCGCCCCGGCCAGCGGCGGCGCTCGATCCACTCCCAGAGTCTGTCGTTCAAGTCGACCAGAATCACCAGAGCCAAGATGGCGAGGAACAGCCACCCCAGAGCTCTCAGGCTTACCTGACCTGCGACCATGAACAACGGGACCGTCACCACGCAGAGGATCACGAGCAGCGCCAAGGCCAACCGCATGATGGCTCCGACTGGTTATTGAGGGCAATCGTCAGGCGAAATAATTGGTGCCCCCGGGGTGATCCGCATGCTTATGTCCCGACCCTGGCCGCTTTCAGCTTACTGAGAGGTTACCGTGGATTGTGTTTGTCGCGCTCCTCTTGATTTACAGCGGCTTGAAGCTGATCGAAGTGGTCCTCTCTTTCCGAGGATGGCGTGAGCGATCTGAAGAGCAACATTGAACCTTGTGGTGACGGTGCCGCAGTCACTGTTGCTGCGAGCGGACGACGTGATTCGGTGATAGGCTGCGGAGCACTCAAGGGCAATGTCGCCGGCTCCGGAGAGAGCTTTGAGGGCGTGGCGCGCTTCGCCGGCGGCGCGGGCCGCCACGGCGCCCCAGCACCCTGAGAGGAGACGCGCGAATGCCAAAGCGCCTGCTGCCCTACCGGACGGTGTCCTTCGTGGGCTTCGTGGGGATCTTCTTCTTCGCGGTGGTCGGGCTCGCCCGCCTGCCCGCCCTCGGCCCGGCCGAGACGGCCGTGCACGGCCTCGCCTGGATCGGTGTGGCCGCCGCAGCGATCATCATGGGCCGTGCCTGGTGGAACCTTGCGCCTGAGATCTTCGGCAGGCGGATGCCGCTCGTCGGCTTCGTCCTCCTTGTACTCTTCGTCGCGTGGGTCTGGGTCTGGTTCGCAATCATTCTCATCAAGTGCGAGGGGTACCTGGGGACCTGCGGGCCGTGGCGGATCGCGCTCGACTTGGGGGCGTTCACGATGTGGGCGACCCTGGCGTGGGTAGTGTGGTGGCGCACGCGGCGGTGGATGGTCGCCGCGCTTGTCGTGCTCGGCAACATCGGCACGCGGCTGCCCATCTACGTCTCCGGCCTGCCGGCCTGGACCAGGCCTCTCGGGATCACCGTGTTCTCAGTTGGGTTGATCCTCGCCCTCGTCGCCCTCTTCAGCTCAGCCGAGGGACCCCCCACGGAAACCGGGACGCATACATTCTTCGCGGCAGGATGGTTCCGGTTGGTGCTTGCCGTTGTGGCGCTCGGAGCGCTCCTCATCCTGAGCTTGCCCTACCTGCTCAACTGGCTCGCCCGCTGAGCGCCGAGAGGCCGCGCAAGGAGGCGCCTACGGTCATCGTACTCGTGCGGACAGTCCGGAGAAAGGATTCTGACAATGCAGAGTACACGGCGGCAGGGAGACGGATGGTAGAGCTCGCGTCCACTATGCCGGGATTCGTCTCGTACGAGAGCTTGGGCCAGGACGTAGGTCTTGGCACGTTCGAGTCGCTCGAGGCGCTCGACGCTTGGGCGAAGCAACCAGAACACGTGAAGACGCAACAGCAGGGGCGCGACGCCTTCTACGACTCCTACCTCATCCAGGTGCGCCGACCTGCCCGTCGAGCAGCCGACCAAGTTCGAGTTGGTGATCAACCTCAAGACCGCCAAGGCGCTCGGGCTGACGATCCCGCGGTCGCAGTTGCTGCGGGCGGATGAGGTCATTCAGTAGCCGGTGAGGGGCCGCTCGAGGGCAGTGAGACGGGGCGCCCTGCAGCTACGTGATCTGAAGTGGTGCCCCCGGGGTGACTCGAACACCCGGCACGCAGTTTAGGAAACTGCTGCTCTATCCACCTGAGCTACGGGGGCATGCGGACTTACAGGACACGCTTCGGCGATTTTAGCACTTTGTGCTGATTTTGTGCTAAAAGCCTCAAGGCTTGCGACGGCATCGCGCAGCCGGTCGGGGCTCGGCACCTTGCCGATGTAGCCCCACACCTCCGCGAGCCGGAGCAGGTGCCGGAGGATGGCAAGCTCGCGGTTGACCGTGGACGGCGTGACGAGCCGGCCGAGCTTCGACTTCTCCACGACGCGGTCGCGATCGTACTGCGCGATGCGCTGGGCGGTGAGCTCGCCGATCGGCGTGTCGGCGCCGAGGCGCGCCTTGAGCTTGGCGATGATCTGTTCGTCCTGGCGGATCAAGCGCTTTCCCTTCCCTCGCTTGAAGTCTAGGTACTCCTGCGCGGCCTGGCCGAACGTCTTGGGCGTCGCCGGGGGCTGGGGCGCATCGCGCTCGAGGATCCGCGCCGCCAACGCGTCGCGCGCATCGTCCTTCGTCCACTCCGCGGAGAACTTTCCGCGCCTTCCCGCCGCTGGCCTGGAACGTATAGCCCCAGGCAATTTTCTTGACCTTGTGGCCGGTCGGCCCGCGGCTCGTCCAGGTACGCTTGATGACCTTGGCCATTGACGCCCCCTCCTATTCCTGCGGGTTGTTGAAGTGTCCAAAGCGCCTCTTCATATCCTCGTCGAAGTGGCGCTTGTAGTTGTCGAGCCGGCACCACTCCAGGAACCGCGGAGGATCGTTCTTTAGCCCGGCTATCTCGAAAAGCTGGGTGGTTTCCTCGTAGGTCGTGAAGTAGTCGGCCAGCACCCGCTGAGCCCATTCGAAGGCTATCCTGACGTTGGCATACGTGATAGCGTGTAGCTGCCGCTTCGAAACATCTCGATGGGCAAGATAGGCACTCCGGTGTACTACAAGAGTCTTCCAGCGTGTCCGAATCTCGTCGAGGAGTCGGGGAATGCTCGCCTCGTATTCCTGCCGGCGCTCGAGCGGGCCGGCGGGCACGCCTTGATCTCCAGCATGGTGCTCAACGACGCGTCCGGACAGGGTCGTTGTTGAGCATGGCCTATGGAACCAACGTCGAGCCACACCAGAGCGCCAGCCCGAGCGGGGTCATGGGCACGGGCGCGACGCCAACCGTGGCGAGGACGAAGACAACGACCGCGGCGACGCGAAGGATGAAGCTAGGGCCTCTCATGATTGGCCTCCTTTCGTGGGTAACCCATCTTCCTCAAGCGCCATCCGCTCCAGAAGCCGCCCTTCGGCGAGCGCAGCAGCTCCGTCACCGGCACGCTCACTTCCCGTTCGGCTCACGCGGGTCCACGGTGTCGGGGTGGGCCATCGCTTACTGGATCACCTCATCAGAGCGGGCGACGAAGGACTGGGAGAGCGTGAGGCCCAACGCCTTGGCGCTCTTGAGGTTGATGACCAGCTCGAACTTCGACGGCTGCTCGATGGGCAGCTCGCCGGGCTTGGCACCCTTGAGGATCTTGTCCACGTAGGTGGCGGCACGCCGCCACAGGTCAGGGAGGCTCACACCATAGCTCAGGAGGAGACCTGCCTCCGCCCACTCCCTCACGTTGGCGATAGCCGTTAGCCGAATCCTGGTGGCCATGCTGCCGATCTGGCTTCTATAGTTGAACAGCACGGCATCCCCCAGCACGACCAACGCGTCCGCGCGCTCCTTTATCATGGAGGCGAAGGCACGTTCGAGGTCGTCGAGCCCTCGCGCCTCCACCGATAGGAGCGCCAGTCCCAACTTCCGGGCGGCGTCCGCCGTTGCCTTCAAGCGGGCCTGATTGGGCGCAAAGTCGGGGTTCCAGAGAACGGCGATACGCAAGAGCTTCGGGAGGATATCCTTCAGCAGCTCAACTCGTTTCCCGTTGATCTCATCGCCGGTGTCTTGGGTCAGCCCCGTGATGTTCCCACCGGGTCGCGCCAGGCTCGCAACGAGCCCCGCACCGACCGGATTTACGCCGTTGGCCATGACGATCGGGATGGTCGTGGTCGCCTGCTTGGCCGCGATCGTGTTCGAGTTGATCCCGGTAACAATGACGTCTACCTTGAGCCGGACCAGGCCTGCGGCGAGCTCGGGGAGCCGCTCCAGCCTTGCCTGGGCGAAGCGGTACTCGATGACGACATTCTGGCCCACGCGGTAGCCCCGATCGCGCAGGCCCTCCTCAAATGCCTTGATGAGGTGGAGCTGCTGCTCGCGGGCCGAGGCCTGGAGGTACCCCAACCCTGTAGACC
>JBKPCB010000101.1:0-10875 GCA_046727155.1 Candidatus Methylomirabilota bacterium | reverse complement strand
CGCGGTATACTCCCGGCCGCGAAGAGCCCTCGAGAGCGAGGGGCAACGCTGCTCCCATTCCTGCCAAGGAGGCTGATGATGGCTCAGACCCGCCGGCAATTCCTCAAGACGACCGCCGTCGGCGCCGGCGCCCTGTCCGGGAGCCTCGCGTTCCCGATGGTGTCGCGCGCGCAGGCCAAGAAGCTGACGGTGTGGTGGAACCGCGGCTACTACAAGGAAGAAGACGAGGCGATGCTGAAGATCGCCGACGACTTCAGGAAGGCAAAGAACGTCGATCTCGACATCTCGTTCACGATCCAGGAAGACCTCCTGAAGAAGATCATCAGCGCCCTGACCGCGCGGCGGGGGCCGGATGTCGCCTTCTGCTTCTACAATGACTGGGAGGTCCTGCCCAAGTACGCCTGGGAGGGCAAGCTGAACGAGACGACCGACCTGATCAACGAGCTGAAGCCGCGCTACTTCGAAAAATTCCTGCCCGTTGCCTACGTCTGGGACAACGTCGCCAAGAAGCGCGCGTACTACGGCGTGCCGATCGAGTGCCAGACGATGCACATCCATTACTGGCGGGACATGGTGAAAGAGGCCGGCCTGCCCGACGACCCCGACAAGGTCCCGATGAAGTGGGACGAGTACTGGAACTTCTGGAAGAAGGCCCAGGAGGGGCTCCGGAAGAAGGATCCCGCCAAGTACGGCAAGGTCTACGGCATCGGCATGACGGAGTCATCGAGCGCCTCGGACACGCTCTACAACTGGGAGATGGCGCTGCTGTCTTACGGCGGCCAGGTCTTGTCCGAGGAGGGCAAGGTGGTGGCGGACCAGCCGCAGAACCACGCGGCCATCGTCAAGACCCTCAAGTGGTTCGCGGATCTCTTCAACTCGGGCTACGTGCCGCCGGACACGCTGAACTGGTCGGACGGGGACAATAACGCGAACTTTCATTCGAAGTCCATCGTGATGACCCCGAACCCGTCGGTGAGCATCCCGGCGCATCAGTTCTTCACCACGCCGGAGAACTACTTCAACAAGTCGGCTACCATCGAGTGGCCGGATGGCCCGGACGGTAAGAAGCCCACCTACATGGTGGCCGTCAAGACGATCATCCTGCCGAAGGACTCGGCGAACAAGAATCCCGAATTGGGCAAGGAGTTCATCAAGTTCGTCGTGGAGCAGAAGCGTTTCGCGGAATACATCAAGGGAGCGAACGGCCGCTGGTTCCCGGCCTTCAAGGACGTGGCCAGCGATCCGTTCTTCTCCAAGGGGCAGGCGGGCAAGGGCGGGGCCGTCGACCCGCATCTGCCGACGGTGACTAAGATCTATACGGAGCGCCCGACGAAGATCTTCGACCACTGGAAGAATCCGGCCAACTCGCAGATCTACGCCGAGAACGTGTGGGGCAAGGCCATGGCGCGGACGAACGTGGACAAGTGGACCGCGGACAAGGCCGCCGACGAGGCCATCGGCCGGATCAAGACCATCATCGCTCAGTGGCGGTAGGCCAGCTCGTCAGCCGATCGGTGACCGCGGCGGCAGGCGTCTTGTCGCCGCGGTCACGCAATCTCCAGGGGCTGCTGTTCTCGCTGCCCCTGATCGCGCTGTTCCTCGCGTTCGTCGCCTACCCGCTCTACTTCGAAATCACCCAGGGCCTCGACCGCTACACCTACGAGGTCCTCTTCAACGACCCGATCTACGTTCAGACCATCGTCAACACCCTTGTCTACGTCGGCGTCGCGGTGAACGTGAAGCTGTTCCTGGCGCTGCTGTTGTCCGGGGTGCTCGCCTCCGACGACCGCGTCACGCGCTTCCTGTCGGCCATCTTCCTCCTGCCCTGGGCGATCCCGGTGCTTCCGGGCATCCTCTCGGTGCGCTGGATGATGTCCTCGCAGTGGGGAATCCTGAACCTCATGAGCGAGGACTTGGGCCTCGGCACCCATCACTGGCTGGCCTCACGCTGGACCGCCATCGGCGCGATCATCGTGTTCCATATCTGGAAGTACCTGCCGTTCTGGACCGTCATTCTGCTGGCGGCGCGGCGGGGCATTCCCAGGGAGATGTACGAGGCCGCGGCCATCGATGGGGCCGGCGTGTTCCAGATGTTCCGATTCATCTCGTTCCCCATGCTGGCGGGAATCTATCTCATCTGCTCGCTGCTCTCCATGGTCTTCACCATGGGCGACTTCACCAATGTCTGGCTCATGACGGGCGGGGCGCCGGGCGATTCGACCCACGTGCTGGCCACGCTGGCCTACCGCTATACGTTCCGCATGGGCAAGATCGACTGGGGCGTCGGGGTCTTTGCCACCGCGCTGCCGGTGACCCTGCTGTTCATCTTCATCCTCATCAAGAAGATCCGGTGAGGCGATGAACCGCCAGCGGCTCGGCACGTCGCTCATGCGCGGGATCGTTCTCGCCATCGTCACGGCCTGGACGCTGTTTCCGATCTACTACATCGTGATGCTGGCGCTGACGCCCTGGGACGATCTCTTCCGGCCCGTCTACTGGGTCAAGCATCCGACGATGGAGAACTTCAAGTTCGTGCTCTTCCAGCAGAGCCCCTTCGTCAAGTTCTTCTGGCGCTGGCTGGGCAATAGCCTGCTGGTGTCGGGCGCCGTGATGTTCGCCGTGCTCGGCGTGGCGGCCATGGGGAGCTTCGCGCTGGGACGGATCCGGTTCGGGCTGGGCCGCTACGTCTCCGGGATGACGCTGTTCACCTACATCATCCCGGCCTCGTTCCTGTCCATCCCATTCTTCAAGATCATGGGCGACTACGATCTGCTCGATACCTACTGGGCCCTGATCTTCGCGATGACAACGTTCGCGGCCCCCTATGCGCTCTGGGTGCTGTGGGACTATGCGAAGACGATCCCGCCCGAGATCGACGAATCCGCGGCCATCGACGGCGCGGGGACCGTCTCCATCTTCTTCCGCATGTACCTGCCGCTCGTGACTCCGACCCTGATCGCCGTGGGCACCTACGCGTTCTTCTTTGCGTGGAACGAGTACCTCTATGCGGTGCTGCTCCTGCAGGGGGAGACCATGATCACGCTGCCGGTCGGAATGGGGAACTTCCTGACCACGGACGACGCGCCCTGGAACCTGCTGATGGCGCTCTCGGTAATCTACTCGCTGCCGCCCGTGATCTTCTATTACATCTTCCGCCGATATCTGACCCACGGCCTGGTCTCCGGGTCGGTGCAGGGAGCATGAGTGTGGCCGGCGGCGCGCACCGCGAGGAGATCCGCGTGGCCGGGATGCCGGAGCCCATCAGCCACTTCGTCCACGTCGTCCGGGCCGGCCGGCTGGTCTTCGTGTCCGGATGTGTCGCCACCGACGAGCAGGGGGGTACGGTGGGCGGCCGCGACGTGGTCGCGCAGGCGCGCCAAGTACACGAGAACCTGAAGCGGTGCCTCGCGGCTGCCGGCGCGACCTTCGCCGATGTCTGCAAGGTCACGGTCTTTCTCAGGGACGTGCGCGACCGCGAGAAGGTCAACACGGTGAGGCAGGAGTACTTCGGGGGGAGCCGGCCGGCCAGCACGCTGGTCGAGATCTCGCGCCTCGTACGCGACGACCTGCTGATCGAGATCGAGTGCGTCGCGGTACTGCCGGAGATGCACTAGACGCCTTCGGGAATCCTCACCGCACGATCTGGCTGACCACGCGGCGGAGATCGTTGAGCCCGAAAGGCTTGGCGAGGTACGTCACGGCGGTCTCCGCGAGGAAGTCGCGGGTCGCGTCGTCATCCCGCGGCGTGGCGATGAACATGATCCGGTCGCGGAGCTCGGGCCACCGGCTGACGACGGCGCGGTAGAGGCCGATGCCGTCGAGGCCGGGCATGCGGATGTCAGTCATGATGAGGTCGAAGGACCCCCGCTCGATCTGCTGAAGGGCCTCGATCCCATTCGTGGCCGTCTCCACCCGGTGCTCATCTGCCTCCAGCATCTCGCGGACAACGGACAGAACAAGAGCGTCGTCGTCGACAAGCAGGATGCGCTTGCCCTTTACGGCTTCGAGCGGAGCCACTGACAGTGCCCCCATATGTGTTCCAGCTGAGTGAGCAAAAGACGGGCCAGCTGAGAAGGTAGAGGAATCAACGAGTTCGACCCCAGGATCGACGGCCGGGCATTACAAATTCCGGCAGCCACCGACGAGAATGGGAACGCGCCTCGAGAGCGCCAGGGCGATCTCTCTTCCGAATCGGATCGGCGGTCACCTCGTCACCTTGGTCGCTCTCGCCAGCAATGCAGAATGAGCGCCTGAAGGAAGGAGAGGATGGCCAAGGTGGCGTCGTTCATCACGTAGACGGAAATGAAGTGGCCGGTGAGGGCGCGGAGCCCGAGGATCAGCGCCATTCCGACGGCAAGGTTGACCAGCAGGAAGACCACCGTGAGTCCGAGGTAGGCAAGGGCCTCCGTGGCCGCCCCCCGGAGCTCGGAGCGGCGCAGGCCGATGCTCCGAGTTGTGACGAGATATGCCCCCCACGACGTCAGGGCGACGATAATGCCGAGGGTCAGGGAGGCCACGTCTGGGTCTCAGACCGAGCCGCTCAAGCGGTAAAAGGCCCAGGCGGACAGCTCGATGATCATGTCGCGCACGAGGCGGAGCCGTAACTCGGGTTGAGACGGGCCGCTCGCCGCCGTGGGCGCGGGGAACACGACGAAGCCGGCCCGTTCCATCAGGGCCCGACCTCGGGGCATGTCGATTGGATCGGCTACGAGGAGGATGCGCCGTTTGCCGAGCGGGAGCAGGAGCCGGCGGAGCTGCTCCGCCTCTTCCTTGGACGTGTATGCCGGGCCGCCGCTCACGATGGCCGCGGCGGGTACCCCGAACCCCCGCGCGAGGGTGGCTCGCGCGCGGACTTCCTCCGCCGAGCCAGACAGCACCAGAAGCGGGGCGAGGCCGTCACCGTAGAGATCGACTCCACGAAGCACGCGCCGGAGGGATCGGTTGGTCAGGACGCCATCGGTGTCCGCTCCACCGCGGCCCAGAACCACGATAGCGTCGGATCGCTCCAAAACGGGCGAGCCGGCCATCCAGGCATTGAGGGCATTGGCCAGGGGCGTGAAAGCCGCGGCAGCGAACAGGAGCAGGCCGACCGCACCCAGGAATCGGAGACCGCGCATCAGTGCGCTCGCGCCGGCTACTCAGGCGCGCTCCTTGAGCGCGGCCCAGACGCGCGACGGGGTGAGCGGTACGCCGATGATCTCCGCTCCGCGGTCGGCCAGCGCGTCCTCGACGGCATTGGCGATGGCCGCTGCCGGCGCGATAATCCCGCTCTCGCCCACGCCCTTGATGCCGAGGTCGTTCCGCGTGGACGGGTAGGCGAGGATCAGGGTCTCGATCGGCGGCAGGTCGGCGGCCAGCGGCAGCGCGTAGTCCATGAAGCTCCCGGTCAACAGCTGGCCTTCGGCATCGAAGACCAGCGCTTCGCTCAGCGCGGTGCCGATGCCCTGGGCCACGCCGCCGTGGAGCTGCCCCTCGACCACCATAGGGTTGATGGGCTGGCCGCAGTCATGGGCCGCCACCCAGCGAAGGAGGTGGACGGCTCCCGTGTCCAGGTCGACATCGAGCGCGCAGCACTGGGCGCCGAAGGCGAAGGTGACGGACTCCGGCGCGAAGTAGCCGCAGGCCTGCAGCCCGGGCGTGCCCTCTCGCGCCAGCGTCTTGCTCTTTGCCGCGGCCCGCGAGAGGTCCCCCAGCGCCAGGGCGCGCGCGGGCACCCCCGCCACATGGGCGCGCCCGCCAGCCAGCACGACATCCTCCGGCGAGCACTCGAGCAGCTCGGCGGCCACGCGGCGCGCCCTCAGGGCCACCTCTCTTGCCGATCGTGCCACGGCCGGTCCGGCATTCGCGGCCACGCGACTGCCGCCGGTGCCATTGCCGAAGGGGAGGGTGGCCGTATCGGCGGCGACAACCGCGACCTGCTCGGGATCCACGCCGAGCTCAGCCGCCGCGATTTGCGCCATGGTTGTCTCGTGGGCCTGGCCCTGCGAGGAGACGCCGATGAAGACGCGCACGTTGCCCCCTCCGTCCACCCGGACGTCGGCGCCCTCGAAGGGCCCGACGCCTGTGCCTTGGACGTACGCGGCGAGGCCGATTCCGATCGGGTGGCGGCTCTCGCGCCGCTCGGCCTGACGGCGGCGCCAGCCCGCATAGTCGAAGGCCTCGAGCAGGCGATCGAAGGCGGCCGGATAATCGGCGGGATCGTATTGGACCGCCGTGCCGTCGCGGTAGAGAAGCCCGGTGCGGTAGGGCATCTCGTCGGGCCAGATCAGGTTGCGGCGTCTGATCTCGGCGGGATCGAGCTTGAGCGTCCGTGCCGCACGCTCGAGCAGCCGCTCCATCACGAAAGCCGCCTCCGGTCGCCCCGAGCCTCGGTAGGCGCCGCAGAAAAGGGTGTGCGTGACGACATTGGTTGCCGTGGCCCGCAGCGCCGGCACCCGGTAGGGGCCCGGCAGATGATTGATCGTATTGCGGGCGATGACTTCACCCAGCGGCAGGTAGGCGCCGTGGTCACGTGTGAAGCTGGTGTCGATTCCCGTGATGGCGCCGTCGCCCGTGAGCCCAAGACGCGCCACGTGCTCCTGGCCGCGGTCGGGCGAGCCGGTGAGGAAGTGCTCGCGCCGCGTCTCGATCCACTTGAGAGGCCGCCCGAGCCGGCGGGCGACGGCGGGGAGGATGATGTCCTCGGAATAAGTATGCCCTTTGATGCCGAAGCCACCGCCCGCGTCGGTGGCGACGACGCGCACTGACTCTTCCGCCAAGCCCAGCGCCGCCGCAACGGCCGCGCGCAGACCGTAGGGGCTCTGGGTGGGAGCCCAGATGGTCAAGCCGCCCTCGGGTCTCTCCGGGACGACCAGAATGCCGCGGGGCTCGATGGGTGCTCCGGCCACCCGCGCGAGTCCAAGGCGCGCCTCCACGACGACGTCGGCGCCCGCCAGGGCCTGGGCCGGCTCACCCACGCTCGCCGTGGAGAGGCCGGCCACATTGTCGGGCCAGGCGTCGAAGACTCGCGGCGCGCCGGGCTTGAGCGCAGCCTCCGCCGTGCCCGCGGCCGCCAGCGGCGTGTACGTGACGGTTACCGACTGAGCGGCATCGGCGGCTTGATACGCCGTCTCGGCGATGACGACCGCGACGACCTCGCCTGCATAGCGGACGATGGGGACGCCGAAAACGGGCTGGGGAGCGTCGTGGAAGCTGGCCGGCCCAGGGATCGAGGGCGGAATCGGGCGCTTGCACTCGGGGAGATCGTCAAGAGTGAAGACCGCGGCGACTCCCGGCATGCTCCGCGCCTCGGCGGTTTCGATCCGCTCGACGCGCGCATGGGCGTGGGGGCTGCGGACGAGGACGGCATGAAGCATCCCCGGCACGCGCAGGTCGTCCACGTAGCGGCCGCCGCCCGTTACGAACCGATAGTCCTCCTTACGCCGCGTGGAAGAGCCGAAAGGTGTGATCATCGCCGCGCCGGAGTATACCGTGATCCGCGCTGGAGCGCCCGGGGCCCAGCGGTGACACCATTGAGCCACAGCGTAGGCTGGCGAATGGCCATCGGGCCAGGCGCTCGGGTACAAGCTGCGCGATGCTAGAATGTGGCCATGAAAGTGCCCGAGCGCTCCGCCCGCCTGGCCGAGGCGTTTCGCCGCCGTATCCTGGTGCTCGACGGCGCGATGGGCACTATGATCCAGTCGCGCGATCTCGGGGCAGCCGACTTCGGCGGGGCCCAGTACGAAGGCTGCAACGAACACCTCAACCTCACGCGCCCCGATGTCATCCGCGCCATACACGAGGCCTATCTCGACGCCGGCGCCGATCTGGTCTCGACCAATTCCTTCGGGTGCGCGCCCTACGTCCTGGGCGAATACGGGCTCGCCGATCGCTGCCACGAGATCACGCTGGCTGCCGCGCGGCTGGCCCGCGAGGCCGCCGAGCGCCGCTCGACGCCAGACCGGCCGCGCTTCGTGATCGGCGCGATGGGTCCGGGCACGCGCACCATCACCGTGACGGGCAATGTGACCTTCGACGTGGTGCGCGAAGCCTACTATGCGCAGGCCCGCGCGCTGATCGAGGGTGGTGTGGACGCGCTGCTGCTCGAGACCTGCCAGGACACGCTCAATGTCAAGGCCGCGGCCATCGGCGTGCGGCGCGCGATGGGCGAGGCCGGGCTCGGGATTCCGCTCATGGTGAGCGGCACCATCGAGCCCATGGGCACCATGCTGGCGGGCCAGAGCGTGGACGCGCTCTATGCCTCGCTCGAGCACGTCGAGCTATTCTCGATCGGGCTCAACTGCGCCACGGGCCCCGAGTTCATGACGGACCACCTGCGCACCCTCTCGGGCATCGCCACGTGCTTCGTCACGGTGTACCCGAACGCGGGGCTGCCGGATGAGCACGGCCATTACGAAGAGACGCCCGAAAGCCTCGCGCTCAAGATGCGGCGCTTCGTGGACGAGGGCTGGGTCAACCTCGTCGGCGGCTGCTGCGGCACCACGCCGGCCCATACCCGGGCGCTGGCGCGGCTGGTGGACGGCCGGCCGACGCGCAAGCCGGCGGCCTCCCGAGCCCCCGCGGTGAGCGGCATCGAGGTCGTCTATCCGGCCGAGGACATCCGGCCCTTGCTCGTCGGCGAGCGAACCAATGTGATCGGCTCGCGCAAGTTCAAGGAGCTGATCGTCGCGGAGAAGTTTGAGGAGGCGTCCGAGCTGGGGCGGGCCCAGGTGCGCGGCGGCGGGCAGGTGCTGGATGTCTGCCTCGCCAACCCCGACCGCGACGAAGCGGCCGACATGGACCGCTTCATGGATTTCGTCACCCGCAAGGTCAAGGTCCCGCTGATGATCGACTCGACCGACGCGCGGGTGCTCGAGATTGCGCTGCGCAAGTGCCAGGGCAAGAGCATCGTCAATTCGATCAACCTGGAGGACGGCGAAGAGCGCTTTGAGAAAGTCGTCCCGCTGCTCAAGACCTACGGTGCGGCGGTGGTCGTGGGCTGCATAGACGAAAACAAACAGCAGGGGATGGCGGTCACCCGCCAGCGCAAGCTCGCCGTGGCCGAGCGGTCCCACGATTTGCTCACGAAGAAGTACGGCGTGCCGGCCCGCGACCTGATCCTCGACGCCCTCGTCTTCCCGGTCGGCACGGGCGACGCCAACTACATCGGCTCGGCGGTGGAAACCATCGAGGGCGTGCGGGCCATCAAGGCGCGCTTCCCCGAGTGCAAGACCATCCTGGGCATCTCCAATGTCTCCTTCGGCCTGCCGCCGCTCGGGCGCGAGGTGCTCAACTCCGTCTTCCTCTATGAATGCACCAAGGCCGGGCTCGACTACGCCATCGTCAACAGCGAGAAGGTCGAGCGCTATGCGTCGATCCCGGAAGAGGAGCGGCGCCTCGCCGAGGACCTGATCTACGCGCGCGGCGCCGATCCGGTGGCGGCGTTCGCGGCCCACTTCCGCGGCCGGACGAAAGCCGTCAAGCCCACAGCCCGCCTGTCCCTCGACGAGCGGCTCGCCCGCTACATCGTCGAGGGCTCCAAGGACGGCCTCATCGAGGACCTCGGACTCAAGCTCAAGGAGGCGGCGCCGCTCGACGTCATCAACGGGCCGCTGATGAAGGGCATGGAGGAGGTCGGCCGGCTCTTCAACGACAACCAGCTCATCGTGGCGGAGGTGCTCCAGTCCGCCGAGGCCATGAAGGCGGCGGTGGCCTATCTCGAGCAGTTCATGGAAAAGGATGAGAGCGCCAGCCGGGGCACCGTGGTGCTGGCCACGGTCAAGGGTGATGTGCACGACATCGGCAAGAACCTGGTGGAGATCATCCTCAAGAACAATGGTTATCGGATCGTGAACCTTGGAATCAAGGTGCCGCCCGAGGATCTGATCGCCGCGTATCACACCCACAAGCCCGACGCTTTCGGTCTCTCGGGTCTCCTGGTGAAGTCCGCCCAGCAGATGGTCGTGACGGCCCAGGACCTGCGCGCCGCGGGAATCGAGATCCCGCTCCTGGTCGGTGGCGCGGCTCTGACGCGAAAATTCACCGCGACCCGGATCGCGCCCGAGTACAGCGGCGTCACTATCTACGCCAAGGACGCCATGGACGGGCTGGATCTGGCCAACCGGCTCTTCGGCGCCACGACGCGTGAGGGGCTGCTCGATCGGATCCGCAGCGAGCAGGAGGCGCTGAGGGCGGGCAGCGAGGCGCCCGAGACGTCTCGCGCGGCTGCGGCGCCCGGTCCGGCCCGCTCGGCCGTCTCTCGCTCGGCGCCGGTTCCGAAGCCGCCGGACCTCGACCTTCACGTGCTGCGCAATGTCCCGCTCACCCGGATCTATCCCTATCTCAATCTCCAGATGCTTCTGGGCAAGCATCTGGGCGTCAAGGGCGCGGTGCTTCGCCTCCTGGAGCAGGGCGATGCCAAAACCCGCGAGGTCTATGAAGCCGTCGGGGCGCTCGAGCGCGAGGCGGCCGAGCGGGGGCTGATCCGAGCCGACGGGCTGTACCGCTTCTTCGAGGCGACATCCTCGGGCGACGATCTGATCCTCCACGAGGGGAGCAAGGAAGCCGCGCGCTTCCACTTCCCGCGACAGCCGCGGGGCGAGCGGCTCTGCCTCGCGGATTATGTGCGTGACGTGACCTCGGGCGAAACCGATTATGTGGCGCTCTTCGCCGTGACCTGCGGCACGGGCGTGAGGCAGCTGGCGGAGAAGTGGAAGGACGAGGGCCAGTACCTGCGCTCGCATATTCTCCAGTCGCTGGCCATCGAGTGCGCGGAGGCGTTTGCCGAGATGCTCCATGCGCGGCTGCGCACTCAATGGGGCTTCGCCGATCCTCCCGAGCTGAGCCTTCAGGACAAGCTCAAGGCGCGATACCGCGGCGTCCGCGTCTCCTTCGGGT
>JBKPCB010000100.1:0-19941 GCA_046727155.1 Candidatus Methylomirabilota bacterium | reverse complement strand
ACTTCGAGGGTGAAGCCGAGGGCGTGGATGTGGATCGGCTGATCGGGGAGATCGTGGAGGCGGCGGAGAGCCTGAGCGGCTCGCAGAAGGAAGTTTTCCTCAAGTAGACAGCGGGAGGGACCGATGCCCGACCGAATGGTCTTGGAGCGGCTGGTCTCGGTGGTGGCGCGGCAGATTCGTATGCGCCGCGCCGAGTACTACGGGCTCCGCGGCCTTCTGTGGGGCGCCGTCGCGACCATCCCGCCGCTGCTCTTCAAGGAGCTGCTGGGCGACAGGGTCCTGCTCCTGTCGGGCGCCCTCCTCGCCGCCGGCGGCGCGGCCGGGGCTCTCTACGGCCTCATGCTCAAACTTCCGGCGCAGGAGGCCGCCAGACTGGCCGATCGCGGCTACGCGCTGAAAGACCGCGTGGCGACGGCGCTCGAATGGGCAGATCGGCCTGACCGGACGCCCGTCGTCGAGGCGCTCGTCGCCGACGCGGTGGCCCATGCCCGGAGCCTGCAGGGCAAGCGGATCATCGCCCGGCGCCTGCCGCGCGACGCCAGGCTCCTGCCTTTGCCGCTGGCCCTCGGCACGCTGCTCGCCGTGGCGCCGCCGATTCCCATTCCTCAGGGCAGCCTGCCGAACTTCTCGGCCTCGCGCGAAGAAGAGGAGGAGAAGCCCAAGGACCGAGCGGGCGATCTCCAGACGGCCGAGCGTCCGCGCGGGGCGCGCCCCGACCCCATCCAGCGCGCGGATGTCCAGGAGCGTACCCTGTCGCCGCGGCTCGGGGCGGGCGGGCTGAGCCAGCCGGGCGATCTCGCCGCCATTTTCAAGGACACCTCGCTGGGCGGCCGTGCCCCAGACTTCAATTCCTTCCTCAAGCGGGGTGACGAGCGCATCCGGATGCTGGAGCAGCTCGACAAGCTCCCGGACCTGCAGCGGGACTTCACTCAGAACCAGACCAAGATGGTTTTCCAGAAGGCGAAATCCCTGCGGGGCGGGCTTAATCCCAGCCAGATTTCGCCCGAAAAGCTGCGCGAGCTGCTGAACGAGATGGAGCGGCTCGGACGCAAGGGCGGGCCCAACAACTGGAGCGGCGACGTTTTCGAGGGCATGGAGGCGCTCGAAGGCGGGCAGACCGACAAAGCCATGGAAGCGATGGAGCGCGCGCTGTCCAAGATGCGGTCCATGGACGAGAAGGGCCGGGATGGCAAGAATCTGCGCGGCGGCCGCGAGGACGAGCGGCGCGGACAGCGCGGGCGCAACCGTGGCGCCGGCCAGCAGGGCGGGCCGGGCGACGAGGGCGATTTCCCGGATGGGGAGGGGCTGCTGCCGGGACGCGGCAAGAGCGGCTCGCCCAAGGGGGATCCGACGCAGCGGCTGCGCGGCATGCCCTACGACGTCGGGGTCGAGGGGCAGGCGCGGCCCGGCAAGAAGAGCGGGATCGACACGAACCTGGTGGGACGCGGCGGGCCGATGGCGTCCCGGCTGCAGTACCTGGGCGTGCTGGGCCAGTACAAGAAGATGATGGAAGAAGCCATTGCCCGGGAGCAGGTGCCGCGGGACTTCCAGGGGCAGGTGAAGGAGTACTTCCAGTCGCTGGATGAGAAATAGCGCCGTGCCGACGCTCCGCTCCGGCCAGGATCTCCTCTCGCCGGACTTCCTCGCCCAGCTCGAGCGTCTCGCGCTGCTCTCGCGGCGCGCATTCCGCGGCCGCGTCAGGGGCGAGCGGCGAAGCCCCCGCAAGGGTATCAGCGTCGAGTTCTCGGACTACCGCCCGTATGGTGTCGGCGACGACATCCGCTATGTCGACTGGAATGTCTACGCCCGCCTGGATCGCCTGTACCTCAAGCTCTTCGTTGACGAGGAAGACCTCTGCCTCCACCTCCTGGTCGACGCGTCCGCGTCCATGGCGTTCGGCGAGCCCTCGAAGCTCGACTACGCCTCACGGCTGGCCGCCGGCCTCGGCTTCGTCGGGCTGGTCAATCTGGAGCGCGTCGGAGTCGGCGTGTTGCGCGAGCGGATCGCCGAGGGGTTCAGTCCCGCGCGCGGCCGCGGCCAGGTGCTGCCGCTCTTGGAGTTCCTCGGCCGGCTCCGGCCCGGCGGCGGAACGTCGCTCAATGACGGGCTGGCGGCGTATGCCCTCCGTGCGCGCGAGGCCGGCCTGGCCGTGCTGGTCTCGGACCTCATGGATCCGGGCGGCTACGAGCGCGGGCTCAAAGGACTGCTCGAGCGGAGCTTCGACGTGCACGTGATCCACGTTTTGGCGGCCGACGAGGTGAGCCCGAGCTTCGGCGGGGACCTGCGCCTGACCGACGCCGAGACGGGCGAGCTGCGCGACCTCACGCTCGACGGCGAGGCGCTGCGAGCCTACCAGCAGCGGCTGCGGGACTTCCTCGAGCGCGCCGAGCAGTTCTGCCGCGCCAACGAGATCAGCTACTATCGGGCCGTCACGGACACTCCGGTCGAGGAATTCATGCTGCGCCAGCTGAAAGGGCTTCTGCTCGGATGAGCCTGCTGAGCCCGCTCGCGCTGCTGCTGGGCACGCTCTCCGTGCCGCTGCTGCTGCTCTATTTCCTGAAGGTCCGGCGCCGGCAGATGCGCGTGTCGAGCTTGCTGCTGTGGGACCCGGCGCTGCGGGATCGGGAAGCGTCGACGTTCTTCCAGCGGCTGCAGCGCGATCCGCTGCTCATTCTGCAGATCCTCGCGCTGCTGGCCTTGACGCTGGCTCTTGCGCGCCCCGCGGCCGTCGTGACGGGCCACGGCGCGAAGCGGGTCGCCATCGTCATGGACCCGTCGGCGTCCATGAAGGCGACCGATGTGTGGCCCTCGCGGTTCGTCCAGGCCCAGCGCGAGGCGCTGACGCTCATGGGGCGGCTCGGCCAGGGCGCCGAAGTAATGGTGATCGAGGCGGGTGTGCAGCCGCGCGTGCTCGTCCCGTTCACGCGCGACCACGACAGCGTGGTCTCCGCGCTCCGCGGGATGCAGGCGCGGGACTTGCCCAACCGTCTCGGCGAGGCGATCCGCACCGCCCGGTCACTCGTCGGCCAGGATCCGCGCGCGGAGATCCACGTATTCACGGATGGGGCGCACCCGGCCGCGGTCCAGGGACAGGGCGACGACGTCCGCGTCCGCTGGGTCGGCGTGGGGCGCCGCTCGCACAACGTGGGCATCACCAGCCTGGCGGTGCGGCGCAACTACTTCGGCACCTTCAACTCCCAGGCTTTTCTCTCGGTGGTGAACTTCTCGAGCGAGCCCCAGAACTTTTCGTTCCGGCTCACGCTCGACGACGAGACGCTCGCCGAGAAGTCGCTCACCCTCGAGCCCCAGGTGCGCCGGGCGGTGGTGGTGCCGTTCAACGACCACAACGGCGGCACCGTCAAGCTCCGTCTCGACGTCACGGACGATCTCGCCGCGGACAACGTCGCCTACGCGGTCATCCCGCCGCCGCGCCAGATCCACGTCCTGCTGGTGAGCGCGGGGAACCTCTTTCTCGAGAAGGTGCTCAAGACCGACCCGCAGGTGACGCTCGAGGTCCGCAAGCCCGAGGACTACGCCGGCGGCATGGAAGGCTTTGACGTCGTGGTCCTGGACAGCGCGAGCCCGCCGCGGATCGGCAGCGGCCGGTTTGTCCTGGTCAATACGGTTCCGCCCGACGTCCCGCTCGAGGTGCTGGGCCGCCTGGACGCGCCCGTCATCATGGATTGGGACCGCCAGCATCCGATCATGCGCCAAATCGATTTCGCCAAGGTGGCCATCGAGGACGCGCTGCGCGTGCGGCCGCTGGCGGCAGGCAAGACGCTCGTGGAGGCGGTGGGCGGGCCCCTGGTCTACACGCTCGAGGAGCGCGACCGCAAGGCGGTGTTCTTCGGATTCGACCTCTTCCGCAGCGACTTCCCGCTGCGCGTGGCCTTCCCGCTCATGCTGTCCAAGAGCCTGCGCTGGCTGCACCCGGCGGGTCTGGACCAGTCGAGCCTCCAGCTCCAGGCGGGGCAGCCCATTCTCCTGCCGGTCGAACACGGCGTGACGACGGCGACCGTGCGCACGCCATCGGGCCGCACCGTCAAGGCGCAGGTGAACCGCGGCGTCGCCAGCTACACGGAAACCGACGAAGTCGGCATCTACACGGTGATCACCCCGCGCGGCGAGACGCGCGTCGCGGTCAATCTCATGAACGCCGAGGAGTCCGACCTCACGCCGAGCCCGGTGCCCGACTTCGTCGAGGGCGCCCGGCCGGAAGCGCCACCAGTGCCGATCCAGCGGGAGCTGTGGAGATGGTTCGTTCTCCTGGCGCTGGCCGTGTTCGTGATCGAAGGGCTCCTGTACTGGCGGCGCCAGACCGGCGGCCGGCTGGGCCTGCCGTACACGCCGGGTGACCGCTGGGCGCTCGGGCTGCGCTGCGCGCTCCTTGCGCTGCTCGTGCTCGCCTTGGCGCGGCCAACCGTCCCTCGGTGGGTCGACCGGCTCAACGTCATGTTCCTGCTGGATGTGTCGGACAGCGTGAGCCTCGCGGCGCGCGAGAACGCCTTCCGCTTCGCGGCCCAGGCGGTCAACTCCATGCGGCCGGACGATCAGGCCGGCTTGATCGTGTTCGGAGAAGAAGCGGCGCTCGATCAACCGCTGCGGCCGGGGGCCAAATTGGAGCGCCCCCAGGCCTCCGTGCCCGGGCGCGCGACCAACCTGGCCCAGGCGCTGCAGCTCGCGCTGGCCACGACCCCCAGCGGCCACGCCAACCGCTTCGTCCTCCTCACCGACGGTCGCCAGAACGCGGGCAATGCCCTGGCGGTGGCCCAGGCCGCGAAGGACGCCGGCGCCGACATCTACTATGTTCCCGCGCCACTCACGTTCGTCCAGGAGGTCGTGGTCGAGTCCCTCGTGCTGCCGCAGGAAGTGAAGTTCGGCGAGCCCTTCCAGGCCAAGGTCGTGGCGTGGAGCCAGGCCGAGACTCAGGGCCGCCTGGCGCTGTACCGCAATGGCGAATTCCTCGGTTCGCAGGTCGTCAAGCTCAATGCCGGGAAGAATGTCTACAGCTACCGCCAGTCTCTCGAGCAGAGCGGCATCCACGTCTACCAGGCGGCGATCGAGGTCGAGGGCGACACGATCGAGGAAAACAATCGCGCGGTCGGCACCATCGTCGTGCGCGGCCGGCCCCAGGTGCTGCTGGCCGAGAAGAGCCGCGACGAGGCCCAGGCGCTGGCGGCAGCGCTGCGCTCCCAGCACGTGGACGTGACCGTGGTAGAGACGGACCGGATTCCAAAGGATCTCGCCGGGTTGCAGAAATACGACGGCATCATCCTCTCCAATGTCTCGTCGCTCAAGATGGCGAAGAAGCAGATGGAGAACATCCGCGACTACGTTCGGGAGCACGGCGGCGGCCTCATCATGATCGGGGGTGAGGAGAGCTTCGGCCTCGGCGGGTACTACCGCACTCCCATCGAGGAGGCGCTGCCGGTCACGATGGAGGTGAAGCAGAAGATCGAGATCCCGAGCCTCGCGGTTGTGCTCTCCATTGATCGTTCGGGCTCCATGGCCATGACCACCGGCGACGAGAAGGTGACCAAGCTCGATATTGCCAAGGAGGCCTCGCACCTCGTCGTGGACCTGCTCGACGAGCGGAACGAGGTCGGCGTGATGAGCTGGGACACCGAGTTCGTCTGGGACTCGCCGCTCCGGCCGGCGCGTGACAAGCAGGCCATCCACCACTCGATCGCCACGATCAAGGCCGGCGGCGGGACCGACGGCTACCCGGCGCTCAAAGAAGCATACCAAGTGCTCTTCGATCGGCCAGCGCTGCTCAAACACGTCATTTTCCTGTCCGATGGGCAGATGACGCGCGGCGACTTTGCCGGCCTGCTGCGCCGCATGGCCAAGGACAAGATCACGGTCTCGACCGTGGCGATCGGCAAGGACGCCGACGTGCCGCTGATGGTGGACATCGCCAAGTGGGGGCGCGGGCGCTTCTATTACACCGAGGACGACGCGACGATCCCCCGCATCTTCACGCTCGAGACCCAGCTGGCCTCCAAGGCCTCGCTCGTGGAGCAGCCGTTCAAGCCGGTGCTGGCCAGTCCTGCCAACGAGGCGATCCAGGACATCAACTGGCGCGAGGCGCCTCCGCTGGGTGGCTACGTGGCAACCACGATCAAGGGCACCGCCGATATGGTGCTGATGACCCACCAAGAGGACCCGCTGCTGGCGACGTGGCGGTATGGTCTTGGGCGCTCGGCCGCCTTCACCTCGGACGCCAAGGCCAAGTGGGGCGTGCTCTGGGTGCGGTGGCCCGGCTTCAACAAGTTCTGGGCCCAGGTCACCCGCTGGACACTGAGGACCGGCACCCGGAGCGACACGGTGGCCACTGTCTCGCGCACGGACGAGACGGGTGAGGTTCTGGTGGACGCCATCGATCCCAAGGGCGAGTTCATCAACTTCCTCGACACGCAGGTCGGCGTCGTCGCGCCCGACAAGCAGCGGACCGTCATCGACCTCGAGCAAATCGGCCCTGGCCGGTACCGGGGCCGCTTTCCGGCACCGCAGGAGGGCGTGTACCTCGTCGGCATGGCCCAGCGTCGCGCAGACCAGATGGTAGGCTCGCAGCTCGCGGGACTGGTGGTACCGTATGGACAGGAGTTCAGGGATCTGGGCGTGGACGAAGCCTTCCTGCGGGAGTTGTCGGAGCTGACGGGCGGGGGAATGCTGGCGGCGCCGCGCGACGCCTTCCTCCAGAGCCGCCATCGGTCGCGCCTGACCCTCGAGCTGTGGCCGTGGCTGGTCGGACTGGTGGCCGTCATGTTGATTCCCGAGATCGCGCTGCGCCGCGTGGGCCCCGGGGCCCTCACCAGATTGCTCGCGCGCCTCAGGGGCCGGTGGTCGAAAGGAGGGCCCGCGCATGAGAGCCCGACTTCATCCTAGCTTCGCGATCGCGGCAGGGCTGCTGCTGGTCCTGCTGCCTCTGACCGACGCGGGCTCGGCGGTCAGAGCGCGCGGCCTCCTCATCTTGCCCTTTGTCACCACGGACCTTGCCCGCGAGGACCAGTGGCTGGGCGAAGGGGTGACCCAGTCGCTCATGCTGGCGCTCGCGCATGTCCCGGGGCTGGTCCAGATCGAGCGTGAGCGGATCCGGCAGCTGTCGCAGCCCGAGGCATGGGACGAGGCCACGGCGACCTCGGCGGCCCGGACCCTGCGCGCGGACGTGGCCATCTACGGGGAGATCCGCCAGGCGGGGACGGACCTGATCATCCAACCGCGCTTCGTCGAGCTCAAAGGCGAACGTGTCGAGCGCGGCGCGCTCGACCCGGTCACGGTGCCGGACGGCGCGCTGCTCGGGCGGCTGCGCGAAATCCCGCTGGCCTATGTCCGAGCTCTCAAGGCGACACTCAGCGATAGCGAGGCCGCGCGGGTCCAGAAGTGGGCCTCGCCCACCACCTCGCCGCGCGCCTACGAGGCTTATGTCCGCGGTCGTCTGCGCTGGTACCGCGGCGGGCAGGAGAACAACGAGGCGGCGATTGAGCACATCGCCAAGGCCATCGAGGCCGACCCGCAGTTCGTCGCCGCCCAGTTCGCGCTGGGGGCCGTCCACCAGAGCCTGGGTAACCGGTGGAAGGCGGCCGCGCAGTTCAGAGCCTCGACCCAGCTCGATCCGACCTATCCGGAGCCCTACAAGGCTTTGGGAGATCTCTTCCTCACCGCGCCCCGGCGCCTCTTCGACCAGGCGATCGAGGCCTATGCCAAGGCGATCGACATCCGTCCGTTCTACGCCGACGCCTACGTCGGGCTGGGCGACGCCAAGGCCGCCAAGAGCGACGTGGACGGGGCGGTGGCGGCGTACCAGAAGGCCCTCGAGTTCAACCCGATCAACGCCAAGGTGCACGTGAGCCTGGGCAAGCTCTACTACTCGGAAAAGAACCTCTACTACGAGTCGGTGACCGCCTACAAAAAGGCCATCGATCTGGACCCCGGCTATCTGGACGCCCGGATGGGCCTGGCCGAGGTGTACGAAGACAAAGGCCTCTACCGAGAGGCCATCGACGAGTACCGCCGGGTGGTGGATGCCGATGCCAGGAACACGGGCGCCCTCTATAACCTGGCCTTGGTGTACGAGAAGGTCGACCCCAGGGAGGCTGTCACCCTTTGGGAGCGCTACATCGAGCTCGCGGGCTCCCAGCCCACCGAGAAGGATTGGGTGGACGTGGCCAAGCTGCACCTCAGAAAGCTCAAGGGCCAGCTCGGGAAATAGCGGCGCTGCTGAGCCAGCGCCGGCGTGGCAGGCTAGATGCCCAACAGGGTCTTGAGCCGGGCTTTATCGAAACCGCGGACGATCTCGTCGTCCACGAGGATGACGGGGATGGCCGTCTGGCCGGTGAGGCGAATCAGCTCTTCACGCGCCTCGGCATTTTCCATCACATTGATGTCCTCGAACGCCACGCCCTGAGACGAAAGGAACCCTTTCGCCGCCTTGCAGGGGCCTCAAGTGGGGCTCGAGTAGACCACGACCCGGTGATCGGCCATTCCGATATCCTCCCCACTCATAGAGATGCGTCGCGACGGCCAACCGCTTCTACCGTAACATAGCTGGAAGGGTGGTGATCTTGACTAAGCGCGGGCTATTCCCTAAGGTGGCCGGGGCATGAGCGACCTCCGAAAGGACCCGACGCGCGGCCGCTGGGTGCTCGTGCGCCCGGCCTCCGCGCCGCCGGCGCCGCTGGCTCAATGCCCACTCTGTCCCGGTAGCGAATCGCTGTCGCCTCCCGAGATCGTGGCCTACCGTCAGGCGGGCTCCGCGCCCCACGGACCGGGATGGTCGGTGCGGGTGGTTCCTGAAGCAGATCCCTACTTCCGCGTCGAGCAGGGGGTCGTGCGCGAGGGCGTCGGGCTCTACGATCGGATTTCCCCGCGCGGTGCCACGGAGCTGATCGTCGAGAGCCCCGGACACGACGACACGCCCGCCGCGATTCCCGAAGGGCAGTGGGCCCAGGTGCTGTGGATGTACCGGGAGCGGCTGCGCGACCTGAAGCGAGACGTCAAGATCCGCGACATCCTGATCACGCGCCGCCACCGCGTGCCGGGCGCGCGCATCACGCACCCGTACTCGAGGCTCACCGCCATCCCGATCATCTTCGATGAGGTGCGCCGTAAGCTGCGCGAGTGCCGCGAGTACTACGAGTACAAGCGCCGCTGCGTGTACTGCGACATCATCCGCCAGGAGATCGCCGCCGACGAGCGCGTCGTGCGCCTCACCGACCACTTTGTCGTCCTGTCCCCCTATGCCGCGCGCACACCCTTCGAGATCTGGATCCTGCCGCGACGTCACGCATGCGCGTACGAAGAGGCGCTCACCGGCGAGGTGGTGGCGGACCTGTCTGCCCTGCTCAGCGGCTGCTACCGCACGCTGGCCCACAAGCTGGGCGATCCCCCCTTCGAGATGGTCCTCTACACGGCTCCCAACCTGACCGCGAAGGTGCTCCCGGGGGAATGGGCGACCATTGCGGACGACTATCACTGGCATGTGGAAGTCACCCCCACACCCGTTCATCTCGTTCACCAAGTGGGTGGAATTCATGTCAATGAAACCCCCCCGGAGGATGCCGCGCGACGGTTCAGGGAGGCTTGGACCTAGGCTTCCCCGACCGACCCTAATGCCTTCGTTTCTTAAGGTGGAAAGCCCAGATAGACCTTGACAGGAGCGCATAGGGGTGGCAGACTCCGACTATAAGGGTCGGAGATACAAAGGGTCGTATATAGCCTGGAAGGGCTGAGGGAAGAGCGGGGGATGCTGAGGTTTACCAAGCGCGCTGACTATGGACTAATGGCCATCCACTTCATCGCCGCCCACGGGGAGGACGGTGCAGTGAGCGCCAAGCGCATTGCGGAGGAGTTCAAGATCCCCCAGGAGCGCCTGGCCAAGATCCTCCAGCGCCTCGCCAAGAGGAAGCTGATCACCAGCCACAACGGTCCGAAGGGCGGCTACGTGCTGACGCGGGCCGCCGACGAGGTCACCGTGGGCGAGGTGGTGCGCGCTCTCGAAGGGCCGGTGCGGATCGTGAGCTGCATGGCGGTGAACGATGACTGTCCGCAGTTCGAGCGGTGCAACCTGCGGCGGCCGGTGCAGAAGATCCAGGCCAGCATCAGCTCGATGCTCGACACGATGACTTTGGCCGAGCTGGC
Organism: Candidatus Methylomirabilota bacterium; assembly: GCA_046727155.1. Classification (GTDB taxonomy): domain Bacteria; phylum Methylomirabilota; class Methylomirabilia; order Rokubacteriales; family CSP1-6; genus DASSSH01. Next base: position 9,801 of record JBKPCB010000100.1, on the reverse strand, counting down.
GGCGGAGCCGGGCGTCCCGGCGGCCGCGCTGGCCATACTTCACTAGGAGACCGAGGGAATGACGCTGAAGCTTCCGATCTTCATGGACAGTCAGTCCACGACCCCGGTGGATCCCCGGGTGCTCGAGGCGATGCTGCCGTACTTCACGGAGAAGTTCGGGCATCCGGCCAGCCGCAACCACCCCTTCGGGTGGGAGGCGGAGGGCGCGGTGGACAAGGGGCGCGAGCAGGTGGCCAAGCTGATCGGCGCCCGCGACCCCAAGGAAGTGATCTTCACCTCCGGCGGCACCGAGTCCATCAACCTGGCGCTCAAGGGCGTGGCCGAGATGTACCGCGAGAAGGGCAACCATATCGTGACCACGGCCATCGACCAGCGGGCCACGATGGACGTCTGCAAGCGGCTCGAGCGGCAGGGCTTCGAGATCGCCTACGTGCCGGTGGGCCGCGACGGCCTCGTGAGCGTGGACGAGATCGCGAAGGCGATCACTCCCAAGACCATCCTGATCTCGGTGATGTTCGCCAATAACGAGATCGGGACGATCCAGCCGGTCGCCGAGATCGGCAAGCTGGCCAAGGGAAAGGGCATCCTCTTCCACGTCGACGCGATCCAGGCGGCCGGCAAGATTCCGGTCGACGTCGAGGCGATGGGCATCGACTTGCTGTCGGCAACGGCCCATTTGATGTATGGCCCCAAGGGCGTGGGCGCCCTCTACGTGCGCCGGAAGAACCCCCGTGTGCGTCTCGCTCCCATGTTCGACGGCGGCGGTCACGAGCGCGGCATGCGGTCGGGCACCGTGCCGGTGCCGCTCGCGGTGGGGTTTGGCAAGGCCGCAGAGATTTGTCGCGAGGGGATGGCGGAGGAGGGCAAGCGGCTGATGGCGCTTCGCGACCGCCTCCAGAATCTGATCCTGTCCAAGGTGGACGAGGCATACCTGAATGGGCATCCGGAGAAGCGGCTGCCCCACAACCTGAACATCTCGTTCGCCTATGTCGAAGGTGAGTCGGTGCTGATGGGGCTCAACAAGGAAGTTGCGTTGTCCTCGGGCTCGGCCTGCACCTCGGCGACGCTCGAGCCATCGTACGTGATCTCCGCGCTCGGGGTGGACTCGGAGCTGGCCCACTCCTCGATTCGATTCGGCCTGCACCGGTTCTCGACCGAGGAAGAGATCGATTTCGTGGGCCGGCGCACCGTCGAGGTGGTCCATCGCCTGCGCGAGATGTCGCCGCTCTACGAGATGGCCAAAGAGGGCGTGGACCTCAAGTCGTTGCACTGGAAAGCGGAATAACGGCGCCGCCGGGCGGCCAGGAGGCAGGGGGACATATGGCGTATAGCGATAAGGTGATCGACCACTACAGCAACCCGCGGAACGTGGGGTCATTCTCCAAGGACACCCCGGGCGTGGGAACGGGGCTCGTGGGCGCGCCGGAATGCGGCGACGTCATGAAGCTTCAGATCAAGGTGAATGTCGAGACCGGGGTCATCGAGGATGCCAAGTTCAAGACCTTCGGCTGCGGCAGCGCCATCGCGTCCTCGAGCCTGGCCACCGAGTGGCTCAAGGGCCGGACGGTGGACGACGCGGCCAAGATCAAGAACACGGACATCGTGAACGAGCTCAAGCTCCCTCCGGTGAAGATCCACTGCTCCGTCCTGGCCGAGGACGCCATCAAGGCGGCCCTGGAGGACTACAAAGAGAAGTGGGCGAAGTCCGAAGCGCCAGCCGGCAAGAGCGCGTCCTAAGAGCGGAGGAATCATTCGTATGGCGATCACAGTGACCGAGAACGCGGCCAAGCAGGTCAAGGAGCTGATGAAGGCCCAGAACCTGGAGAATGTCCACCTTCGCATGGGCGTGAAGGGGGGTGGGTGCTCGGGATTGTCGTACTCGCTCGAATTCGACAATGAGGTAGGCCCGCACGACAAGAAGTTCGACATCGACGGGATCCAGGTGGTCTGCGACGCCAAGAGCTACCTGTACCTGAATGGGATCACGCTCGACTACGTCCAGCAGGGGCTGACCGGCGGGTTCACGTTCGTCAATCCCAATGCCAAGTCGAGCTGCGGCTGTGGAACCTCGTTCTCGGCGTAGGGCCGGGGCTGTGGCATAGCCGTCGGATACGGAGTCCGGCGAGCGGTAGACAGCGCGAACGGGCCCCGGCGGGCCCGTTCTCATTTTGTGAGGACAATGAGCGACTATTTTGGGGTGTTTGGGCTGCCTAGGAAGCTTCAGCTGGACGGCGAAGCGCTGCAACACCGCTTCTACGAGCTGTCGCGAGCGCATCATCCTGATTTTCATCACGGAGCCGACGCCGCGCGGCAGGCCGAAGCGCTGGATTCCTCCGCCCTGGTGAACCGGGCCTACCGGGCGCTGCGCGAACCCTTGGCGCGCGTGGAATACCTCATCGCCCTCGAGGAAGGACGCGAGACGAAGGAAGGCGACACGGCAAAGCCGAAGGCGCCCATGGATCTACTGGAGGAGATGCTGGAGGTGCAGGAGGCGCTGCAGGAGGCCAAAACCTCCGGCTTGGACGAGGCCGCGCGTGCCCGCCTGGCCGAGGAGCGGGAGCGGCTGCGGGTGCGGCAGGCGGCGGAGGAAGCCGCGCTGATCGCGCTCTTCCCCGATTGGGATCGGGCTGTGGAGGTCGGCGGCGATCGGAAGCCCCTGCTCGAGGAGTTCAAGAAGCGCTTGGCGGCGCGCGCCTACTTGAGAACCGTGATCGACGATCTGAGCGACGCGCTCGGAGAGGACCAGGACACGCATGTCTCGCATCGTCGGCATTGACCTGGGCACGACCAATAGTCTGGTCGCCTACGTGGACCAGGGGATCCCCAAGGTGATCCCCGACGCGGACGGGCGCGTGCTGCTACCGTCGGTCGTGGCCTGGACTGCGGACGGAGTGCTCGTCGGCGAGACCGCGAGGCGCCAGCTGGCGAGGAACGCGGCGCGCACCGTTTACTCGGTCAAGCGCCTGATGGGCAGGGGGCACGAGGACGTGAAGGATGAGCTGCGGCACCTTCCGTTCAAGGTCGTACCGAGCGCCGAAGTGGTGAAGATCAAGATCGGGGATCGCGAAGTGACGCCGCCCGAGGTTTCGGCCCATGTGCTCCGTGCGCTCAAACAGCGGGCTGAGGCCTTCTTCGGCGAGCCGATCGAGCGGGCGGTGATCACGGTGCCGGCCTACTTCAACGACAGCCAGCGCCAGGCGACCAAGGACGCCGGCCGCATCGCCGGGCTCGACGTGCTGCGCATCGTCAACGAGCCCACCGCGGCCTCGCTCGCCTATGGGCTGCAGAAGCTCGCCCGGGGGATCATCGCGGTGTACGACCTTGGCGGTGGCACTTTCGACATCTCGATCCTGCGCGTCAAGGACGGCATCTTCGAGGTTCTCGCGACCAATGGGAACACCCACCTTGGCGGCGACGATTTCGACCGCGCGCTCGTGGAGTGGCTCCTGGCCGACATCTCACGGCGTCATGGCGTCGACCTGTCGGGTGACGCGGAAGCGCTGCAGGAGCTGCGGATGGGCGGCGAGGCGGCAAAGTGCCGGCTCTCGTTCGACGAGCGCACGACCCTGACGATCCCGTTCGAGCGATTCACCTACAGCCGGGAGATCACGCGCGCCGAGCTCGAGGCCCTCGTCGCCCCGCTCGTTGAGGCCACGCTCGGGCCCTGCCGCCTGGCGCTCAAGGATGCCGGACTCGTCTCCGAGCAGGTGGGCGAAGTGGTCCTCGTGGGCGGCTCCACGCGGGTTCCGCTGGTCAGACGGCGGGTCGAGGAACTCTTCGGCAAGGCGCCGCGCAGCCAGCTCAATCCGGACGAAGTGGTGGCCATGGGCGCGGCGGTCCAGGCCCAGATCCTGGCCGGCGGCATCACCGACATGCTACTGCTGGACGTGACTCCGCTCAGCCTGGGGATCGAGACTCTGGGAGGGATCGTCAGCGTGCTGATCCCGCGGAACACGACCGTCCCGACTATGGCGAAGGAGTATTTCACGACCTCCGTGGACGGGCAGACGGCGGTGGACATGCACGTGGTCCAGGGTGAGCGCGAGCTCGTGAAGGACAATCGCTCCCTGGCGCGGTTCGACCTCGCGGGGATCGAGCCCGTGCCCGCGGGCATGCCGAAGATCGAGGTGACGTTCCTCATCGACGCGAACGGCATCTTGCAGGTCCAGGCCAAAGAGCTGCGCACGGGCAAGGCGGCGTCCATCGACGTGAAGCCGACCTACGGGCTCACCGAGGAGCAGGTCGAGCGCATGGTGGAGGACTCCTTCGCCTATGCCGAGGCCGACGTCAATGCCCGCCTGCTCATCGAAACGCGGACCGAGGCCGATACGGTGATCAATCACGTGGAGCGGGCGCTCCGGCAGGCCGGCGCTCTCGCCAGCGCCGAGGAGCGCGCTCGGATCGACGCGGCGCTCGCTGCGCTCCGCGAGGCACGCGCGGGAGAGAACCGGGACGGCATCCGCGAGTGCACGGTCGCGCTCAACCAGGCCACCGCGCCGCTCGCCGACCGGATGATGGAGGCGGCGATCAAGCAGGCCGTGACCTCGAAGCGCGCGGACCAGATTCTGGAGAAGACGTGATGGCGATGCACAAGGTGACCTTCCTGCCACAGAACGTGACGGTGGAGGTGGACGACAGCAAGTACCCGCTGGCCGATCACGGCAAGCCAGGGTCGGTGCTCGATATCGCGCTCGCCAACAATATCCACCTGGAGCATAACTGCGGTGGGAGCTGCGCCTGCACGACCTGCCACGTGGTCGTGCGGGAAGGGGAGCAGAACCTCTCGCCGATGGAGCAGGACGAGGAAGACAGACTGGACACGGCCGAGGGGCTCACGCTGCACTCCCGGCTGGGCTGTCAGGCGATCGTCCGCGGCAACGTCGTGGTCGAGATCCCCAAATAGGGCCGGAGGCGCGCATGACCTGGACAGATGCCGAGGACGTCGCGCTGGTATTGATGGAGCACCATCCGGACGTGGATCCGCTGACGGTGCGCTTCACCGACCTTCACAAGTGGGTGATCGCGCTTCCGGGCTTCACCGGTGATCCGAAGGGCTCCAATGAGGGAATTCTCGAGAAGATCCAGATGAAGTGGCTCGAAGAATACCGGGACAAGTAGCGCTGCGGGGCGGGAGATGCTACCAGGTGATGACGTGATCGGCTTCGAAGATCAAGTCCAGGAGCGTCGAGTAGTCGAGATCGCCCGAGCCGAGCCGACGCACGGTGACTCCGTCCGGCAGGCCACCGGGGGCTGCGCCGTCGAGGAGCACCACCGTGACCGTGGCCCCCGCCTCGCGGCTGTTCTGCTCGATCACCGGCCGCGCGAGGGCCGCCGAATCGCCCTTGAGCAGGTGAAGGAAGCGGGCCATCAGAAGACGAGGAAGCGCGACGCTTGCGGCACCAGCGCCGCGATGTCCTGGGTGGTGATGGGGATGACCGGGTGGCTGTCCGGGTTCCAGTCCGGGCCTACGGGGAGCGCCGACCGCTCGATGTGGAACGGGACCCCGAGCTTCTGGAGCGAGGTCCGGAATTTGGCGATGTCGTCGCCGTCCACCAGCTCGTCCGTGTCCTCGTCGAGCAGGTGGACCGCCGGGCCCGTGAGCACGACGGTGACGGTGTTCTCGCCGGCCACGATGCCGAGCGCGATGCGCATGGCTTCGTTGGCGCGGTGGGACGCGCGCGGGTCTTCGGAGATGATGATCAGCGTCGGCTGCCCGCTCGTCACGCGCGGTCCGGCGGCCCTAGTTCAGGGAGACGAAGCGTTCCGTGCCGTTGATCAGGTCGGTCAGCACCACGAGGCCGCAATTGGTGGCTTTGTCGGAGAGCGGCAGCTGACGCTTCTGGCAGCCGTAGGCGCACACGAACAGCTTGAGACCGCGACCGGCCAGGGCCTGCAGCCGCGGGTCCTCGACGGCCGCCACGGCATCGTCGATGAGGTAGAGGTAGACGTCCGCGCCGCGATCGAGCGCCGCTCCCGAGAGGCCGAGCGCCGTTTCGAGGTTGGGGTGCTCCGGCGCGGTCGACACCATGAGACCGAGTTTTCTTTTCGCGAGGTCCATTCGGTCGTCAGGGTAACATCATGACAGGAGAGCGTCAATGAACCGACGGGTCTATCTCGATCACAACGCGTCCACCCCGGTCCATCCGGAGGTGGTGCAGGCGATGCTGCCGTACTTCAGCGAGCGATTCGGCAATCCGTCCAGCGTCCATGCCTTCGGGCGCGACGCCCGCGAGGGCCTCGAGACGGCTCGCGACCAGATTGCCCACTTCCTCCGCGTGGGCAAGGAGGAAATCGTTTTCACCTCGGGTGGCACCGAGTCGGACAACATGGCCGTCAAGGGCGTCGCCATGGCGCGACGCCGCGGCCACATCATCACGTCGCAGATCGAGCACCACGCGGTGCTGCGCGCCGTCCAGTACCTCGAAACGCTCGGCTTCGACGCGACGTACCTGCCGGTGGACCAGCACGGGATGGTGGACCCCGACGACGTGCGCCGCGCGCTGCGCCCGGAGACCATCCTGATCACGATCATGCACGCCAACTCGGAGGTCGGCACCATCGAGCCGGTGGCGGAGATCGGCCGCATCGCGCGCGAGCGCGAGATCCCGTTCCACGTCGACGGCGTCCAGACCTTCGGCAAGGTGCCGATCGACCTCGACGCCTTCGGCATCGATTTGCTGTCGTTCTCGAGCCACAAGATCTATGGTCCCAAAGGCGTTGCGGGACTGTACATCCGCAAGGGCATCAAGATGGTGTCGGTGCAGCACGGCGGCGAGCACGAGCGCCGTCGCCGGGCCGGCACCGAGAACGTGCCCGGCATCGTGGGATTCGGAAAGGCCGTGGAGGTGCGGGCCCGCGACATGAGGGAGGAAGCCGTTCGCGTGACCGTGCTGAGGAACCGGCTCTGGGAGGGGATCAGCGCGCGGGTGCCCGAGGTGCGCCTGAATGGCCATCCGACGCAGCGGCTTCCCGGCACGTGCAATATGTGCTTCAGGCACGTTGAATCGGAATCGATCGTGTTGGGCCTGGACCTCAAGGGCATTGGCGTCTCAGCTGGCTCGGCGTGCACCTCGGGCAGTGTCGAGCCGTCCTACGTCCTGGTCGCGATGGGGGTGCCGCTCGACTGGGCCATGGGGTCCGTGCGCTCCTCTCTCGGGGGCGGCACCACGGCCGAAGACATCGACTACGTCATTGATTGCGTGGAGCCGCTGGTCGCCAAGCTGCGGAGCGCCATGCCGGCCCGAGCCTAGCGCCGTGACGATGACCTCGGCATGGCATGGCAGATAGCTTTGGAATACAGCGCCGCGCTGATCGACCACTTCCGCAACCCGCGGAATGCCGGGATGATGCGCGATCCGGACGGCGTAGGAGAAAGCGAGTTCCCCGAGTGCATGGATCTGGCGCGCTTCTATCTGCGCGTGCGGGAGGGACGGGTGCTGGAGGCGCGGTTTCAGACCTACGGCTGCGGCCCGACGATTGCCGCCTCGAGCGCCGCCACCGAGCTGGCAGCGGGCCGCCGGCTTGAAGATCTTGTCGAGCTGCCCGAAGCCCACGTGCTGGACGCGGTGGGTGGGCTGCCCGAGGATCGCCGCCACGCCGCCCAGGTCGTGGCGCTGGCCATGCGGGCCGCCGCGCGGGATGCGCTCGACCGGCTTGGGAAAGGATGACCGGGAGCCATGTTTGACCGCATGAAGCGGGACATTCGCACAGTGTTGGAGCGCGATCCGGCCGCGCGCTCGGCGCTGGAGGTGGCGCTCTGCTATCCAGGCGTTCATGCCGTCTGGCTCCATCGGATCGGGCATGGGTTGTGGACGCGGGGCTGGCGTGTCACGGCTCGCTTCGTGTCTCACGTGAGCCGCTTTATGACCGGCATCGAGATTCATCCCGCGGCGACGCTGGGCGACGGGCTGTTCATCGATCACGGCATGGGCGTGGTGATCGGCGAGACCGCCGAAGTCGGGGAGAACGTCACGATTCTCCAGGGCGTGACGCTCGGCGGAACCAGTCTCAGGCGCGAGAAGCGCCATCCGACGCTGGGCGACAACGTGGTCGTCGGGGCCGGAGCCAAGATCTTGGGTGGCTTCACCATCGGCGCCGGTAGCCGCATCGGCGCCGGGTCGGTGGTGGTGCGCGAGGTGCCGGAAAACTCCGTTGTAGTCGGCGTGCCGGGGCGGGTAACATTCCGTGACGGTCAGCGGGTAGCGGGTCAGATCGACCTGAACCAGGTGGACCTGCCGGACCCGCTGGCGCGCACGCTCGAGGAGCTGGTCGGGCGGATCCATCAGCTCGAGACCGAGATCGAGCGATTGAAGAAGGCAGCCGAGGCCGGCGACGAGCGGCCCTAATCTCACAGACGGAGGGGGACTGGACGTGGTGCCCAAGGACACGATGAACGTGCAGGAGGCTTCTCGCTACCTCGCGATAGACGAGCAGACGATCGCCCGCATGGCGGCCGAGCGCCGGATCCCGGCCCTCGAGCACGAAGGGCAGTGGATCTTCTCGAAGAAGTCGATTGACAAGTGGCGGGGGCGGCAGACCGGCCGCTGAGCGCCCGACCCCTCCGTGCCGGACCGCGACGCCGCCTGGGGCATCCTCACCGAGTTCACCAAGTCCGACAGCCTTCGCAAGCATGCCCTCGCCGTCGAGGCCTCGATGCGCGCCTATGCCGGCCGGTACGGCGCTGATCCGGAGATATGGGGCATGGCGGGCATGCTCCACGATTTCGACTACGAAGCGCATCCCACTGCGCCCCGGCATCCGGTGAAGGGCGCCGAAATCCTGCTGGCCCGAGGTGTTCCCGACCCAGTGATCTACGCCATCCTGGCCCACGCCGACTACTCCGGCTATCCCCGGCGCGAACTGCTCGATCGGGGGCTCTATGCCTGCGATGAGCTGTCGGGCTTCGTGACGGCGTGCGCCCTCGTCAGGCCCGGCCGCGCCATCGCCGGCCTCGAAGTGGCGTCGGTGAAGAAGAAGCTCAAGGACAAGGCGTTCGCTCGCACCGTCAACCGCGACGACGTGTATCGGGGCGCCGAAGAGCTCGGCGTGGACCTGGACTCGCACATCGGCTTCGTCGTCGAAGCCCTCAGCGCCGTCGCTCCCCGAATCGGCCTCGGTTAACCGCGCGCCGGAGAGGCTCCCCATGCCGGCGGACGGAGATCGCGCTCGCACGATCATCCACGTGGACATGGACGCGTTCTATGCCTCCGTTGAACAGCGCGACCGCCCGGAGCTTCAGGGCCTCCCCGTCATTGTCGGCGCGGATCCGCGCGGGCGCGGTGTGGTGTCGGCCGCCTCCTACGAAGCCCGGCGCTTCGGCGTCCACTCGGCCATGCCCATCGGCCGAGCCGCCCGGCTCTGTCCCGCCGGGGTCTTTCTGCCCGTGGACATGGCGAAGTACGCCAAGGTCTCCCAGCAGCTCATGGCGATCCTCGCCGACTTCACGCCGCTGCTCGAGCCCGTCTCCATCGACGAGGCTTTCCTGGACGTGACCGGGTCCGAGGCGCTGCTCGGTGACGGCGAGGCCATCGCCCGCCGGATCAAGTCGCGCATCGGAGATGAGGTGCGTCTCACGGCCTCGGTGGGAGTGGCGTCGAACAAGTTCGTCGCCAAGGTCGCTTCCGATCTCCGCAAACCGGACGGTCTCGTCGTCGTGGCGCCGGGCGGAGAGGCGGACTTCCTGGCGCCGCTGCCGATCTCGCGGCTCTGGGGCGTTGGCCGGGTCACGGCCTCCGCGCTCGACTCCATGGGCGTCCGCACCATCTCTCAGCTGGCCGCGACTCCTGTCGGCCACCTCGAGGC
>JBKPCB010000099.1:0-12282 GCA_046727155.1 Candidatus Methylomirabilota bacterium | reverse complement strand
TGTTCTTCTTCCACCGGGTATGGATGATGCGCTTGACGGAGCCCGGCGGGCTGAAGGTCGTGTTCGCGCCGTAGGGCGTCGAGCCCGACAGCTGGATGTCGGTATTGGCGTACGATTCGTTGTCGTAGAGCAGGATGAGCGAGTTGTATTCCTTGTGGGTCAGGGTCGCCGAGATGGCGCCCAGGCCCATGTCCGCGCCGCCCCCGTCGCCGCAGAACGCGATGACGTTGATGGGCTCGGCCTTCATCTTGCCTTTCGTCATGAGCGCCTTGAGACCGGCCGCCGTGCCGAGCGCGGCCGAGCCAGACGAGCCGAGCTGGGTGTGCATCCACGGCACGACCCATGGGGTCGTGTAGTACGTGGTATTGGCCACGTACATGCAGCCGGTGGAGCCCAGCACGATCGTGCGCGGGCCCGCGGCCTTGACCATCAGCTTCATCACCAGGGCCGACTCGCAGCCCTGACAGGTGCGGTGGCCGGAGGTGAAGTATTCCTCGATCGTGACCTTCTTGACGCCCTTGAAGGGCTCGAGGATCTGCGTGGCGTTCGCAAAGGTTTCGGCCATGGAGTTCTCTCTCCTCTTATGCTCTTCTTATTCGCTCGCCTCGGACGGCGGGGCATTCGCAGGTCGCTCGCCTCGCACGCGGGGGGCCCAGCCCCCGGCCGTGCTGCGGCTCGCCCTGCACCCGCGACGTCCTGCAGCTCGCAAAGCCATTATTCCCGCACACCCAGCCAGTGAGTCTTGGGATCCGATTTCCCGGACTTGGCGGCGGCATAGCACATGTCCGTCGCCTTGTGGACGTCTTCGAGCGTGACCTCGCGGCCGCCCAGGCCGCAGATGAAGCTCAGGAGCGGCGGCCGCTTGTCGGCGTTGTACATCGCCGCCCGGATCTCGTTGGCGACGACGCCCGAGTTGAACGGTGATCCGAAGGAATAGTCGCGGTCGATCACGCCGACGGCGCTGGCGCGCGAGAGGGCCTTCACCAGCCGATCGGTCGGGAACGGCCGAAACCAGCGCGGCCGCACGAGACCCACCTTCTTACCCTTGGCGCGCATCTCGCGAATCGCCACCTTGATCGGCAGCGAGATGGTACCCATGCCGACCAGGATGATCTCGGCGTCGTCGGCCATGTACTCCTCGAACCACGGGTTTTCGGGGCCGCGCCCGAAGGACTTGCGGAAGTCGGCATAGGCCTCGTCGATGACCGTCGTGGCCCGCTTCATCGCTTCGTCGTTCTGGCGCCGGATCTCGATGACCCAGTCCTCGTTGGCCTGTGGCGCGACCGTGATCGGATTATCGGGGTGCAGCAGCAGGTCGCCCCGATCGTAGCGCGGCAGGAACTTGTCGACCAGCACCTTGGTCGGCACCTGGACCAGCGCCTGCGAGTGGGTGAGGAAGGCGCCGTCCGCCGAGATCGCAATGGGCAGGAACACGCGCCGGTCCTCGGCGATGCGGTAGGCCAGCAGGGTGGTATCGAGCATCTCCTGTGCCGTGTCCACCCAGATGAGCATCCACCCCAGGTCGCGGACGACCAGCGCGTCGTTGTGCTCGACGCCGAAGGCGCCCGGATCGTCCAGCGCCCGGTTGCCCACCATGCACACCATGGGCACGCGCAGGGGCGGCGTCACGGTGAGGCACTCCATCGCATACATCCAACCCACCCCCGAGGAGCCGCAGAACACCCGGGCGCCCACTGTGGAGGCGTGCTTGACGATCTCGAATTGGCTGTGCTCGCCCTCGGCCACGATGTATTCGGCCACCAAGTGGCCGTTGGCGATCTTCTTGGCGATGGCCTGCATGACCGTGTCGTACGGCCGGATCGGGTACGCCGTGACAACATCGATGTCCGCCAGCGTGAGGGCCTCGGCGCAGGCCTCGCTGCCGGAGATGAGCATCTCCTTGTGGTTCGCTACGGCCGGCGCCGCCTTCGTCTCGACTGCCATAATTGTGTCTCCTTAGTTCCTGGGCGCTATAGCTTCTTCGCGTCGGCGTTCTCGCCGGGAATGCCAGCGGTAATCTCGATGCCACCCATGTCCAGGTCCTTCCTGATCTCCTCCTCGTACTGGCCGCGGAACCGGAAGCCGTGGGAGCGCACGACGGTCTTCTTGTCGTTGATCTTCCCCGTCATCCAGGCGGTGTATTTGGCCTTGTCCTTCCGCCACATGTCCCACTGGCTCGCGTTGTCGTCGAAGGCGGCCTCGCTGACCATGGTGATGCACTCCTTGGCCGGGCACACGGCCTCGCACACGCCGCAGCCGCAGCAGGACTCCATGTTGGCGTCGTAGAGGCCGTCGGGCGTCACGTCAAAGCAGGAGTCGGGGCACTGCAGCCAGCAGAGCGTGCACTTCACGCACTTGTCGAAGTCGATGACCGGACGCATGCTGCGCGTGGTGAATTTCTTGAAATATGGATTGCGCTCGGGCACGTAGCCCTTGCCGCCCTCCATGGGCTTGCCGATCGGGATGGCCGGGATGCTGACGCCTTCGCGCATCTCCCACCACTTGGGCTTCTCGAACGCGAACGGCGTCTCGGTGTTACCCTCGCTCACCTTCACCGGGCGCGTCTCCAGGCGTTCGTACGCTTTGCGCGCCGACAGCACCTTGAGGTCCGAGCCCCACTCGGCCTCCCGGATGGCCTGGCAGACCGCGTCCAGCGACAGGAAATTCGGCTGGATCTTGGCCAAGGCGCCCAGGATGCGCGCCTCGGTGTGGTCTTCCTTGTAGACCCAGAGGCCCGAGAAGGAGGCCTTGGCGCGGATCAGCGCCAGGTTGTACGGCGACTCCTTCTTGTGGATGTCCTTGAGCAGCTCCTCGGGGCTCTGGATCGATGTCATCAGCACGGTGCCGTTGGGCACGGTCAGCCGGTTGATCGGCTGCAGGCCATACCACGCCCAGGACTCGACGCCCTTGGACAGCGTGTCGTCCACGCAGATCGTGACGTCCACTTCCTTGGGCTCGTATCGCGCCATGTTCTGCTCGAGCTCTTCCTGCGAGTCGGCGACGATGGCGAAGTCTTTGGCCGGAATGCCATTGCGCTGCGGGCTGTCGCCGTAGCGGCCGAAGGCGATGCCCCAGCGGCCGGCTTTGCGGGCCGAGAGCACGATGCCGCGGCAGATGCGGGCGGCGAGGTTTTTCTGGAAGATGCCGCGGTAGACGACTTCACACGTAAAGTGCGCCATGCCTTCCTCCTAGGGCTGTGGTGCCACGGGGCCTGCAGCGGTCGGCGCCGGGCGGCTGCTCATTGGTCGGTTGGTCCGACCATAAGACAAGCCCAGCATGCTGTCAAGGCAAATTTACGCATTGAGTCGTGACTAGTTAGGCCTCGCGGCTCCGCCGGCGCTGGGCGTGTGCGGCAACCTTCATCCGGTTGCCGCACACAGCCATGGAGCACCAGCGGCGCCGTCGGGTGCGCGAGCTGTCGCAGAAGTACAGAACGCAGGCCGGATTCGCGCACCTGCGAATCGGTGCCCGATTTCCCTGCTCTACCAGCTGGGCCATCGAGCGGGCGATCGGCGCCAGCGCCCGCAGGGGATCCGTCGCCGCCGGCACGAAAGCGAGGAGCCAGCCCCCGTCCTGGCGCAGCAGGCGATCTCCACCTATTCCAGACGCCAGGCTTCGGTTCACGGCACGGATCCATGAAGCTCTCAGCAGCCTCTTTGCGGCCATGGCGCCGAGCAGCGCCCGAATGGTGTCGCGGAGCTCGAGAGCCTGAGCGAACGCCTTCGCGCAGCGGCGCGCATCGCTCTCCCCCATGGCGCGGAGCCCCTCCGCCTCGGGGCGGCTTACCCCTCCCCTGAGATCCAGAAAGTCGACGAGGTCACGCCAGGAATGGAGGGCCCCACCCTCCTCACCCGGAGCGTAGACCGTATTCGCAAAGTCCACCGCCAGGCTGTTCCCAATCTTAATGAAGCTTCTTCTCGCCAGCCCTGTAACCATCTGATTTTCTGCCCTCATATGACTTTCCGGCAGAGGCAGATTTGGTACGAATCTATTAACCTGTGTTTACCATCAGACAGGTTAGCACAGGCAGGTCCAGAACCCAAACTCCAAGGTCAGGGCGAGGAGCGTAGCCGATGGCGAGACTTCCAGCGTCAGAGCGCGCGGAGGCAACCGAGGATCGAAGGGCGGCCAGCGCGGTTGAGATTCCCGCCCTCACTCGCACCAGCCGGATGAGGGCGCCGTGACCGTCGCGGAGATCTGGCGTTACCCCGTTAAATCCTTGGCCGGCGAGCGGCTGGAATCAGCCGAGCTGACCACCCGCGGTCTGGCGGGTGACCGGATCGTCCATGTGGCCCGAGCCGACGGCCGGGTCATCACGTCCCGCACCCATCCCCGGCTGCTCGGACTGAAGGGCACGCTCGGGGCGGATGGCGAACCACGGGTGGATGGTCACCCCTGGCGATCGCCCACGGCCGGCGCAGCCGCCTGGGCCATCGCAGGGGCCGAGGCACGGCTCGTCCGTTACGATGGCCTCGACCGGTTCGATGTCCTGCCACTGCTCGTCGCCACCGACGGCACCATCGCAAGCCTGGGGGTGGATCGCCGCCGCCTGCGCCCGAACATCGTGATCGCGGGTGTCGACGGACTGTCGGAGCGCGACTGGCCGGGTCACCGGATCAGGATCGGGGATGCCCAGATCGACGTCGCCAAGCTCCGCCGTCGCTGCGTGATGACCACCTTCGACCCCGACACCCAGGAGCAGGATCCTTCCGTGCTCCGGCGGATCGTCAAGGAGTTCGGCGGCCGGATCGCCCTCGACTGCGCCATCGTCACCGGTGGGATGATCCGGGTGGGCGACCCGGTCGAGTTGATGGACTAAGCGGCCTCAGCCCTGAGCGGACCGCACCATGTTCGCGAAGTAGCCGTGGACGGTGGGCTCGCCGGTGAGCTCGGGATGAAACGAGGCGACCAGCACCGAGCCCTCCCGCGCCATCACGCATTCATCGCCGTGGCGCGCCAGAGGCGTCACGCCCGCCCCGATCCGGCGAATTCGCGGGGCGCGGATGAAGACCATCTTGAGTGGCGCGGGGCCGCCGCCGAGGTCGGCGGTGCCGGCGCTCTCGAACGACTCCTTTTGACGGCCGTAGGCATTTCGCTCCACGGCCACGTCGATGAAGCCCAGCGAAGGCTGCGCGGGATTGCTGACCTCGCGCGCGAGCAGGATCAGCCCGGCGCAGGTGCCGAAGATCGGACGGCCCG
Source organism: Candidatus Methylomirabilota bacterium (assembly GCA_046727155.1). Lineage (GTDB taxonomy): Bacteria > Methylomirabilota > Methylomirabilia > Rokubacteriales > CSP1-6 > DASSSH01. The sequence goes on along the minus strand of JBKPCB010000099.1, from coordinate 7,083 downwards.
AAGCGTGGAATTTCTCCAGCGCCGGCACGAAGTCCCAGGTGTCGAGCAGCTTGAGCAGGGTCGTGCTCTCGCCGCCCGGAATGATCAGCCCCGACACCGCCTCGAGCTGGCCGGGCAGCCGCACCTCGGTGGAGTCGGCGCCGATCCGCTCGAGCGCCTGCCGGTGCAGCTCGAAATCGCCCTGTAGGGCGAGCACTCCGATCTTCATGCGGTTTCCCTCTTCTCAAGCCATGCAAGGACGACGGCGGCATTCTTGTCGGGCGGAAAGACCGGGTACCAGACCTTCGCGATCTTGCCGCCTTCGACGTACCAGGCCATGCGTTTCAACAGCGTGCTGGGACCGCCGCTCTTCACGGGAAAGTCGAAGGTCGGCAGCCGCATCGCGGTGGTCAACCGCAGCTCGGCGTCGCTCAGCAGCTCGAAAGGGACGCGATTGCGCTCGACGAACTCCCGCTGATACTCGCTGGTCTGGGTGCTCACTCCGGCCACTTCGATCCCCAGCGCCTTGAATCGATCGTAGAGGTCGCGGTACCCGCAACCGTGAGGCGTTCAGCCCCGCGCCCCCGGGATGGCATCCCAGCCGGGAGTGACCGGCTCCTCGGGCCTGCCCGTGCGCGGGTAGAAGAAGAGCACCGCGCGCCCGGACGCGAGCCGGGAAAGGTCCACCGCGCGGCCCGATGTGGCGGCCAGGGTAAGGGCCGGCACTGCCGCGCCCACCAGATGGGCGCCGCCGCCGTCATCCAGCGGCACCGGGAGATCCTGCGGAAGCCGCTGTAGGTCCTTCACGACTACCACCCTCTCGTCTGCAAGAGATCGGACTCCTTCAGCTTGGATGTCTCGATGCCCGGCATCGCCTCGCCCAGATCCTCGGACACCTTGGCCAGGATATCGGGATCCTTGAAGTGCGTGGTGGCCTGCACGATGGCCTTGGCCCGCGCGGCGGGATCCGAGGACTTGAAGATGCCCGAGCCGACGAAGACGGCTTCGGCCCCGAGCTGCATCATCAGCGCGGCGTCGGCCGGCGTCGCGATCCCGCCCGCCGAGAAATTCGGCACCGGCAGCTTGCCCTGCTGGGCGATCCAGCGGACCAGCTCATAGGGCGCGCCGAGGTTCTTGGCCTCAGTCATCAGCTCCTCGGGCCCGAGCGTGGTCAGCCGCTTGATGCCCGACACGACGGCCCGCATGTGTCGCACGGCTTCGACGATATTGCCCGAACCGGCTTCGCCCTTGGTCCGGATCATTGCGGCGCCTTCGCCGATCCGCCGCAGCGCCTCGCCCAGATCGCGGCAGCCGCAGACGAAGGGCACCTTGAAGGCGAACTTGTCCACGTGGAAGTGCTCGTCGGCGGGCGTGAGCACCTCGGACTCGTCGATGAAGTCCACTCCCAGGGCCTCGAGGATCTGTGCCTCGACGAAATGGCCGATGCGGCACTTTGCCATCACGGGGATGGACACGGTCTGCTGGATCTCCTTGATCTTCCTGACGGGCGACATGCGCGCCACGCCGCCCTCCTTGCGGATGTCCGACGGCACGCGCTCCAGCGCCATCACGGCGACGGCGCCGGCGTCCTCGGCGATCTTGGCCTGCTCGGCATTGGTCACGTCCATGATGACGCCGCCTTTGAGCATCTCGGCCAGCCCCACCTTCAGTCTCAGCGTTCCGATCTCCATGTCCCGTCTCCTTTGCGTGAGTGAGTCTTATTCCAGCGCCTGCTTCAAATCCGCGATGAGGTCCTCGACGCTCTCGAGGCCGACCGAGACGCGCACCAGCCCGGCCCCGATGCCCATGGCCGTCTTCTCTTCGTCCGACACCCGCCGGTGCGAGGTCCGCGCCGGATAGGTCCACGTCGTCGCCACATCCCCGAAGCTCGGCGCGAACTCGAGCAGCCGGGTCCGGCTCATGAAGCGCTCGACCGCCGGAGCACCGCCCCGCAGGTCGAACGACACGATGGCGCCCTGGGCCTTCGGCATGAGCCCCTTGGCCAAGCCGTGCTGGGGATGCGAGGCCAGACCGGGGTAGTACACGCGTGTCACCGCGGCGTGCTGCTCCAGGAAGCGCGCGAGGTGGAGGGCCGTCTCGCACTGCCGCTCCAAGCGCACCGCCAGCGTCCGCGCCCCCCGCGTGGCCAGCCACGCGTCGAAGGGGCCGAGGTTGGTGCCGGCCCGAATCATCGCATTGCGCACACGCTCCATCGCCTCCGCGCGCCCCAGCACCAGGCCGCCCGTGACATCGCCATGCCCCGAGATGAACTTCGTCAGACTGTGGAGCACCACGTCGGCGCCGTGCTCGATGGGCCGGAACACGGCCGGCGACGCCAGCGAGGAATCCACGATCAGCTCGATGCCTCGCTGCTTGAGCTCGGGCGCGATGGCCGGCAGGTCCACCAGCCGGAGGAGTGGGTTCGACAGCGCCTCGACGAAGACGGCCTTGGTCTTGGGGCGCAGCGCCGCCAGGATCCGGGCGGGATCGGTTGCGTCCACGAAATCTGTCGTCACGCCCAGCCGGCGGCCCTCGTCGCCGAGAAATGCGGTCGTCGAGCCGTAGAGATCTCGCGCGGCCACCAGGTGATCCCCGGCCTCGAACAATCCCAGCAGTAGGGCGGTGGTCGCGCCCATGCCCGACGCGCACGCCACCGCCGCCTCCGCGCCTTCGAGGGCGGCCACCAGATCCTCGAGCATCGTGTGGTTGGCCGTACCGTAGCGCCCATAGACGAAGCCCGGACTCTTGCGCTCCCACACCGACTCGACCGTGTCCATGTCTTCGAAGACGTAGACATTGGTCTGGTAGATCGGCGGCGTCAGCGGGCGACTCGCCGAGGAGACGTCCCGTCCGCCGCGGGCGACGAAGGTGTCGAAGTCCACAGGATCTCCTCCTTTACGCTAGACGAAAGGCACGGCGGCCTGAGTTTCGCGGCCGGCGCGCTCCGGCTGACGCTGGGCATCCCGCACCGTCTCGGCCAGCCGCTTGATGCCTTCGTCGATCTGGGCCACCGGCAGCGCCGAGAAGGAAAGCCGCAGCGTCCGCTCCCCGCCCCCCTCCACGAAGAAGGCATTGCCCGGCGTGAAGGCAACGCCACGCTCCATGGCGCGCGGCAGCAGCGCGGCGCCGTCCAGGCCCTCGGGCAGCGTCAGCAGGAGCGAAAAGCCGCCCTCGGTTTCGGTCCAGCTCGTTCCCGCCGGCATCCGGCGCGACAGCGCGGTCAGCAGCGCGGTGCGCCGGCGCGAGTACTCGCGGAGGATCTTGGCCTGGTGACGATCGAGCAGGCGCTGCCGGCCGAACTGAAAGGCCGCCGCCTGGAGCAGCGGACTGGTGTGGATGTCCGAGAGCTCCTTGGCCGCCGCGAGCCGATCGAGCAGCTCCGGCGCCGCCACGATCCAGCCCAGCCGCAGCCCGGGAAACAGAATCTTCGAGAAGGTGCCGATATAGATGACCGAGCCGGATGCATCGAGTCCCTTCAGCGGCACCGGCGTCCGCGCGCCATAGAAGAGCGTGCCGTCGAAACCGTCCTCGACGATCGGCAGGCTGTGACGGCCCGTCACCTCGAGCAGCCGCTGGCGCGCGGGGGCGGTCATGTTCAATCCCGTCGGATTGTGGGCGCTGGGCTGGCAGTAGAGCAGCTTCGGCGACTGTCGCTCGAGCAGCCGCTCGAGGTACTCGAGGTTGAGCCCTCCCGGCGCCATAGGCACAGGCAGCAGCTGGGCGCCGAAGGCCCGGAAGACCTGCATGGCCCGGGGGTAGGAAGGCTCCTCGATGGCGACGAAGTCTCCCGGGTCCAACAGAGTGCGCGCCACCAGATCGAAGCCCTGCTGGGAGCCATTGACGATGAGGATCTCCTCGGGCCGCGCCTCCAGTCCAAATCGGAGTAAATAGCTCGCCAGGTATTCGCGCAGCGGCGGGTAGCCGCGGGGCGGGTAGTATTGAAGCAGCTCTCGCCCTTCCTCTCGGATCACGCGATTGAGCACGCGGCGGAGCGCGTCGGTCGGAAACAGCCCGCTGTCCGGCATCCCGCCGGCAAACGAGATGAGACCGGGCGTGGGCCGCGGCATCAGGCTATAGCCCTGGCGCCGCCGCGCATCGGCGGCCGCGACCTGTGCGCTCTTCGACAATAGGCCTGTCCACTCGAAGCGCGTCGTGGCCTGGCGCGGGGCCTCTGGCGCCGCCGGCAGGCGGTCGGCTACGAAGGTCCCCTGCCCGACATGCGCCCGCGCCCACCCGGCGGCCACCAGTTCGTCATAGGCCAGGGCCACCGTAGTGCGGTTGACGCTCAGCTCCTTGGCGAGCTCTCGCGTGGCCGGCAGCTTGAGACCGGGCACGAGCAGGCCCTGATTGATGAGGCGCTCGAAATGCAACTGGATCTGGCGTGCCAATGAAGGCTTGCCGCTGCGCCCGGCGCCCCGGTCTAGCGGGATTCGCATTGCCCCTCCATGCCATCCATTCTTCTAATATTCTGTACCATGTAAACAGCCAATTGGATGAATTTGATACCATCCAATAGGCGGCGCGATGGGGCGTGGTATCATGACCCGCCTCTTGAGAGCAGGGGGCAAACCCGGGGTCCAAAGGACTGGCGATGGCCTACGAGCTGGTGGTCAAGGGCGGGCTCGTCGTGGACGGCAGCGGAGCGCCGCCTCGGGAGGCGGACGTAGCGGTGTCGGTCCATCGCATCGTCAGCGTCGCCCCTGGTCTGGACGCGTCCGGGGCCGCACGGGTGATCGACGCCCGGGGGTTGGTGGTCGCTCCCGGCTTCGTCGACGTCCACACCCACTACGATGCCCAGATCTGCTGGGACCCTCTGCTGAGCTGTTCCTCCTGGCATGGGGTGACCACGGCGGTCATGGGCAATTGCGGCTTCGCCATCGCCCCCTGCCACAAGGAGGATCGCGGCGCCGCGATGCGCACCCTCGTCCACGTCGAGGGCATGTCGCTGAAGGCGATGGAAGAGGGCATCCGCTGGGAGTTCGAAACCTTCCCCGAATACCTGGACGCCGTCCAGCGCTTCGGCACCGGCGTCAATGTCGCGGCCTTTCTCGGCCACTCGGCGTTACGCCTCTACGTGATGGGACGGGATGCCAGTGACCGGGCGGCGACCGCGCGCGAGATCGAGGTCATGAAGAAGCTGGTCCGCGAGGCCATGGCCGCGGGCGCCATCGGCTTCGCCTCGTCGACTGCCGAGCCTCACATCGGCGACGGCGGCAAGCCCGTGCCGAGCCGGCTGGCGGAATTCGACGAGCTCCTCGCCCTCGTCCTGGCCATGAGCGAATCCCGCCGCGGCGTCTTCATGATGACGGTAGGCGCCAAGACCCACATGGACCACCTCAAGCAGCTCGCCCGCGAGAGCGGCCGGCCGGTGATCTGGGCCGCGCTCTTCCATCAAACCGATCAGCCCGAGCGCACGTGGCGCGCGCTCGCCTGGACGGAGGAAGCGGCTGCCGAAGGGCTGACCGTGAGGCCGCAGATCTCCTGCCGCCCGCTCATCATGGACTTCAGTCTGCGCAACCCCTACCCGTTCGAGGGCCTGCCGTCCTGGCAGAAGGTGCTGCCGAGGCCCGAGAGCGAGTGGAAGGGCATCTACGCGAGCCGCGAGTTCCGCGAGGCGCTCAAGCAGGATCTGACGCCGCCGGGCAAGCAGCGGCTCTTCCACGGGCGGTGGGAAGAGGTGCGCGTGATGGGCACCCGGGAGCTGGAAGGCAAGACGGTCGCCGAGATCGCCCGGCTCCAGAAAAAGGATCCTGTCGACGCCTTTCTCGACATCGGGATTGCCGAGGACCTCGATACCGCCTACACGGTAGCGCTCATGAACACGGACGACGAGGCCCTCGCGCGGATGCTCCGCCACGGCCACACCCTGGTGTCCCTCTCTGACGCGGGCGCCCATCAGAGCCTGCTCTGCGACGCGGGCTACTCCTCCACCCTGCTGGGCAAATGGGTGCGCGAAAAAAAGGTTCTCACCCTCGAGCAGGCCGTGCGCCGCCTGACGTCGGAGCCCGCCGAGCTCTATCGCATTCCCAATCGGGGCCGGCTGGCGCCGGGCTATTTCGCCGACTTGGCGATTTTCGACGCCGGAAAGATCGACGCCCTGCCGCCCGAGAAGACCTACGATATGCCGGCCGGCGAGGCGCGCTTCATCTCGCGCTGCGAGGGTATGAAGGCCGTGGTGGTCAATGGCGCGGTGCTGATCGAGGACGGCGCGCCCGCCATGAAGAGTGGGCCGTGGCCCGGCAGGCTGCTCCGGCGCTTCGACGGATAGGCCATGGCCGGCGTCGTCATCCTCGAGTCCATGTGGAACAAGAAGGGCCGGCTTCTGGAGGAAGAGCCCTCGGTCCTGCCCTACCTCAAGGCCATCCGGCAGTCGCTGGCCTGGGAGGGCATCCGCGTCAACCTGGTCTACCGCCGCTTCTACAGCAATTACGACCTGGGATTGCTCCTCGAGGAAGTGCGCCGGCGGCGCCGGGCCTTCCAGGTCTGCTACCTCGCCTCGCACGGCCAGCGCCGCAAGCTCATGGGGTTCGGCGACAAGGTCATCCGGCTCGATGCCCTCGTGGACCACTGCCGACCCAGCACGGGAATCGGGTACATCTTCGGCGCCTGCGACTTCGTCACGCCGGACACCGCGCGAAACTTCCTGCTCGCGACGGGCGCGCGCTTCGTGGCCGGCTATCAGAAGGCCATCCCGTGGACGGAGTCCATGCTGGTGGACTGCCTGTTCCTGTCCTACCTGCTCGGCGGCACCATGAAGTGGGTGCGCACCAAGCACGGCGAGCGCATCCCGCCGCTGCGCGCCCTCGAAGACTTCGAGATCACGCGCTCGGAGAACCCGCAGAAAGTGGCCGGCCAGCTCTACCGCGACTTCCCGCTGTCTCACGACATCACCTTTTCCTGCTTCACGCTGGACCGGATCCAGGGCCGCAAGCCCTTTCTGGTCAGCTCCTTCGACAGCTATCGGAAGAACGTGGACCGCGCGCGGCGCCTGGTCCGCGATATCTGATGCGATCACTCACCACCAAGGAGGATTCCATGGGCCAGATGAAAGAATTCGCCGGTGTCTACTATCGCGAGGGCGCCCTCGACCCCAAGACCATGCAG
>JBKPCB010000098.1:0-10241 GCA_046727155.1 Candidatus Methylomirabilota bacterium | reverse complement strand
CTCTAGAGCGGCGTCAGAGGATCAGATGGCGGGCGGTGCGGCAGTCATGCAGGGCAGACCTGACTCCCGTCCGCCCGCCGTCGCGCTCGAGAACATCGCCAAGAAGTTCGGCCAGTTCGTCGCCCTTCACGGCATCACGCTGTCCGTCGGCCTTGGCGAGTTCGTCTGCTTCCTGGGCCCGAGCGGCTGCGGCAAGACCACGCTCCTGCGCATCATCGCCGGGCTCGAGCGTCAGAACGCCGGCGTCGTGCGCATGGCCGGGCGCGACGTCTCCGGCCTGCCGCCGGCTCTGCGGAACTACGGCATCGTCTTCCAATCCTATGCGCTCTTCCCGAATCTCACTGTCGCGCGCAACGTGGCCTACGGCCTCGAGACCCGGAGGACCGCCAGGCCCGACATCGAGCGGCGAGTGGACGAGCTGCTGGCGCTGATCGGCCTCACGCAGCACAAGCACAAGTACCCGGCCCAGCTCTCGGGCGGCGAGCAGCAGCGCATCGCGCTCGCCCGGGCGCTGGCGCCCTCGCCGGCGCTGCTGCTGCTCGACGAGCCGCTCTCGGCCCTCGACGCGCGGGTGCGCCAGTCGCTCCGCAACGAGGTCCGCCAGCTCCCGCGCCGCCTCGGCGTCACCACCATCATGGTCACCCACGACCAGGAAGAAGCGCTGGCCATGGCCGACCGGATCGTGGTCATGAACCATGGCGTGGTCGAGCAGGTGGGAGCGCCCGCGGAAGTCTACATGCGGCCAGCGTCCCCATTCGTCGCGCGCTTCGTGGGCCAGATGAACTTCATCCCCGCGACGGCGGGCGAGCGCGCGGGCTGGGCGCGCGTCGGAAGCGTGGAGCTGCGCCACCTGCCCGGGCCGTCAGTAGCGCCGGGCACGCCGCTGACCCTGGCCATCCGGCCCGAGGAGATCCTCGTGGGCCCCGCCGCGCGGGACGGCGAGAACGGGCTGCTCACGCGCATCCGGGCCGTGCAGTTCCTCGGCCCCTTTACGCGGCTGACGCTGGGATTGGCGGGCGATTCGGGCGCCGCGCTCGAATGTGACGTGGCGGCGAACGCTTTCGCCGAGCTGGGCGCGGCCGAGGGCGCGGAGCTCAGGCTCGGGCTGCGGCCCGACGCCCTCCGCGTCTTCGTGGCGCCGGGATAGGCCGTGGCCATCGCGCCCGGCGATCTCGCATCGTCCCTGCCGGACCGGACCGTCCGGCACCGGATCGGCGGCGAAGATCTGATCCGCTACGCCCTCGTCGCGGCCTTCGCCGCGATCCTCTATCTCTTCGTCCTCTACCCGCTCGGGCACGTCCTCTGGCGCAGCGTGCTCGACAATCCCGGCCGCTTCATCGGTGTGGCGAACTACGCCCGCTACTTCGGCACGCCGGCCATCGCCGCCTCCATCACGAACAGCCTGCACGTGTCCATCGCCGCGATGGTCGTCACAGTCGGCTTGGCCTTCGTCTACGCCTATGGGCTCACGCGGACCCTGATGCCGTGGCGCGGTCTCTTCCGGCTGGTCGCGCTCCTGCCGCTCTTCGCGCCCTCGCTGGTCCAGGGGCTGGCCTTCATCTATGTGTTCGGGAATAACGGCATCTTCACGCGGCTCACCGACATCAACGTGGGCATCTACGGGGCCAAGGGCATCATCGCGGCCGAGGTCTTCTACTGCTTTCCCCACGCGCTCCTCATCCTGATGGCGGCCCTCGCGGCCACGGATGCCCGGCTCTACGACGCGGCGCGAACGCTGGGCGCCTCCCCGCTCAAGACCTTCGTGACGGTGACGCTTCCCGGGGTGAAGTTCGGCCTGGTCAGCGCCTGCTTCGTGGTCTTCACGCTGGTGATCACCGACTTCGGCGCGCCCAAGGCCATCGGCGGCAAGTTCTCGGTCATGGCCACCGAGATCTACAATCAGGTCTCGGGCCAGCAGAACTTCACGATGGGCGCGACGGTCTCCGTCGTCCTGCTGATCCCGGCGGTGCTGGCCTTCCTGGTGGATCGGCTCGTCCAGCGCCGGCAGTACGCGCTCGTCACGTCTGCGTCGAAGCCTCTCCAGCCGCGCCGCCGTCCGGCGGCCGACTGGGCGATGTTCGCCTACTGCGGGGCGATTTCGGCCGTGATCGTCGGGATGCTCCTGGCCATCCTCGTCTACTCGCTGGTGAAGCGGTGGCCCTACAATTTCACGCCGACGCTCCACCATTACACCTTCGACACCGTGGGCGGCTACTTCCCGCTGCTCAACAGCGTCTACGTCGCCGCGCTCACCGCGGCCGTGGGCACCGTGCTCGCCTTCGTGGGCGCCTACGTGGTCGAGAAGTGCCGCACCGCGGCCAGCGGGCCGCTCTATCTCCTGGCCGTGCTGCCCGTGTCCATCCCGGGCATGGTGCTGGGCCTGGCCTATATCTTCGCCTTCAACGCGCCGGGGAGCATCCTGAACAAGCTGTACGGAACGCTCGCGATCCTGATCATCTCCAACGTCATCCACTACTTCACCGTGGGCTTCCTCACCGCCACGACGGCGCTCAAGCAGATGGACGCCGATTTCGAGAATGTCTCGGCCTCGCTGGGCGTGCCCTTCTACCGCACCTTCTGGCGCGTGACGGTGCCGATCGCGCTGCCCTCCATCGTCGCGATTAGCATGTACTTCTTCCTCAACGCGATGGTCACGCTGTCGGCGGTCGTCTTCCTGGTGGCCCCCGGCACCGAGCTGGCGGCCGTGGCCGTGCTCCTGATGGACGATGCCGGCGACACGGCGCAGGCCGCGGCCATGTCGATCTGCATCATCGCCATTGGGCTCACGGTGCGGTTGGGCTACTGGGCGCTCATGCGCGGCGTGAATCGGCGGACGCAGGCTTGGCTGAACACGGGCACGGAACAAGCCGGCAATGGCTGAGACTCGAAGCCCCGCGCTCGTGGACATCACCCGCTATCGGGGACAGTTCTTCGCGGTGCTGCAGGAGACGGCGCGCAGCCAGACGGCCGTCATGACCATCGGCCCGGGGCAGGACGCGGGCCCCGAAGAGACCCACGAGGCCGACCAGATCATCTACGTGGTGGAGGGGGAAGCCGTGATCCGGATCGAGGGGGCGGAGCACCGGGCCGCATCGGGCGCCTGCGCGCTGATCCCCGCCGGCGCGCGCCATCACGTGCACAATCCCGGGACAGGCCCGCTCTTCTTCCTCACCATCTACGCCCCGCCGGCCTACTGACGGGCCGGCCGAACGGAAGGAGCTCCCATGTCGCTCGCCAGGAAAACGGCCCTCGTCACCGGCGCCGCCCGCGGTATCGGCCTGGCCATCGCCAGCCGGCTCAGCGCCGACGGCGCGCGCATCGCGGTGCTCGACATCGAGCGTGAGGCCGCCGAGGCCGCGGCGAAAAAGGTTGGAGGCGGCGCCATTGCCATCGCCGCCGATGTGACTCGAACCGCCGAGGTGGACGCCGCCGTGAAGCGCGTCGTCGAGACGTGGGGGCGTCTCGACATCCTGGTCAACAACGCGGGGATCACCGGCCGCTCTTTTCCGATCTGGGAGCTCAGCGACGAGGACTGGGCCCGGGTCATCGCCGTGGACCTCACCAGCGTGTTCCTCTGCTGCCGCGCGGCCGTCAAGGTCATGCTGGGGCAGGGGGCGGGGCGCATCATTAATATCGCCTCCATCGCGGGCAAGGAGGGCAATCCCACCCTGGTGCCCTACTCCACGGCCAAGGCCGGCGTCATCGGGCTCACCAAGGCGCTGGCCAAGGAGGTGGCCACGCGCGGGATCTTCGTCAATGCCGTGGCGCCAGCGGTGATCGGTACCGAGATGCTCAAGCAGATGGAGCCGAGCACGGTGGATCTGCTGATTTCCAAGATCCCCATGGGACGCGTCGGAAAGCCGGAGGAAGTCGCCGCGCTGGTGGCCTGGCTGGCCTCGGACGAGTGCTCCTTCAGCACGGGCGCCGTCTACGATCTCTCGGGCGGCCGCGCGACGTACTGAGGTCTACGGCTTCTTTGGTGTCTTGGCTACTTCGCCGACGGCCTTCTCGCCGCTGGCCTCGACGGCCGATAGCGTGGACTGCTGGAAGGTGCGGACGAGCCATCGCCCCGCGTCCGACGTGAGGAAGTGGACGTACTGATCCAGCTCGGCGTCCTTGGCACCGCGATACGCAAAGAGGAAGCGGACGAAGGTCGCCTGGTCGATAGCCGCCCTCGACTGGTTCAGCGTGGCGTTCAGCGCCGGCTCGGCCTCGCCCAGCCGCGCCGCGCTGTCCCCGGCCTTCAATTTGTCGAGCCCTTTGCCCATGCCTCCCAGCAGCGCCCGCCCCGCGTCCAGATGGAAGTCGGGCTGATTCGAGGCTTCGAGCACGCGGTTCACCAGGACGAAGCGATCGGAGCTGGGCGCGCGGGTTTCCAGCTCGCTCTCGAAAGTCTTGAGAGCGGCTCCGCTCTCGGCGGAGATCGCCTGAGCCTCGAGCGCCATCACCTTGCGGCCCACTGGGGAGCGGAGCCAGGCCACCGCCTCGGCCGCCTGGCCGCGGTCGAAGTTTTCGCGGAAGCGGGCACGCACCGCGATCTGGAGCGCGTCGGCCTTCAAGGCCTCGGCGCCGAAGCGGTCCAGGAGCTCCTGCGTTTCGGATTCGAGGCTGGTCCGCGCCTCCCGGATCCGGTCCTTGAGCATGCGCTGGAGATAGTCGACCTGCTTGGCCGCGCCCGCCAGCACGAGGGTCTGGTCGGCGAGCGCATTGCGCTCCCGGTTCTCGTCGGCCGCTTCCACGGCGCCGGCCAGCCCGAGCGTCAACGCGAGGGCGAGAGCGTGCAGCGTCTTGTTCATCGGGACCCCGACAGTAGCATCCGAAGCGGCCGCCCGGCAAGACCTCAGGACGCTACCAGAGCGTGATGCGGCGGCGCAGGCCGGCGGCGAGCAGGGCGACCTTGGACACGGATTCGGTGATCCGATCGTCGAGCGCCATCGCTACGGCCTCGCGGAATGGCACGACGCGGCGCTCGAAGAACTCGTCGTCATCCGACTCGAGGGCGTCGGGGGCCAGATCCTCGGCCACGTAACACCAGGCGATCTCGTCGAGATAGGCGTTCGACGGATAGAATCGCGTGAGCAGCGTGAGCCGCCCCGCGCGATAGCCGCCTTCTTCGCGCAGCTCGCGCTGGGCCGCCGCCTCCGGCGTCTCGCCCGGCAGGCCGCCGCCCCCCGGCAGCTCCCACGAGTCGGCGCGGGAGAGATGGCGAAACTGCCGGATCAGGAGCACGTGCTTGGCGTCCACCATCGGCACGAGTCCGACCGTCAGCCCCACGTGCAGCACCGGATAGACGCGCTCGGCGCCGGTGGGTAGTCGCCACGCGTCCTCGCGCAGGGTGAGCTTGCCGAGGCGGTGCAGCGTGGTGGAGCGGAGGAATTGCCACGGCTCGGTCATGGGCGCCTCCTTCGGTTCCATTGCCAGCGCGCTGCGGTGGGCTTGACGAGATTATACGGGTGATATGGTTTGCTAGAGGGATCCGCGGCTGAAGCTCTCAGCCACGTCAAGCATGTTCACGAATGCTATAGGATGGCTGCCGACGTCTCGGTGCCGAGAAAGGCCTGGATCAAGCCCGCGTGCCCGTATAGGTGGTAAACGAGGATGAAGACGTAAACCACCACCGCGCTGAGGAGACCCGCGCGTCCCAATGTCGAAGTCCCATGGAGGCACAGGAGGGCGGCTGAAACGAATGTGAGGCCGAGCTTGATCGCCGTGAAGGCGAAAGGACCGAACGCCAATGCTGTCCGCATCAGGGGGTTGATCTCGTGGGTCACGTCGGTGACCGAAGTCATCGTGAAGTAGGCATCCGCCGCTGACAGCGCGATGATGCTCACAAAGGCTCCGATTATGCCCGGGGCGGGTCGATCCACGTAGGAATGGAGTTGCTCGCCACCCCGTCGGCCTGCTTGGCGGCGACCCCGTAAGAGGAACCGGGACATCATCGGAGTCGGTCGGCGGCGACGGTCCTGTTGAGCCCGCCTTTCACCGTCCAGTCGCCGGGATCGCTGGGTCACCTCTGCAAGATCACGTTTAGCCATGGGATAACATCACCGTGAAGGGCCGCTCATGGTCCGCCGCCAGCCTTTGGATCGCTCGTAGTCTGGGGTCCCATCGGGTCAACGCGCTTCGGGTGAGTTGAGGATCATCCCTCATACTCAGCCGCTTGACCTGGTCAGTCAGGATCCTTCGATACCTCGTTGCTTGGCTCACTATGGCGTAGACGGAACAAGAGGACTCCACCGAGCAAACTGTGTTCCAAGGGAATGGGTACGAATTCTTGAAGACTTACGAAGCGGTGTCAGAGACCCTCGGTAGCCGATTACCCGTTCTTGGCATCGGTTGACCCAGGCTAGGTCAAGCGCGGCACCCTGAAGAAACTGCACGTCTGGTGCTTCACACTAACCTGGTCGAGAACCGCACATGAAAGGCTGGTGGAGCTATCCCGTGGGCTACCTTGAAATCCCGGCCTGATGCTACTGTGGTCCTGAGGGGACGCCATGGGGTGGAGGAGACGGCTCGCTCTTGTCCTGATGGCTCTGGTGCAGGCCGGCTGTGCGTTCTCCTCCGTCTCCGTTGGCATTCCGGCCTACCGCAGTGGCGGCCAACTGGAGGCAGACGTCCAGGCGTGCGAGCAGGACGCCACAGGCAGCGACGAGTTCGAGAGACGGCGGGCGTACATGGCGTGCATGATCGTCCGCGGCTATCGGACCTACGTCTCGGTCGCCACGTATTGGCACATGGCGGAGCTGACGGTGGGCGCAGCCCGGGGGCGGACCCGGAATGAGGTGCTCCAGGACCTGTCTTCGTGCGCCACCGACGCAGGCGGGGTCGCGGGCGCCCGTCCCTTGGAACTTGCAGAGGCTGTTGACTGGGTCAGCGTCACCTTGCTCAGGCTCAGAGAGCGGGTTCGCGACGGATCGCTTTTCCCTCCCGTGGCGCAGTGCCTCAGGAGCCGTGGTTACACGGCAGAAGTGGTGAAACGCGGCCGCAACGTCGAGTAGCGCTCTCTCGACGCCCCCGCCTAGGTGGCTCGGCGAGTCAGGTCGGCGTCAGCCGACACGATACCGCCGAGGCTACAGTGTCCCGAATCACTGGTTGCGCCTGGATTGCATCTCAGTGCCGCGTTCTGCCGCTCGTTGCAAGTCGGAGCTCTCTAAGTATCAGCCACTTAAGGTATTCCTTCGGACACGTGTGATATCGTAAGGGCCATGACGTCGGATCGGCATACCGAGCGCCTCATGGAAAAGCTGCTGCGGGCCATCCAGCTCTCGCTCGAGGCCACGGAGGCCTCGCGCGAGGCCGTGCAGGAGATCCTCAAGCGCGGCGCCGACACCGGCATCTTCTTCTTGAACGGCCGGGGCGGCGCCGAGCCCGAGGGTTTCGAGCTAACCGAGCAGGACCGGGATTTCCTCCGCTCATTGTCGATCCGCCCCGACCGGCGCGGTTGATCCGATGCGCGGGTTGCTGCTCCTGGCCGTCGCCATCCTGGTCGTCATCGCCGTGGGGCCCGCCCTGCGCGCCTGGCGCGCGCGGCCGCCGCGCGAGGCGCCGCCGCGGCGGGATGAGCTGGTCAAAGACCCGGTGTGTCAAACCTACGTGCTGCTGTCCCGCTCCGTGACCACCGAAGACGCCGGCGTCGTGACGCACTTCTGCAGTCCTGAGTGCGCGGCGCGCTTCGCGCGGGGAGAGCGCCGGGCGTGAGACGGGCTCCACGTGGCGCTTCGGCGCCGTCCCGTCGGGCAACCGGCGATCCGGCGGCGCCGCGCTAGCGCATGCCGTACGCGCTGCTGGTCTGCGATCTCGACGGCACCCTGATCGACCACACGCTGCTGCTCGACCCCGAGCTGGTGGCGGCGTTCCGGCGCGCCACCGAGGCCGGCCTCCTCATCTCCCTCGCGACCGGCCGGATGCCGGCCGCCACCGCCCGATACCGGGACGAGTTGATGATTCGGGCGCCGATCATCTACTATAACGGCGCGCTCGTGCGCGACACGCTGAACGGCGATGATCTCCTGTCGGTGACGCTGCCGCGCGGGGTGCTCCGCCACGCCTACGATGTGTTCGCCCACTCCCCGGTGCATCCGCTCTTCTATCGGGACGACCAACTCTACTGCCTCGAGCAGAGCCTGCCGGTGCGCGCCTATTGCGATGAGGAAGGGCTGCGGGCCGAGGTGATCCCCGACCCCTCCGACTTCCTGTCGCTCGGCGCCTTCGTGAAGAGTCTCCTCATCGGCCACCCTGAAGCGCTGCCGGTGGTGCGGGAGCAGCTCGAAGGCGTGGTCGGAGAGGGCGCGAAGCTGCTGCGCACCCGCAGCAACTATCTCGAGGTCGTCCCGGCCGCCGCGTCGAAGGGCAACGCGCTCGCGCGCCTCGCCGGCCACCTGGACGTTCCGCTCGAGCGCGTGATCGCGGTCGGCGACCAGGAGAACGACGTCGAGATGATCCGGGCCGCCGGCATGGGCGTCGCGATGCCGCAAGCCCCCGAGTTCGTTCGTGCCGCCGCGGACCGCGTCGCGCCCACGCCGGATGCCGGCGGTCTGCTGGCCCTCTTTCGCGAACTGATTCCCGAACACTTCGCCTGACCGCTGGCCCGCGGCCGGCGGGGGGCCGATCTGCCGCAACCAGTCCTAACGGCGCTCCAGGCCTGGCGGTTATACTGATAGGTATTCTGCCGATGAGTGGCGACCGAGCCCGACGCCCGCTCCGATCCGACGACGCCGAGCCCGCAGCCGGGGAGCTGCAGGCGCGCCTCAGCGCGACGCAGGCCGAGCTCGAGGCGGCCCGCGCGGAATCCCGACTCCACGCCAGTCGCATGGAGACGCTCACCCGACTGACACGCACCATCACCGCCTCGCTCGAGCCGGACGTCATCCTGCCCGCGGTGGCCGAAGCGGCCGTCTCGCTCTTCGCGGGTTGCGTCTGCCGGCTCTGGACCGCGGACGGCAAGCGCCTGCTCCTGCGCGCCGAGGCCGGCACCGGCGCCGAGAAATCGCGGGAGGAAGGGGAGATCGAGGTCGGCGAGGGATTGGTGGGCGGGGTCGCCGCGAGCGGGAAACCCGCGATCCTCGAAGACCTCGCGCGCTCCAACCTCCTCTCCGCGGCGGAGCGGAGCCGAAGCGACGGGCTCGCGGCCGAAGGCCTGGCATCGGCCGCCGCCCTGCCGCTCGTGATCGCCGGACGTGCCGCCGGCGTCATTGCGCTGTTCTCGCGTGAGCGCTATCTCTTCCCGCCCGCCGAGGTCAAGGTGCTGGAGGCTCTGGCGGAGCAGGCGGCCGTTGCGCTCACCAGGGCGCGCCTCTTCCAGGACACCCAGGACCGTCGCCGGCTCACCGAAGACCTCTACGCGCTCACAGTGGCAATGACGCGCTCCATGGAGCTCCAGCACCGCACCGACACCTTCGTCGAGCGCGCTCGGCAGGCACTAGGCTTCGACCGGGTCAGCGTGATGCTCGCGACCCCGGACGGCTCGGCGCTGGAGCTGATGTCGGCCACCGATCTCACTCCGGCCGCAGCGCGCCGGATCCCGCTCTCGGCCGGCGGCGCGCTCCAGATGGCCTGGGAGTCGGGAGCGACCGTGATCGTCTCCTCCGACGCGGAGCTGGCAAAGGCGCCGCCGCTGGCGCCCGAGCTCCTGCACCATCCCGTGCTACGCTCCCGCCGCTTTGCCGTCGTGCCGCTCACCTACCGCGACGAACTCATCGGCCTCGTAGCGGCGGACCACAAGCGGAGCCGCCGGCCCATCACGCGCCGGGGCGTGGCCCATCTCGAGCTGTTCTGTCAGCAGCTGGCGCACTCGATCAACAATGCCCGGCTCTATGGCAAGGCCCGGCAGGGCGCCGTCGAGAACGCGCGGCTGTACACGGCCGCGCAGCAGAACCTGGCTCAGGCGGCGCTGCTCCATGAGGCCGCGCGCACGCTTCACCGCACGCTCGACGTCAAGCGGCTGCTCCCCGATGCCATGGCCAGCCTGGGGCAGACGTTCGGCGCAATCGGCACGGCGGTCGTGCTGTTCGGCGAGGGGAGCGCGGCTCAGCTCGAGGAGATCCGCTGGGGCGAGTGGAGCGAGGATGCGGTGCAGGCGGCCGCCGAGCCGCTCCGGCGCCGCGAGGCGCCGCTGCTCATCCCGGACGTCGAAGCGCGCCCGGACATCATCCCGTCCGGACTCCTGGCGCCGGCTCCTCATGCGCTGGCAGCCTTCCCGGTGCGCGGCCGCAGCCGGGTGCTGGGCGGGCTGACGCTGCTCT
>JBKPCB010000097.1:0-9028 GCA_046727155.1 Candidatus Methylomirabilota bacterium | reverse complement strand
CTGGATGCTCTCGGACTTCCTCAAAGAAGACGGCATCAAGGTCCTGGACGAACATACGATTCGCCTGTCGCTGAGCCAGTCCTACTCGCCGCTGCTCTCCTTCCTGCCGTGGTGGTACGTCATGAACCCCAAGCAGGTCATGGCGCAAGAGCAGGGCGGCGACCTGGGGCAGAAGTGGCTGACCGACCATGAAGCGGGCAGCGGGCCGTTCCGGATGAAGCGCTGGCAGCAGGGCGTGCTCTACGAGATCGAGGCGGTGCCGGACTATTGGAAGGGCTGGCCCGGCAAGGACTCCATCGGCGGCGTGATCTACAAGCTCATCCGGGAGGCGGCCGCCCAGCGCGCGGCGCTGCTCCGCGGCGAGGCGGACATCGTCGAGGGGCTCGGCGCCGAGGAGTTCGACCAGGTCGCGAAGACGCCGGGCATCGTCGTGCCGAACTATCCCGGCATGACGACCTTCGGGATCAAGTTCAATACCCAGAAGGCGCCGACCAACGACGCCAACCTCCGCAAGGCCATCGCCTACGCCTTCGATTACGACGCGTTCCTCAAGATCTACAACGGCAATGCCGTGCTCCAGGACAGCCCGTTCCCCAACGCCACGCGCGGCCATGTTGCCGTGTCCGGCGTCCCCCGCCAGGACCTGAACAAAGCGCGCGAGTACCTGGCGAAGTCCGCCTACGCGAATGGGGGCATCGAGCTCGAGTACGTCTATGTCCAGGGGCTCGAGGAGGAGCGCAAGATGGGGCTGGTCCTCATCGATAACCTGGGCAAGCTGAACCTGAAGGTCAAGATGGTTCCGCTGATCTGGCCCAACATGGTGGCGCGCGGCGCGAAGGTGGACAGCTCGCCGGACATGATGGCGGTCTTCACCACGCCAGTGTCCACGGATCCCGATGCGGTTGCCTACCAGTACCACCGGAACTCCTGGGGCAAGTACTACGGCTCCCACTTCCTCCAGGACGAGGAGCTGGGGAAGCTCATCGAGCGCGCCCGCGCCCTACCCAAGTGGGAGGAGCGCGCGCCGCTGTATGCCGACATCCAGCGGCGCATCGCGGCCGATTGCCCGGAGGTCTTCGGCATGCTGGCCAATCGGCGGTGGGCGCTGCGCGACCACGTCAAGGGGTTCGTCTTCAGCCCGGTGCGCTTCACGAGCGAGGTGGATCTCTACCCGCTACAGATCGTCGCGCGCTGACTAAGAGGATGGGCCCGCCCTGAAGCGGTACGCCCTCGCCCGTCTCGGCCTGCTGGCGCTGATGCTCTTCGGGCTGCTCTGCATCACCTTCGCGATCGCGCGGGTGGTGCCCGGGGATCCCGCCCGCCTGGCCGCCGGGCCCGACGCGACCGAGTCCATGGTGCGGACAGTGCGCGCGAAGTACGGCCTGGACCAGCCGCTGCCCGTTCAGTTCGCTCGCTACCTTCAGGGCCTCGCCGTGGGCGATCTCGGCCAATCCATTCGGAGCCAGAATCCCGTCCGCGACGACCTGCTCCGCTACTTCCCCAACACGCTTGAGCTCGTCACCCTTTCTCTGCTCTTCGCCGTGGTCGTGGGCATCCCGCTCGGTATGCTCTCGGCCGTCTTCAAGGACACCTGGGTCGATCACCTCTCCCGAATGGTCTCCGTGTCCGGCGTGGCCGTGCCAGCCTTCTGGCTCGGGATCATGCTCCAGCTCGTGGTCGCCCTCTACCTCGGCTGGCTGCCGCTCGGGGGACGGCTCCGGCTCACCACGCTGCCGCCCGACCCCATCACGCACTTGCTCCTGCTCGACGCGCTCTTGCGCGGCCAGTGGGCGACCTTTGCTGACGCTCTCCGGCACGCCGTCCTCCCGGTCGTCACGCTCTGCTTTCCGGCGCTGGCCTCCATCGTGCGCGTCAACCGCGCCGAGATGATCGAGACGCTGCGGCAGGAGTACATCCAGAACGCCCGGGCCCAGGGCCTGCACGGATTCCGGATCGTCACCAAGTACGCCCTCAAGAACGCGATGATCCCGACCCTCACCATGATCGGGCTCCGCTACGGCTGGATGCTCGGCGGCACGGCGCTCGTGGAGACGGTCTTCGACTGGCCGGGCATCGGGCTGTACGCCGTCAACGCGGCCCTCTCCTCCGACTTCCTGCCGGTCGTGGGCGTCACGCTCGTGCTCGGCCTGAACTTCATGGTGGCCAATCTGCTGGTGGATCTCGCCTATGGGTGGCTCGACCCGCGGATCCGGCGGCCGGGAACGGCATGACCTCGCGGGCGATCCCGGTCCGCGTCGGACTCTGGCTCGAGGAGCGCCAGAGCACGACGCGCGAGCTCCGCCGCTACGCGCGCATCTTCGGCCGGAGCGCCTCGTCGATGCTGGGGCTGGCGCTCGTCTGCCTCTTTCTCCTGGTCACGGCCGTCGGCCCAGCGATCGTGCCGTATCCCGAGGACGCGCGGGGCGCCGTGCATCTCGATCGCAAGCTCCAGCCGCCGAGCGCCGCGCATTGGTTCGGCACCGACGAGGTCGGCAATGATGTGTACACCCGGGTCGTCCTGGGCGCCCGCGTGTCGCTCGAGGTGGGATTGATCATCACGCTCGTGGGCGCGCTGCTCGGCGTGCCGCTCGGCATGGTCGCCGGCTACGCGGGGGGCAGGCTCGGCGAGGGCATCATGCGCGTGACCGATCTCTTCCTCTCGGTGCCGTCGC
The DNA here is from genome assembly GCA_046727155.1 of Candidatus Methylomirabilota bacterium. Classification (GTDB taxonomy): domain Bacteria; phylum Methylomirabilota; class Methylomirabilia; order Rokubacteriales; family CSP1-6; genus DASSSH01. The sequence continues at coordinate 6,356 of JBKPCB010000097.1, read as the reverse complement.
TCGTGCTGGCTCTGGCCGTCGTCGCCGCGCTGGGCCCGGGAATCGTCAACGCCGTGATCGCGATCTCGCTGGTGTGGTGGCCCGGGTACGTCCGGCTCGTCCAGGCCAAGACGCTCGCCATCAAGGAAGAAGCCTATGTCGAGGCGGCGCGCGCGGTCGGCAGCGGCCGGCTCCGCATCGTGTTCGTGCATCTGCTGCCCAACTGTCTCTCACCCATCATCGTCAAGGGGAGCATGGACATGGGCACGGCGATCCTGACCGCGGCGAGCCTAGGCTTCATCGGGCTGGGCGCCCAGCCGCCCCAGCCCGAGTGGGGAGCCATGATCAGTTATGGCAGGAACTACTTGCCGACTTGGTGGTGGTACTCCGTCTTCCCGGGGTTTGCCATCTACCTCACCGTGCTCGGCTTCAACCTGCTGGGCGACGGCCTGCGCGACATCTTCGATCCCAGAACCCGCGCCTAGCGCCTCCCGCCGGAGGAAGCGGAGGGCATTTCACCCTCCGCCCCCTGACCGTGGGCTAAGCGGTCGGCCGGTGCACGTACCCGTAGCGCGCGTTGCTCCGCGTGCCGCCCATCGCCACGTACTCGCGCTTGATGGCGGCGAGCTTGTCGCCCGTCAGCGCCTTCTGCGCCGCCTGGACAGAGATCTTGTACAACCGCGCGGCATTGCCGCCGAAGATGGCTCTTGACCAGGCCAACCGTTACCCGTTCGGCGCGCTGTATCGAATCCGCGACATTGACAACCACTTGGAGTCCTTCAGCATCGTCCCGAGTGACGGATGCGAATACTGCCCGACGTTCAGGGAAAGCTGGTGCGGCTCACCGATGAGCGCTTCACGCACATCCTCGAGCATCCTGAGATGGCCGATCGGGGACCGGCGATCGCCGAAACCCTGGGGCAGCCCGACCACGTCATGGAGTCGCTGGCGGATCCGCAAGCGCGCCTGTATTATCGTTTCTACACGGAGACGCTGGTAGGCGATAAGTACGTGTGTGTGGTCGTCAAGGTTGTCGGTGAGGAGGCATTCGTTTTGACTGCTTACTTGACCGACAGCGTGAGGAGAGGACGGCGGATATGGCCAGAGACAGAATAAGAGTCTGGTACGACGCCGAAGGTGACTATCTCGAGGTCATCTTTGACCAGAGCAAAGGTATTTTCCGGTCTACTGCCAACGACCAGGTAATGGAAAAGGTGGATGCAGAGGGGAATATTCTCGGATTCTCCGTGATGAAAGTCAGCACGATCCGATCAGTCCCCCTCGAAATCGCTCTCTAGGAGTCCTGATCACCGGGAACAGGAGTGATGTCCCACTCGACTACCCGGCAAAGATCTTCGAGGCGCGCGGCGGGTCCGCGGCGGATGCTCGGGCGGACCGGGCTCAGGGTCTCGACCCTCTGCTTCGGCACCGGCTACATGAGCGGCCCGATCGGCGCCGGGGCGCGGCTTCTCACTCGGGCCTACGAGCTCGGCGTCAACTTCTGGGACACCTCGGACGATTACGGTACGCACCCGCACGTGAGGCGCGCTCTGCGGGACGTGGGGCGCGACCGGGTGGTGGTGACCACCAAGACGTATGCCAGCACCGCGGCCGGGGCGCGGCGCTCGGTCACCAGGGCGCTGCGCCAGCTCGGGGTCGAGGCGGTGGATATTTTTCTCCTCCACGCGGTCGACTCCTCGGGCGAGCTCGCGGCCAAGCTGCCCGCGCTGGAGGAGCTGAGCCGCGCCAAGGCCCAGGGCCTCATTCGCGCAGTCGGCGTCTCGAGTCATAGCCAGGAGGTGCTGACGCGCCTGATGGAAATTCCCGAGGTGGACGTGGCGCTGGTCGTCGTGAACCAGACCGGCGCCTGGATGAAGGATGCCTCGCCCGCCGAGATGACGCGGGCGGCGCGGCGGCTCTATCGCAGCGGCCGCGGCGTCTACGGCATGAAGGCCCTTGGAAGTGGCCAGGTGACAGAGCCGGCTGAGGTGGCGGCGGCCCTCCGCTGGGCCTTCCGCTACCCCTCCGTCCACTCGATCTGCGTCGGCATCACCTGCCGCGCCGAGCTTGAAGCCGACGTAAAGCTCTGGGGTCGATGACGGCAATTGCCGTCACCAAATGTCGTAATTCAAGACCTGACCCCAGGCGGGGAGGGCTCGAGGTGGTCCCGCCGCGGGGCGTAGGGATGAGGGCCCTCGAGCGGCCGGCCCTCGGCGAAGCGGCGCAGGTTGAACGCGGAGATGTCCACGATTTTCGCGCGGCCCTCTGTGATCAGCTCGGCCAGGCATGTGCCCACCGCCGGCGCGATCTTGAAGCCCGAGCCGCTGAAGCCCGTGGCCAGATAGAGCCCGTCGACGCCGTCCACTGTTCCCAGGATGGCGTGGCGGTCGGCGCTGTAGCAGTCGAAGGCGCGATAGCCTCGCGACAGCGTCGCCCGCTCCATCGCCGAGATGCGATGGGTAAGGATCTGCGCGCCCTCCGCGGCGGCGCTGGGCGGCAGGCCGGTGGGCATCGTGTCGGGGTCGACGTCCCAAACCGTACAGGGCACGCCGACGAGCGTGAGAATCCGGCTCTCCGGCCTGAAGTAGGTGCCCTGCACGTGGTCGATGAAGATCATGTGGGGCTCGGCGAGCTCGGCCGGCCGCTGCACGAGCACGGTGTCCAGCGCCTTGGGCCGCGCGGGCAGGGCAATGCCTGCCTCGCCGCACAGGCGCGGCGCCCAGGCGCCCGCCGCCACGACGACGGCGCCGGCCTCGATGCGCCCGGCGCTGGTCTCCACGCCGATGACGGCGCTCTCGCGGCGGAGGAGGCGGGTGACCCGAGTCCACTGGAGAATGCGCGCGCCCCGCTCCTCGGCCCGCCGCCGGAAGCCCTCCACCACGTCGGCCGGATTGGCATAGCCGGCGTCGGGCTCGTAGGCGGCGGCGCCGATGTCGTCCACGTTGACGAAGGGCTGGAGATCGCGGAGGTCGGCCGGTGAGAGCGCGGTGGTATTGATGCCGATCCCCCGTAGCATCTCGACATTCTGCCTCAGCGCCGGCGCGTCGGCGTGTGAGACGACGGCCACGAAGCCCGTATGGGTGAACACCGGCGGACCGCCCATGATCTCGGGCCAGTTCCTGAAGACGGGGTCGCTCGCCCAGGCCAGCCGCGCGTCCTCCGCATTCGTGTAGTGCATGCGGATCACGGCGCTCGAGCGTCCCGAGGCGCCGTTGGCCAGCGCCGCCTGCTCGAGGAGGATCACGCGCTTGACGCCGGCCGAGGCCAGCGCGCACGCGATGCTCGCGCCGTTGACGCCCCCTCCGACGACGACGACGTCGGCCGTCTCGCTCATTCGCATTCCGCCCAGAGGTGGGGACGGACGCGGTCGGGGACGAGCGCGACACCGAGTCCCGGGCGATCCGGGATCGCGAGCCGGCCGTTCTTGACGTCCCGCTCCGGGGCATGGTCGACGATGTCGAAGTGCTCGGGGACGCGATAGGGGTATAGCTCCTGGATCAAGAGATTGCGCACGCAGGCGTCCACCTGGAGCGCCGCCGCGGTCCCGACCGGGCTGGCGCAGAGGTGCGGCTGGATCTGCATATTGTAGGTTTCGGCCATCGCCGCGATCTTGATCGTCTCGAAGATGCCGCCGGTATTGCCGGCATCCGGCTGCAAGATGTCGGCGGCGTGCAGCTCCATCACGCGGCGGAAGCCGTAGCGCGTGTACAGGCGCTCGCCGACGGCGATGGGCAGGTTGACCTTGTCGGAGACTTTCTTGAGCGCCTCGACGTCGAAGGGGTCCACCGGCTCCTCGAAGAAGAGCAGGTTGAACTCCTCGAAGCGCCGGCCGAGGCGGATGACGGCGTCCGTGGTCAGCTCGGCGCTCATGTCCACCATGAGATCAACCTTGGGGCCGATGGCCTGCCGCACCGCCCGGACCTTCGCCACCGCGAGGTCCTCGAGCTCGCGCTCGATGTGGCGCGCGCCGACGTGCTGGATATTGCCGTGCGGGCTCGACTCGAGCGGCCGCGCCAGCGGGTACATCTTGAGCGCGTCGTAGCCGTCCTTCACCACCTTCTCGGCGGCGCGGGCGAAATCATCCGGCGTGACGCTGCGGAAGGACCAGCCATTGGCGTAGACGCGCACCTCCCCGCGGACCTTGCCGCCCAGCAGCTCGTACACGGGCACGCCCAGGACATTGCCCTTGATGTCCCAGAGCGCCATCTCGATGGCGCTGATGGCGGCGAAGACGATGGGCCCCCCACCCTTGGCCCAGAAGGAGTGATCGTACATCTCGCCCCAGAGCGCCTCGATGGCGGCGGGGTCTTTGCCCAGCACGATGTCGGTGAGGAGATCCTTGAGCATGCCCGCGGCGGCGGTGGCGCCCGAGCCATAGGCGATGGCCGCGTCGCCCACGCCGGTGACGCCGGCATCGGTGACGAGCTCCACCAGCACGGGATGCCGCCCGGCGATGCGCACGAGGTAGATCCGGGCCTTGACGATCTTCATGGCGCGCCGGCCTCGCTCAGGCCCGCTTGAGCCACCACTCGTTGGTATTCCACGAATACTCCTGCATGTTGGGATTGGGCTGGAAGCCCTGGACGGCGGCCTTGGTCGCCCGGATGTTCACGTAATGATAAATGGGCAGATGGGGTAGGTCCTCGGCAATGACCTCCTGCAGCCGGAAGTAGATCTTCTTGCGCTTCTCCTGATCCACCTCTTTCACGCCTGCATCCAGCAGCCGGTCCACCTCGGCGTTTTCGTAGGCGATGGAGTTGCGCCCCATGCCGCCCTTGGCGGGGATGTACCGGCTGTGGAGGCGGAAGCTGTGATCCGGGTCGGGGCCCATGAGGATGCCGATCACGATGGTCTGGAACTTCGACATCCGGTAGAACTCCCCGAAGAGCACGGCGGCCGGCTTGTTGTTGATCGTCATCTCGACGCCGATTTGCCGCCACTGCTGCTGGAGGAGCTGCTGGATCTGCTCGCGCTGCTTGTTGCCGGCCGTGGTGGCGTTCTCGAAGGCGAGCCGCTTGCCGTCCTTGACGCGGATGCCGTCGGCCCCCGGCTTCCAGCCCGCCGCTTCCAGCAGGGCCTTGGCCTTTTCCGGATCGTACTTGTGATGCCCCTTGATCTTCGGGTTGTAGGCCCAGGACTGCGGCGGCACATAAGTCTCGGCCTCGGGGACGAGGCCGAGGTAGATCTTCTCTACGATGGGCTTCTTGTCCATGCCGTAGTAGAGGGCCTGGCGCACGCGCTTGTCCTGGAAGAGCGGCAGCGTGAAGTTCTGGCCGATGGATTCATAGGCGGTGCCGGGATTGACGTGCAGCGAGATATTGGGCAGCGACCTCGCCTCTGGGTAGAGATCGACGGGAATGCCCTGGATGCCCGTGATGTCGATCTCGCCCGTCTTGAACTGGGTGAAAAGCACGGTCAGATCGGGGATGTACTTGAAGATCAGGCGGTCGAGGTACGGCCCCGGGCCGTGGTAGGCGGGGTTGGCCTCGAGCGTGATGTGATCTCCCGCCGCCCATTCGGCGAACTTGAAGGGGCCGGTGCCGACGGGCCGCCGGGTATTGAACTCGTCCTTGTTGATGTCGGCGCTCTTGGCCAGGACGTGCTCGGGCACGACGAACATGTCCGCCAGCGCCACGAAGATGGGCGCATAGGCCTGCTTCATCTTGATCTTCAGCGTGAGGTCGTCGGCCGGCGTCATGGAGGCGATCTGATCGAACCCCACGGTGGAAAACGCGCTGACCTTGGGGTTCATGAGGGTTTGCCAGGTGAAGATCACGTCCTTCGCGGTGAAGGGCTGGCCATCGTGCCACTTGACGCCCTTGCGGAGCTTGACGGTGAGGAGCGTGCCGTCCGCCGAGAGGCCGCCATTGCCGCGCGCGGGAATCTCGGCGGCCAGGTTCGGGAGGTACTTGCCCTTGGGATCGATGCGCCAGAGGCTGTCGAAGAGGCACATGTGGACGCCGCGCTGACTTTCGATCGTCGGCATGATCGGGTTGAAGTTCTGCGGCTCCTGCGAGATGCCGACGATGATCTGGCCGCCCTTCTGGGGCTGTCCGGCCTGCGCCCGGGCCTCGCGTGGCGCCGGGAGCAGCCCGGCGGCCGCGAGGGCGCCTGCGCCCTGGAGCAGCCGGCGGCGGGAGAACGGTCGTGGATCCTTCATGGGCTCCTCCTTCTTATCATGTCAGGGTCAAGCGCGGGTCGAGCGCGTCCCGCAGCCCGTCGCCGGCGAAGTTGAAGCTCAGCACGGTGACGGTGATCATGAGCCCCGGGTAGACGGCGACCCAGGGCGCGTAGAGCACGTAGGTCTGGGCGTTGTTGAGCATATTCCCCCAGCTCGCCGTCGGCGGCTGAATTCCATAGCCCAGATAGCTCAGGGA
>JBKPCB010000096.1:0-28160 GCA_046727155.1 Candidatus Methylomirabilota bacterium | reverse complement strand
GTCGCCTCCTGGCTCGGCCCGATCCTGGTGCTTGCCGGCCTCGCCGCCGTCGCCCTCGAGGCGGGCCGGCCATTCCGGGGCATCCGCGTGCTCATGCGGCTGCACACCTCATGGATGTCGCGGGAGCTGTGGCTGGGCGGCATCTTCATCCTGCTGGTGGCGGCGGATCTGATGTTCCCGCTCGATCTCCGCCGCGCCCAAGCGGCCGGTGCAGCACTCCTCTTTGCGCTCGCTCAAGGGTTCCTCGTGCGGCGCTCGCGCGGCGTGACGGCCTGGGACGTGCCTCTCGTACCACTCGTGTTCCTGCTCTCGGCACTGATCTCTGGCGCCGGGCTGTACCTCATGATCGCAGTGAGCCTGGGTCGCCTGCCCGATGCTCAGGTGATCATGACGGTGGCTGGGCTGCTCGCCGCCGGCCTGCTGCTCTGGCTCGGCTATCTGGCCTGGTCTAGCGAGCCGGCCTTCATTGCGGCCGTTCGTCCCCTGACCGAAAGGCGCCCGCGGCTCTTGATCGTGGCCGGCGGCTATGCCGCGCCGCTCGTCCTCTCCGCGCTCGCCTGGACCATGCCCGCCGTCGCCGCGCCGGCCCTGTACGCGGCCGGGGCGCTCATGATCGCCGGCCAGCTCTACGCCAAGACCCGACTGATCCTTGGGGCCGGGCAGCTCCGGCCCATCACGCTCGCTACCCTGCGGCTCGACAGGAGGCCTTCATGATCTTCGGCGCCGGCGTCGACGTCGGATCCACCCAGACCAAGGCGGTGATCGTGGACGAATCCCACGCCATCGTCGCGCGCTCGCTCATCTCCACCGGCGCCAACGTGACGAAGGCGGGGGAGAACGCCTTCGTCAAGGCGCTCGAGGCCATGGGCCTGGCCCGCGAGGCGGTGGGCTATGTGGTCGGCACGGGCTATGGGCGCTACAAGGTGACCTTCGGCGACGCCCAGATCACGGAGATCACCTGCCACGCCCGCGGCGCGCAGTCGCTCTTCCCCAAGACCCGCACCGTCATCGACATGGGTGGCCAGGACACCAAAGCCATCAAGGTGGGGCCGGACGGCTCCGTCGTGGACTTCTCGATGAACGACAAGTGCGCCGCGGGCACCGGCCGGTTCCTCTCGGCGGCCGCGGATGTGACCGGGGTGGGGCTCGACGAGATCGGCGGGCTGGCGCTCCAGGCCAAGATCCCCGTCCGCCTGACCTCGGTCTGCACCGTGTTCGTCGAGTCCGACATCATGTCCTACCTCGCCCAGCGCAAGACCATCGAGGACATCCTGGGCGGCGTTCACAAGGCCATCGCGACGCGGACCATGTCCCTCATCCGCCGCGTCGGCGTCGAGGAGGAAGTCACGTTTACCGGCGGGGTATCCCGGAACATCGGCATGGTGCGGTCGCTGGAAGAGGTGCTGGGCACTTCCATCAACGTGAGCGAAGAGGGGCACTTTATGGGCGCGCTGGGCGCCGCGCTGTTCGCGCTGGAGCGCGCTCAGGCGGGAGCCCGCGGCGAGACCGTCGCGGTCGGCGCGGGGAGGAGCTAGCCATGCTGGTCGCGGGCATCGACATCGGTTCCGGCACGACCAAGTGCGTCCTGATCGACGGCTCGGGCGTCGTGCGGGGCCGGGGCCAGGTCAAGACCAAGGCGGACTTCGAGAAGGTTTCGCGTGAAGCGCTCGAGGCGGCGCAGGCCGACGGAGGGCTCGGCGGCAGCGACATTGCCTATGTCGCGACGACCGGACTCGGCCGCTACGCCGTGTCGTTCCGCGACATCCAGATCACGGATCTGACCTGCGGGGCGCGGGGCGCGGTCACGGCCTGCCCGGAGGCGCAGTACGTGCTGGACATCGGGGCCCAGTGCTCGCGCGCCATCAAGGTGCGTGAGGGCGGCAAGGTCAAGGAATTCCACATGAACGAGAAATGCGCCGCCGGCTCCGGAGGCTTCCTCGAGCGCGCCGCCAAGTATCTCGAGGTGGAGGTGGCCGACATCGGCCCGCTGTCTCTCGGCGCGGCCAAGCCGCAGGCCATCTCCAGCGTCTGTGCCGTGCTGGCGGAGACCGAGATCATCAACCACGTCTCCGAGGGCGTGACCGTCGAGAACATCCTCCGCGGCATCCACAATTCGCTGGCCGACCGGGCGCTCTCGCTGCTCAAGCGCGTCGGGCTGGACGGGCCCGTGGCCTTCATCGGCGGCGTCGCCCGGCAGGAGGGGATGGTGGTTGCCCTGCGCGACAAGCTGGGCGTGCCCGTGAGCGTGCCCGACGGACCTCAGTTCACCGCCGCGCTCGGCGCCGCCTTGCTCGGGCTGCAGCGCTATCGCAAAGTGTCCGCGCCGGCCGCGGCGTGAGGGAGACTTCCATGACACGCACAGCCATCAGCGTCCGCGCCGTCGAGTCGTCCGATCTCGACGCCATCATCCGCATCGACGAAAAGCTCTCGGGCCAGACGCGCAAGGAGTACTGGCGCCGCCGGCTGGACATCGCCGCCCTGCGCCCGCCCTGGATGTCGCTCGTGGCGGAGCTGGATGGGCGCCTGGTCGGCTTTCTCTTCGGCTGGGTGGGCGAGTCCGAATTCGGCATTTCCCGGCCCACCGGCTGGGTGGACCTGATCGGCGTGGATCCGCCCTACCGCGGTCGCGGCGTGGGCCAGTCCATGGTCGATCGGTTCGTCCAGAGCGGCCGCGAGCTGCGGGCCGTCGAGACGATCGCGACCTTGATCGACCTCGCGCAGGCCGACGTCCGCGAGTTCTTCGTCCGCCTGGGCTTCCACCACGGGCCGATGATCCAGATGGAGCGCAGTGTCCAGCCGTGAATCAACCCAAAGGAGGACCGCCATGCATGTGATTCTTGCTCTCGCTCTCTCCATCCTGGCCTTGGGCTGGGGTGTTCCGACCGCCACCGCCCAGGAGGCGTACAAGGTCGGCGCCATCTTCTCCATCACCGGACCCGGCTCCTCGCTGGGCATCCCCGAGCGCGACACGGCCGTCATGATCGAGGCCGACGTCAACGCCAAGGGCGGCGTCAAGGGGCCCGACGGCAAGCTGCACCCGCTCAAGATCGTGATCTACGACGACGCCAGCGACGAGACCAAGGCGGTGCTGGCCGCCAAGAAGCTCATCGACGAGGACAAGGTCACGGCCATCGTGGGCACCACGCTGTCCGGGACCTCCCTCGCCATCCTCGACACGGTCCAGAAGGCGGAGATGCCGTTGGTGTCCTGCGCCGCCGCCGCCAAGATCGTGGAGCCCGTGGCCGAGCGGAAGTGGGTGTTCAAGACGCCACAGAGCGATTTCCTCATCACCGGTGTGCTCGCCGACTACCTCAAAGCCAAGGGGCTCACCAAGGTGGCGTGGCTCAACGTGGACTATGCCTTCGGCCAGCTCGGCTGGGTGGAGTTCGAGAAGGCGGCCCAGAAGGCGGGGCTCAGCATCGTCGCCAACGAGAAGTTCGGCCAGAAGGACGTGGACATGACCGCCCAGCTGACGAAGGTCAAGGCGGCCAACCCGCAGGCGACGGTCATCTGGTCCATCCCGCCGTCGGCCTCCATCGCGACCAAGAACTACGCCGATCTCGGGATCAAGGCGCCGATGTTCCAGAGCCACGGTGTGGGCAATAAGAAGTACATCGAGCTGGCTGGCCCGGCCTCGAACAACGTGCTGTTCCCCGCCGGCAAGCTGCTGGTGGCGGAGCAGCTGGCTGACAACGACGCGCAGAAGCCGGTGCTGCTGGCCTATGCAAAGGACTTCGAGAGCAAGTTCGGCCCGCGCAATACCTTCGGCGGCCACGCCTGGGACGCGGTGTACATCGTGCTGGGCGCCATGGAGAAGGCCGGGACCGATCGCGCCAAGGTGCGCGCGGCGATCGAGACGACGCGGAACTTCGTGGGCATCACCGGCGTGTTCGACTTCTCGCCGGCCGACCACAACGGGCTGGACCGACGGGCCGCCACCATGATCCAGATCGTGGACGGCCAGTGGCGCGTGGCGAAATAAAACGCGCATGACCTTCACGGACCAGCTCGCCCAGTACCTGGCTTCCGGCCTCGTCGTCGGCGGGGTCTACGCGCTGATCGGGCTGGGCTTCGTGATCGTCTACAGCGTCACGCGCATCATCAACTTCGCCCAGGGTGAGTTCGTGATGCTGGGCGCCCTCCTCATGGTCACCCTCGAGGCGCGCGGGTTGCCCGTCGCCGCGGCCTTCGTCTGCACGGTGGTCGCGGTGGCGGCCCTGGGCGCGCTGCTGGAGCGAGCGGCCATTCACCCGCTCCGCGGGGCCCCGCCGCTGGCCGCCCTGATCCTGACCATCGGCGCCTCCATCGCGCTCCGGGGCGGGGCGCTTATCGTCTGGGGCACCGATCCGGTGGCGCTTCCGTCCTTTTCGCCGGGGCCGCCGCTCCACGTGGTCGGGGCCACGGTCGTCAGGCAGGGGCTTTGGGTCCTGGCCGTGGCGGCCGTGGTCTTCGCCGCGCTGTGGTTCTTCTTTACCCGCACCTACCCCGGCACCGCGGTGCGCGCCTGCGCGGTCAATGGCCGGGCCGCGCGGCTCATGGGCATCCGCGTGGACCGGATGTTCATGCTGGCCTTCGCGCTGTCGGGCGCGCTGGGTGCCGCGGCCGGCGCCGTCATCGCGCCCATCACGTACGCGACCTATGACATGGGGCTCATGCTGGGGCTCAAGGGCTTCGTCGCCGCCGTGCTGGGCGGACTGGTCAGTCCGCCGGGGGCGATCGTGGGCGGCTTCCTGCTGGGCCTGCTCGAGTCTTTCTCGGCCGGGCTGATCTCCTCGGCATACAAGGACGCGGTCGCCTTCGTCGTCCTGATCGTCCTCTTGCTCGTCCAGGTCGCGGGCTGGCTGCCGTGGCGCGTCGCCGAGGAGACGTAGGGTGCTGAATCGGAGGTCCGTTTACCTGAAGCGCTGGGCGCAGCCGGGGCCGCCCTCCCGGAACACGCTTGCGCCCAGGACGCGACCGCAATGAGCGCGAGCCGGCGCTGGACTATCCTCCTGGCCGCCGCGATCCTCGTCGCGGTCACGGGCGGCTTCGTCCGCTCCGGCTATGTGCTCGGGATGCTCGTCTTCATCGCGCTCAATGGCATGGCGGCCCTGGGGCTGTCGCTCGTCATGGGATTCGCGGGGCAGGTGTCGCTGGGCCAGGCCGCGTTCTACGGCATCGGCGCCTACGTGTCCGGCGTGCTGAGCGCCTCCTTCGGCTGGAATCCCTGGGTCGCGATGGCCGCGGCCGTGGTGGCGGGGGCCGCGACGGCTTTCCTGATCGGGCTCCCCGTGTTCCGCCTCTCCGGCCTCCTGCTGGCCATGGCCACCCTCGGCTTCGGCATCATCGTCTACTTCGTGCTGGTCAACTGGAGCGGTGTCACCGGCGGGCCCTCGGGGCTCACCGGCGTGCCGCCTCTGGCGCTGGGCGCCTTCCGATTCGACACCGACGCCAGAATGCTGTGGCTGTGCTGGGGGCTCCTCCTCGGCCTGCTGGGCCTCGCCGGGAACCTCGTCGACTCGCGGATCGGCCGGGCGCTGCGGGCGGTGCACGGCAGCGAGCCGGCCGCGCAGGCCGCCGGCATCGATACCGCTCGCCTGAAAGTCGGCATCTTCGCGGCGGCGGGCGCCTCGACGGCGCTGGCCGGCGCGCTCTACGCCCACTACCTGACCTTCATCAATCCCTCGCCATTCGGCTTCGCGTTCTCGATCGAGCTGGTGGTGATGGTGGTGCTGGGTGGGGTCTCGAGTCTCTGGGGCGGCGTGCTGGGCGCCGCCGCCGTGGTGCTCCTCGTCGAGGGACTCCGGAGCCTGCTGCCGTTGCTCTCCGCTTCACGGGCCGGCGCCGAGTACGAGATCGTGGTCTTCGGCTTGATCCTGATGCTCTTCATGATCTTCCTTCCCAATGGGCTGGCGGCGCTGCGGCGGAGGCCGGCATGAGGACGGGGCCGCTGCTAGAAGTCCGTGGGCTCACCAAGGAATTCGGCGGGCTCACCGCCGTGCGGAGTGTGGACTTCGCCGTGGCCGCAGGCCAGATCAAGGCGCTGATCGGCCCCAACGGCGCCGGGAAGACCACCATCTTCAACCTGATCAGCGGCGCGCTGGAGCCCACCCGGGGCGCGGTCTTCTTCGAGGGCGAGCCGCTGCCGCGCCGCGCGTACGCCGTGGCGGCCCGGGGCATCGGCCGCACCTTTCAGCTCGCGCGGCTGTTCGGGGAAATGACGGTGCTCGAGAACGTGCTGGTTGGCTGCCACCAGCGCGGGCGGGCCGGGTGGATGGCCTGTGCGCTGCGCAGCCGCGCCATGCGCGAGGAGGAACGGCACCTGCGGGCCCGGGCGCAGCGGGCGCTGGAGCTGGTCGGCCTCGAGGCGCGCGCCGGGACGCCGGCGAGCCTGCTGCCCTACGGAGAGCAGCGGCTGGTCGAGGTGGCGCGCGCCCTGGCCATGGATCCCCGCCTCTTGCTGCTGGACGAGCCGGGCGCCGGCCTGAGCCCGGCCGAGCATCTGAAGCTGGCGGTACTGATCAAGCGGATCCGCGACGGCGGGACCACCGTGCTGCTCGTGGATCACCACATGGACTTCGTGATGGACATCTCGGACGAGGTGCTCGTGCTCTCCTACGGCGAGAAGCTGGCCGAGGGCGCGCCGCGGGCCGTGCGGAGCGACCCCGCCGTGATCGCGGCCTACCTCGGCGAGGAGCCCGACTGATGGGCGGCCCTCACACCCTCGAAGTCTGCGGCCTCGAAGTCGGCTATGGCCGGGTCCAGGTGCTCCGTGGCGTCGCGCTGAACATCGCCCGGGGCGAGCTGGTGACCATCGTCGGGCCCAACGGGGCGGGGAAGACGACCCTGCTGCGCGCGATCATGGGGCTGGTCCCGATCCGGGCCGGCGGGACGACGTTCGACGGCGAGACGATAAGCGGATGGCCTACCGAAAGCATCGTGAGGCTCGGGATCGCTCTGGTGCCCGAAGGGCGCGACCTCTTCGGTCCCCTCACGGCGCGGGAGAACTTGCTCCTGGGCGCCTACCGCCATCCGCGGGCCGCCCGGCGGCGCGCGGCGCCCGGCGACCTCGAGCGGGTCCTCATGCTCTTTCCTTCGCTGAGCAACCGGCTGGACCACCGGGCGGCCACGCTGTCCGGCGGCGAGCAGCAGATGCTCGCGATGGGCCGCGCGCTCATGGCCCGTCCGCGGCTGCTGCTGCTCGATGAGCCGTCGGTGGGGCTCGCCCCGCTGGTCATCGGCGAGATCTTCCGCGCCCTCGCCGCGCTCAAGGCCGAGGGTCTCACGATCCTGCTCGTGGAACAGAACGCCCGCGCGGCCCTCCGCATCGCCGACCGCGGCTACGCGCTGACGCCCGGCGGCGTCTTGGTTGAAACGCGAATGAGCGGAACCGACACCGAATCGGCGCATCGGGCTTACGGGCTCGGACGCGTGCCGGAGGAGTCACCCCTATGAACGAGCTGACTGCGATCGAACGGTTTCCTCGTGCCGAGCTGGAGCGGCTCCAGCTGGGGCGGCTCCGTCGGCAGGTGGCCCGCGCCGCCGAGCGCGTGCCGCTCTACCGCGAGCGGCTGCGGGCCGCCGGGGTGACCGCTTCGGATATCCGTTCCATGAACGACCTGAGCCTGCTGCCGTTCACGGCCAAGGACGATTTCCGCGCGACCTACCCATTCGGGCTGCTGGCGGTGCCGATGGAAGAGGTGGTGCGGCTGCACGCCTCCTCCGGCACCACCGGCAAGCCGACGGTGGTTGCCTATACCCGCCGCGACGTCGAGCTCTGGGCTGAGGTGATGGCCCGCACGCTGATGATGGGCGGCGTGGGGCGCGGCGACGTGCTCCACAACGCCTACGGCTACGGTCTGTTCACGGGCGGCCTGGGCTTCCACTACGGGGGCGAGCGCGTCGGCGCCGCGGTGATTCCAATCTCGGGCGGATTCACCGACCGCCAGCTCATGGCGCTGACGGATTTCGGCTCGACCGTGCTCTGCTGCACGCCGTCCTACGCGCTGTATCTGGCCGAGGCCGTGGAGGAGGCTGGGCTGGCCCCGAAGGACCTCAAGCTCCGCGTCGGGTTCTTCGGCGCCGAGCCGTGGACCGAGGGCATGCGCGACGCCATCGAGACGCGGCTCAACATCATGGCGCTCAATATCTATGGCCTCAGCGAGGTGATCGGTCCCGGCGTGTCGGTGGAGTGCCCGGAGAAGCGCGGGATGCACGTGGCCGAGGACTGCTTCCTGCCGGAGATTGTGGACCCGCAGACCCTCCAGCCCGTTCCGCCGGGCGTGACGGGGGAGCTGGTCTTCACCACCCTCACCAAGGAGGCGCTGCCGCTGTTGCGCTACCGCACCCGCGATCTCACGTCCATCGACCCCACGCCATGCCAATGCGGGCGGACCCTGGTCCGCATCGGGCGGATTACGGGCCGCACCGACGACATGCTCATCATCCGCGGCGTCAATGTCTACCCCTCGCAGATCGAGCACGCGCTGCTGCAGGTCCCCGATCTCGAGCCGCATTACCTGCTCGTCGTCCGGCGGGATGGGGCGCTGGACACTCTGGAGATCCAGGTCGAGTGCCGGGCGACGGCGGCCGAGGCGGGCCAGGACGCGCTCGCAGGGCTCGCCGCCGTGGTGAAACGGAAGGTCTACGAAGGGATCGGCATCACGGCGGCGGCGACCGTGGTGCCCCCGAAGACGATCGAGCGCAGCGTGGGCAAGGCCAAGCGCGTGCTCGACCTGAGGAAGTGAGGCGCCGCCATGAGCCAGCCATCAACCGGAACCAAGCCGGACCTGGATCGGCCCGCTCCGGAACCCGAATCACCGGCGGCGCCGCCGGCGATCTGCCAGGTCTGCGGTGTCCGTTGCCGGCCCGGGGACTCCACGCTCTGCCGCGTGTGCGGCGAGCCCGTGCTCAACTGGGGCTGGGCGCCATGATCCCCGCACGCTTCCTGCGCTGCGCGGATGACGGCGCCGTCCTGCGCATCACCCTCGCGCGCCCGCCGCTCAATATCCTGACCATCGATATGATGGACGAGCTGAACGCGGCGCTGGAGACGGCTGTCGCCCGGCCCCGGCTCAAGGCCGTGCTGCTGGCCGCCGAGGGCAAGGCCTTCTCGGCCGGCGTGGCCATCGAGGACCACCAGGGCGACCGTGTCAAGCCCATGCTGGAGAGCTTCCATCAGATCTTTCGCCAGCTACGGTCTCTGGACTGCGTGACCGTGGCCGCCGTCCAGGGCGCCGCGCTCGGGGGCGGCGCCGAGCTGGCGACCTTCTGCGATGTCGTGATCGCGGCCGACTCGGCCACCCTGGGGCAGCCCGAGATCAAGGTCGGGGTCTTCCCGCCCATCGCCGCGCTCCACTATCCGGCGCGAGTGGGGCCGCAGCGCGCCCTCCGGCTGCTGCTCACGGGCGAGGTGATCGGCGCCGCCGAAGCCGAGCGGATCGGGCTGGTGGACCTGGTGGCGCCGGCCGACAAGCTGGCCGAGACCGTCGAAGCGGAGCTCGCCCGGTACACGGCCCAGAGCGCGATCGTGCTGCGGCTGACCAAGCGCGCGGTGCGCGAGACATTGGGGGCGCGATTCGAAGAGGGTCTCTCCATGCTCGAGGAGCTCTATCACCACGAGCTAATGGTCACCCAAGACGCGGAGGAGGGCCTTCGCGCCTTTGTCGAGAAGCGCAAACCAATTTGGAAGGATCGATGACAAGGAGAGAGTCATGAAGCTCAAAGGCAAGACCGCGCTGGTGACGGGCGGCGGCCGTGGCATCGGCCGCGCCATCGCCCTGGGCCTGGCCCAGGAGGGCGCCGACGTCGCCGTGCTGGACATCCTGACGGACAATGCCGAGACCGTGAGACGCGAGATCGAGGCGCTCGGTGTCAAGGGGCTTGCGCTCGGCTGCGATCTGACCCGGCGCGCCGAGGTCAACCGCGCCGTCGAGGAAGCCCTGGCGCAGTTCGGCCAGCTCGACATCGTCGTGAACAACGCGGGGTGGGACAAACTGGAGCTCTTCCTCGAGAGCGCGGAAGTGACATGGGACAAGATTATTGCCGTCAATTTCAAGAGCATCCTCTACGTCTGCAAGGCGGCGCTGCCGCGCATGGTGGAGCGGGGAGGCGGGCGGGTCATCAATATCGCCTCCGACGCCGGCCGCGTGGGCTCCATGGGTGAGGCGGTGTACGCCGGCACCAAGGGCGCCATCATCGCCTTCTCCAAGACGCTGGCCCGCGAGCTGGCGCGCCATCGGATCACCGTGAACGTGGTCTGCCCCGGTCTCACCGAGACGCCCCTGCTCCAGGGCATCCGCGATCAGTCGCCCAAGAGCGCGAAAGTCATCGAGGCCGTGACCCGCGCCATCCCGCTCGGCCGCGTCGGTCAGCCGGAGGACATCGCGGGGGCCGTCGTGTACCTGGCCTCGCCCGCCGCGGACTTCGTCACGGGCCAGACACTCAGCGTGAGCGGCGGCTTGACCATGGCCTGAGGCGTTGTAAAGGAGGACCAAACATGCAATGCGGACATTCGGGGAAGGGAATCATGATGGCTGGGCTGATCGTGACTCTCATCGGCCTCGGCATCGTGCTGATTCAGGCTTTCCAGGTACCGGGGTATTGGATCCCGCTTGTGGTCGGCGTGGCGCTGCTGCTCGTGGGCGCCGTCCGCCGTGGCCACGCCGGCGGATCGTGAGGGATGACACCACCGGAGCGCGGTCAGCGCTCTTGACGAATCGCCCGAAACCATACAAAGGAGGCTTTCAATGAGCGACCGGCCGCAGGCCATCGACATCATGTACTACGTGGCGACGCCCGAGTTCATCGCCAAGTGGACCGACGCCAAGAAGGGCGAGCTCATCTGCCGCATGGAGCGCGCTATCGGCAGCCTGCCCCAGTTCGAGTCCATCGCGGCCATGCTCAAGAAGATGGACGAGGCGGGCGTGGAGAAGGTCTTCATCACCCAGACCAAGATGTGGTCGTACTGGAACAAGTGGATGTACATGGACACCTCGCTGGAAGAGGTGACCCAGTACACGGAGAAGTATCCCAACCGCTTCGTCGGGCTCGCGGGCTACAACCCGTTCCGCATCAAGGAGAGCCTGGCGGAGATCGAGCTCGCGGTGACCAAGCACAACTTCAAGGGGGTGTACGTCCACATCTACGGCTTCGACATCCCGCTCCACGACCGCAAGATGTACCCGCTCTACGCCAAGTGCGCGGAGCTGGACGTGCCCGTGTCCATGCAGGTGGGACATGTGCTCGAGTCCATGCCCAGCGAGCACGGACGGCCGATGTATCTCGACCAGATCGCCTCGGACTTCCCCGCGCTCCGCATCCTGGGCGCCCACACGGGCTGGCCGTGGGTCGAAGAGCTGATCAGCGTCTGCTACAAGTGGGACAACGTCTGGTTCGGCGCGGACGCGTGGATGCCCAAGTATCTCAAGCCCGAGATCGTCAACTTCATCAACAGCCGCATGGGCATGGACCGAGCCGTCTGGGGCACCAACGGGCTGCCGTGGAAGGAGAGCCTGGACCAGGTGGACGGGCTGGGGCTCCGGCCCGAGGCGCGTCAGAAGCTGCTCAGCGACAATGCGCGAGAGTTGTTCAAGCTCTAACGAGGAGGATGCCGAGAGGGGCGGTCCGCGGCGACAGGACCCGCTCGAGAGGAGAGAAACAGTCATGACTGCACCGACTCAGACGCTGCGTGAGGAGCATCGGGTGATCCTGTGCGCCTTGGATTTGCTCGAGCGCGGGAGCGGCCGCCTGGCCACAGGCGGCGCCCTGCCCGATGGCTGGTGGCCGGGAATCATCGCATGGCTCCGCGCCTTCGCCGACGTCAATCACCACGCCAAAGAGGAGCGCTACCTCTTCCCGGCTCTGGCCAAGGCCGGCGTGCCGGCGGACGGCGGGCCGGTCCAGGTCATGCTCGAAGAGCATGTCCAGGGCCGCGGTTTCGTCCGGGTCATGGAGAGCGGGCCGCCGGCCGGCCGGGTGGAGGCGGCCAGCCGCTACGTTCAGCTGCTGCGCGATCACATCGACAAGGAGAACGGCGTGCTCTTCCCGCTCACGGAGGCGGTGCTCGACGACCGCGCGCAGCAGTTATTGGAGCGGGAGTTCGAGACGGTGGAGGCCGAGCAGGGGCGCGACGCGTCCATCCCTCACGCCGAGGCGGAGCTGGAGCGACTGGCGAAGGCGCTTGGCTAAGCGCGACGGTTGGCGCGACCCGAGCCGGGAAGGGAGGAGGCCATGAAACCACCGAAGGAGCTCGAAGCCTTGAATTGTCCGTGCCTGACGCCCGCGGTCAGCCGGCGGGGAGGGAAATTCCCCGTGCCGGTGTATTGCCGGCTGCCCAATGGCCGCGTCAGGATTCCGACCCCAGAGCAGCTGGCCTCGCTGTGCACCGCGGGGCGGCACCACGGCTGCCCCGGCTACCGCCGCGGGGCGCGCGCCTGGGCCGGCATCGGGAGGGCGAGCTGAAGATCTACCTGATCGCTCCGAAGAATCCCGAATCGTTCTGGACTTTCGATCGTGTCCTGTCGAGTCTCAGGAAGCGTTGCGTCTTTCCCAACCTCGCCCTGCCCACGGTGGCGGGACTGACGCCGCCGCCCCACGAAGTCGTGCTCTGCGACGAGAACGTGGAGTCCATCGACTTCGATACCGACGCGGACATCGTCGGCGTCACGGGTTTCGTCGTCCACAAGCAGCGGGTGCTCGAGCTCGCCGAGATCTTCCGGCGCCGCGGCAAGCTCGTCGCGGCGGGCGGTCCGTTCGCCACGCTTTGTCCCGAGGAGCTGCGCGGCAAGGTGGACGTGCTCTTCGTGGGCGAAGCCGAGTACACCTGGCCGCGATTCGTCCGGGACTACGAGGCGGGCTCGTGGCAAGCGGAGTACCGGCAGGACGACAAGCCCAGCATGCTCGACTCGCCGCTGCCGCGCTTCGACCTGCTGAAGGTGGGACGCTACCGCAGCATGGCTATCCAGTTCGCGCGCGGCTGTCCCTATAACTGTGAGTTCTGCGACATCATCGTGATGTACGGCCGCCGGCCGCGGACCAAGTCGGTGGCGCAGGTCCTGGCCGAGGTGGAGGCGATCCACCGACTCGGGGCGTCGAATGTCTTCGTCGTGGACGACAATTTCATCGGCAACAAGAAGGAAGCCAAAGCGCTGCTCGCCGAGCTGGCCGAGTGGCAGCGGGCGCGCGGCTATCCCATCGAGTTCATGACCGAGGTCAGCCTCAACGTGGCGCAGGACGACGAGTTGCTCGGCCTCATGAAGCAGGCGCATTTCATCACGGTCTTCGTGGGTATCGAATCCCCGCGCGCGGCCAGCCTCAGCGAATCGAACAAGACCCAGAACATGCGCGAGGACCCGGTGGCCGCGGTCCACCGCATCCAGGCCGCGGGCATCGAGGTGATGGCGGGCATGATCGTGGGCTTCGACCATGACGACCCGTCCATTTTCGAGGAGCAGTTCCGCTTCATCCAGCGGGCACGGATCCCGATCTCGATGACGGGCATGCTGAACGCGGTGCCGAAGACGCCGCTTCACGCGCGGCTCAAGGCGGCGGGGCGGCTGATCGCGGAGTCGGTCGGCGACCAGTTCGTGTTCACCAATATCGTGCCGGGCGGCATGTCCCGCCTCGAGCTCTACGAGGGCTACCGGCGCCTGCTCCGCCGCCTCTACGGCTACCGGGCGTATCGCCAGCGCGCGATGGCGCTCATTCTGAACCGGGGCACTCTCCTCAGATCCCGGGTCCTGAACCGGCGCGACGATCTGCCCGTGGTCTCGCGGATCGCGTGGACGTGCCTTCTGCGCGCCTCGCCGCGGCGCGCCTGGCTGACGCTGTCCATGGCGCTGGAGACCGCGTGCCGGCGGCCGCGCGCGATCCGCCAGGCCTTTACCCTCGCGCTCATGCACAAGCATCTGTACGAGTACGTGCGGGCAACCTCGCGTCAGCTCGACGTCCTGATCCGCGAGCTGCGGAAGTCGGAGCCGGCGATCTGAGCGGCGGCGGGCCGGCCCGAACGATGGCGAGGACCACGAGCAGAGCAACGTCGCCCGGGCTGCCCCGCTCGGAGTTCTGGACCGACCGCACGGTGGCCTGGTACGAGCGCGCCGTCGCGCGCGGCGACTATGCGGCGCGCGTGATCGAGGTCCTGGAGCCGATTCTCCTCGAATGCCGCGAGGCCCTCGACGTGGGCGCCGGATGCGGGGCACTCGCCCTCCCGCTGGCCCGCCGTCTCGCCGCCGTCACCGCGCTCGAGCCCACGCCTGCCATGGCGCGCGCCCTTCGGCAGGCGGCCGCCCGCGCGCGGCTGACCAAGGTCGCAGTCATCGAATCGGCTTGGGGCGAAGCGCGCGTCGGGCCGCATGATCTCGTGCTCTGCGCCCATGTGGGCGGTCTGTTGCGCGGCGATTCTCCCTTCCTGGGGGAAGTGGGCCGGATCGCACGGCGATGGGTGGCGCTGATTCGCGACGCGCCGGCAGCGCAGAGCGAGGATAAGTTCTTCTTCTCCGAGCTGTATCCGGCCTTGCTGGGCCGCCCGTACCTTCACCGCTGCACCGCCGAGGACACCCTGGCCGCCGTGGGGGCCCTCGGTATCAAGCCCTCGGTGACCGTCATCAGTTACGCATCGGATCAGCCCTTCGTCGATCTCGAGGAGGCGTCCGACTTCTGGATGACCTACCTCGGGCTCGAGGGGAACGGGCCGCGCGCGTACCAGCGGGCCTTCCTCCGCGAGCGGCTCGTGCGGCGGGGTGAAGAGTGGATCGCGCCGTTCAGAAAGACCGCCGCCGTGATCACCTGGCCGACGGAGAGAAAAGAAAGCCCTCTCCCCCGGGGAAAGGGGAGAGGGCGCGAGGACGGGTGATGCTTTCTAGTGACCGCCCGTTCCGTGGGTGCCCGGAGTCAGCACCTTGAAGATGCCCGGCTGCTCCGCCCCTGCCACGTCGAGGACGCCGAGCGCGCCTTTCTCCATGGCCCGGACAATGCTGTGGTCCACGAGCAGGAAGCGCCCAGGCACCTGCACCTTCATCTCCACGATGGCCGCGCCGCCTGCCGGGATCAGCGTGGTCTGAACGTTCTTCGCCGGCGGGGCGCCGCCGATGCCGGCCTCGGTGTACACGGTGTCAAAGATCTCTCCGATGACGTGGAAGGACGAGACCAGGTTGGGCCCGCCGTTGCCCACATAGAACCGCACCGTCTCGCCCACGTTGGCCTTGAGCGCCTGCTCGTTGAGCAGGGCGCCCATCTTGCCGTTGAACACCACGTACTCGGGCCGCTCACTGCTGAGCTTCCCCGGGTCGAGGGGCTGCAGGCCGGCCGCGAGCGTCTTGCCCTTGGTATAGAACTCGCCCTGCATCACGTAGTACTCGCGGTCCACGCGCGGCAGTCCCGCTTCGGGCTCCACCAGGATCAGCCCGTACATGCCGTTGGCGATGTGCTGGGCCACGCTGGGCGTCGCGCAGTGATAGACGTACAGGCCCGGGTTCAGCGCCTTGAACTCGAAGGCGCCTTCCTGGCCGGGGCCCAGCTGGGTGACGGCGGCGCCGCCACCAGGGCCGGTCACCGCGTGCAGATCGATCGAATGCGGATTGCGGCTCCCGTCCGCGTTCTTCAACCGGATCTGGACCATGTCACCCACGCGGACCCGGATGAACGGGCCCGGCACCGAGCCGCCGAACGTCCAGAAGTTGTACTGGACACCGTCCGCCAGCGTGCCCTTCACCTCGACCATCTCGATATTGACGATGACCTTGGCATTGCCCGGCCGGTCCACGGGCGGAGGCACCAAGGGCGCCTTGGTCAGGATGGCCTTCACTTCTGTCAGCGGCGCCGATTCGTCCTTCGCGACGGCCTGCCTCTGGAACTGCTGGACGCCGGCGCCGATCAACAGGGCCGCCACCGCCGCCCCCACCGCCACTGCGATTGTCCGTTTCATCCCCCGTCCTCCTTTAGGTTGACTGCACCATCCAAAGCAAGCTGCAACGGATGTGCCGGAACAGCAGGATCCTCGAACGCTTTGACTTACCAATATGATGCGGCCCGGGACATCCGGCCGGGTATGACGTGGGTCATATGGCCGGGTGGGGCTGAGCGGGGCGGCGGCGCCCCAGTGGGGCGGCCGCACCCCTTTGGCGGCTGGCTTACTCGCTGCTCCCGCTGAGAAGCCGGCGGTTGTCGGACCCGAGCCGGATGCGGTCGGGGGTCCAGAGCGGATCGAAGGTGATCGTGATTTCGACCCGCTCGACGCCGGGAACGCGCATCACAGCCTCGCGCGCCCAATCGCTCATCGCGTCGTGGATGGGGCAGCCCGGCGCCGTGAGCGTCATGGTCACGGCGACCGCGCCATGATGAATCTCGATACCGTAGATCAGCCCCAGCTCGACAACGGACATTCCGAGTTCGGGGTCGAGCACGGTGCCGAGCGCCTCCAGTACTTGCTCCTCGGACACCGCGGGCGCCGCGCCCGAGCCGCCCGAGATCGCTTTCACCGCTTCCGGCACCGCCGCCGTCGGCTCATAACTGCAGCCAGGGTCTTCGCCCAGCGGATCGCCGGTGAGCGCCCAGGCACGCGCCCGGCTGCCGCCGCACCGCTCGCGATACTCGCAGCGGCCGCAGCGCCCGCCGAGTCGGGCCGGATCCCGCAGCGCGAGGAAGAGCGGATCTTCCCGATAGACGGTCACGAGGTCATGACGCCGCACATTGCCCGTCGACATGGGCAGGAAGCCGCTGGGGCAGATGTTTCCCACATGATCGATGAAGACGAAGCCATTGCCGTCGGTGACGGCGCGGCCGGCGCGTCCCACGCCGTCGGGCCGCTGCCGCTTGCCGCCGAGCGCGTGGCTGGCGCGTTCGCGGTCGGCCAGCACACGGTGGAAGTGGGGCGCCTCGGTGGTCTTGATGCCAAAGGGGACGTGTCGCCCGAGCTCGGCAGCCCAGCGGAGCACGTTCTCGATCTCATCCGCCGGAAGGGCCTGGTCGATCTGGGCCCGCCCCACTGGAATCAGGAAGAAGAGCGCCCAGAGCACGATGTCGAGGTCGCCCATCTGGCGGGCCAGTGCCGGCAGCTCGTCGAGGGTACGCTTGCACACCGTCGTATTGATCTGCAGCGGCAGCCCCAAGGCCCGCGCCCGCTCGACGATCCGCATAGTGTGGCGGTGGGAGCCGCGTACCCCGCGGAAGCCATCGTGGGTCTCGGCGGTGGCGCCGTCGAGACTTACCGCGAGCCGCCCGAGCCCGGCGTCCTTGAGCGCCGCGAGCCTTTCCTGGGTCACAGCCGCCGTGCCGCTCGGAGTCAGCGACACGGGTACGCCGCTCCGGGTGCCGTGGGCGACGAGCGCCGCGATGTCGGGGCGTCTCAGAGGATCGCCGCCCGTGAGGACCAGGATGGGCGGTGGGCTGCCGAATGCGGCGATCCGGTCGATCAGCCGCTTGCCCTCCTCGGTCGTCAGCTCGTCGGGATCGCGGCGCGGGACGGCCTCGGCGCGGCAGTGGACGCAGGCCAGCGCGCAGGCGCGGGTCGTTTCCCAGATGACGATGAAGGGGCTCTGCGAGAAAGGATTCATCGCGCGTGTGCCTCGGCCGGTGCGGCAGGTCTGGGGGGCCTGACGGCGGCTCCCAGATGCTGGAGCACGCGGACGAGGGAGGCGGCGAAGGCGAGCGCTCCCAGGAAGAAGACCGCGCCGGCCGCCCGGATCCACGCGACCTGCCCGACCGCGACCGCCGCGGGCAGGAGGACGAATGCCGCGGTGAGCAGTCCATAGGCGATCCCTTCCACGCGCGGCCAGGAGAGCTGGGCCAGAGTCGGCACAGGGGCCTTGCCGGCGCGCGGACTGTAGACGCGGTACCAGACGAGGAAGGGCACGATCTTCAGCATCATCCCCACGATGGTGAGCGACACCCAGCCTCCCAGCGTCAGCACCGCGTAAGCCATGGCGAGGCGAGGGCCCGAGAGCAGATCAAGGGCGAAGGCCAGGCCCATCAACGCCGCTGGCAGCAGGAATGCCGTACCGGTCAAGACGAAGCGTAGCCCCCAGTCCAGCCGCGGCCGCTTGCGGCTGCGCGCGAAGCCCATGACCCACCATGCGTGCCCGGCCGCTGCGCTGATGACGGTCAGTGTTCCCGCGACGGCGAGACCGGGAATGCCGAGCAGGCCCAGGACCACGGCCGGCACGCCGAGCGCAATGCCCCAGAACTGAACCGCGCCGGGCCAGCCCTCGGGATCCGGCGCCAGCAGGAACATGGGATAGACGCGCGCGGCCACACCGAAGATCATCGGCACGATCCAGCCGAGCAAGGCCAGGTGAAAGTGGGCGTGAAGGGTTGGGAAGAACGGGCCGGGCAGGAACTTCCAGATCCGGTCGGCGCCGAGGGCGAGACCGAAGAGGATGGTGAGCGCCAGGCCCGCATAACCCATTACGACCAGCCGCGCGGTGAAGCTCCAGCGCGAGAAGCCGCGGAGACTCGCGACCACGTTGACCAGGTGAGCCACGACGCCGACACCGAGCATCACGGCTGCCATGAGGAGTGCGGGCCAGGTCCCGATGTAAAAGTGGGCGACCATGCCGCTGATGCTCACGACCAGCAGCCAGAACTGCCAGCGTGCCAGTCGCTCGCTCCAGATGGGTCGCTCGAGCACGATGGGAATGAGCTGGTAGCTGGCGCCCATGATGGTGAGCGTGATCCAGCCCAGAGTCACCGTGTGGGTGAGGGCCAGGATGCGCGGGTGATAGTAGTGGCCGGCCAGCTCGGGCGCCAGCCAGAGAACTCCCAGCGCGGACAGCACGAACGCGCCGGCCGCGGCCGCCAGATAGCGGAGCGGCACCTCGGGCGCGGGCCCGCCGGAGGGGCGCGGCGGAATCATCGCGTCCGCCCTCTGCGATGGATCCGGATGCGCGTGACGCCGCGCTCCACCTCGTCGGTCTCGTGGACGAAGCCGCGATCATCGAGCTGGGGGTAGAGGAGCATCGGCCGCCGCTCGTGGAGCACCTCGAGCGTGTCGCCGGGGGCGAGGCGCTCCAGCGCTTCCAGAATCTTCACCATGGGCTCGGGCGGCTCGAGGCCGCGGACATCGAGCAGCCGTGCGCGCGGCTCGACAGCCGGCGTCTCGCGGCTCTCCTGCGCCCGGCCGACGGGCCCGGCGCCGGGTTCACGATAGAACCACACGGACCAGTCGTCGCCGGCTCGTCGCTCGGTCCAGTGCGCGAAGCCGCGCTTGCCGAGTACGTCGTATAACGGCGCCGGCTCGAATGGCGCCCGGAGCACTAATACCTGATCCGCTCCCAGCGTTTTGATTGCGGCCATGATCCGCGCAAAAGGCTCCTGACCCCGGCGGATATCTTCGCGGACATCCAGATGGATCTGTCGCCCCTCGGGCACGGCCACGAGCGCGACAGGCTTTTGACCCTCACCCCGACCCTCTCCCTGGGAGGGAGAGGGAGGATCAGGGGTCCCTCTCCCCTCAGGGGAGAGGGCAGGGTGAGGGGTGGTTGCACCCACGGCCCGGCGCAGCGTCGCCACGAGGTCGTCGGCGGGCACCCCTGCGACCCGCGCGGCGAAGGCCACGGTCACCCGCGGCCCCATGACCCGGCGCAGCAGCTTTTTCTTGAGGCATGTGAAGTGCGGGTGGTATCGCACGAGCACGTCCACGAGCTCCGGGTGCTCATCGAGCAGCCGCCCCACCGTCATGTCTGAGGAGATCATGCGGGAGCCTTCTGGGTCTCGTTGAGCCCCTTGAGCAGCGCGTCTAGCGAGACCCCAGCCGAGGCCGCGGCTTCAGTGAGCGTCAGCTGGGCGCCGCAGCAGTGGTTGATGCCCATCTGCTTCATCGCTTCGAGGGTGCCGGGGTAATGGTGCGCGACATCGCCCACCGTCTGCTCGGCGCGGATCTCAGGGAGTCGTTTGGCGATCTCGACCCGCCAGACTTCCGGGCCTTCCTCCAGGTAGCGCCACCCGAACTGCTCGGCCCGCTCGAATTTGAACTGGTAGAGGAGAGGCTTGGGGTCGTGATCGTTGATTAGGATGAACGCCGCTCCCGGCGCGAGCGCGTCGAAGGTCTCGAAGATCTTCGGATGGCGGATCTTGGGCGCCATCTCACGCACGTCGAGGACGGCCGGCGCGCCGCCGCTGTGACAACCGCATTCATGAGCCATGCTGAGTCCTCCTTGGCTCGCAGCATACGGCCGACGCGCTGGGCCACCTATGACGGCCGTCATAGGCGGTGAAGCGGAGAACAAGCGCTAGCGGGCGGAGGGCGCGGCGGCGGGGGGCATGCGCACCCGCCACCACATGTTCAGCGCGAAGAGGAGGGCACCAGCCAGCTGACCGAGCCCGCCGGCGGCGATCAGCCAGCGGAGCGCGGTGAAGCCCGCGAGGGCCACCAGCAGCTCGGCGCCGGCGCGCACGGTGGTGGCGGCCGTCATGATCCAGTACACGGCCTCGGCCAGCTCCGGCCGGTAACGCGTGTCGTCCCGCCCGGGCCGCGGGAACATCCAGGTGGCCACGCCCATCACCATCATCAGCATGAAGCCCACGAGCAGCAGGTGGGCGTGGGTCGTGATGACCAGCCGCGGCGGATAGGAGTCGAAGAAGAACTCGTCCACGACGATCCAGGCGCCCAGCACAAGGCCCGCCATCAGGAAGACGAAGCTGGTCTTGATGTAGCGGCGAATGAGCGGCGTCATCTCAGTCCGCCTCGCCCTCGGCCAGGGCGCGCAGGGCCTCGACGTCCACGACCCGGAGCCGGGCGCCGTCGTCGGCGAGCAGGCCGTCCTTGAGCCAGCGGCTCACGATCCGAATGGCCGTCTCCACCGTCGTGCCAGTCATGTCGGCCAGGCCCTGTCGGGTCAGGTGGAAGGGCAGGGTGAGCCCCTGCTTGCTCCGCGTTCCCTCCCGCTCGGCCAGGCGCAGGAGCGTCGCGGCCAGCCGCGCCTCCACAGGATCCACGGATAATGACTTGACCGAATCGTGCGCTTGACGGAGCCGCCGGCCGATCATCAGCGCCAGCTCCTTGACGAGCGACGGGTGGCGCTCGGTGAGCGCGTTGACGGCGTCCGCGGGGACTTTGAGCACCACGGTGGGCTCCGTGGTCTGCGCGGCTGCCGGGTACGGACGGCGCTCGATGACGGCGACGCCGCCGAAGATCTCGCCCGGGCCCACGAGCTCGAGGACCACGTCCTTGCCGGTCTTGGAGTGGCGGACGATTTTCACGCGGCCGGTCTTCACGAGGCAGAACCAGCGCGCCGGGTCGCCCTCCATGAAGACGAAGTCGCGCGACCGGTAGGCTTCTTCGATGGCGACGGCGCCGAGGGATTCGATCTCGCGAGCCGGCAGGCCGGCGAATACCGGGCTCTGGCGGAGCAGGGTCACCGCATCCCTGGCGGGCATCGGCGGCAGGATAGCACGGGGCGGCCCGAGGGCGCAGACGCCCCATGTGAGGTGGGCGCACCTCACATCTTTGTGTGTCTTCACTCCTAAACGTCTGAATTGCCTGGCATCGGGCGTGGCATTCCCGATGCAGCCATAAATTTGCGGCCGGCCGCGCAGAGCCGGAGTCACCTGCCCAGGAGGTAGCCATGCGTGTCAAAGATCTGATGAGCCAGCCCGTCGTGACGATCGAGCCGTCAGATTCATGCCAGGAGGCAGTCGCGCGCATGCATAGGGCGCGCGTTCGGCATCTGCCGGTGGTCAACCGCGAGGGAGATCTGGTGGGCGTGGTGACTGACCGGGATCTGCGCCACCACCTCTTCTCGCCGCACGTCTTCAAGCAG
Source organism: Candidatus Methylomirabilota bacterium (assembly GCA_046727155.1). Lineage (GTDB taxonomy): Bacteria > Methylomirabilota > Methylomirabilia > Rokubacteriales > CSP1-6 > DASSSH01. The sequence continues at coordinate 6,426 of JBKPCB010000096.1, read as the reverse complement.
TTGGGCGCCACCTCGGTCGATGTCCTCCTCAGAGCCGTGCCGGTGAGCGCGATCATGTCCACGGACGTGGTCAGCGTGGGGGCTGACGAGGATCTGGCTGAGGCCGCTCGGACGATGCTCGAGGACAAGGTGGGCTCGCTGCCGGTGGTCGACCGCGGCCGGGTGGTCGGCATCCTGACCGAGACCGACATGCTGCGCCAGATCTGCCGCGCCAACGCGTACTGCTCGCCGGAGGTGGCTGAGATCGTCGTGTCTTATCCGTGAGGCGGTCGCTCCGGGGGTAGGGCTGATGGCGGCTCACCCGGCGCTCTACGTCCCGGGCCGCGACTGGCACGCGCTCACGCTCGAGGAGGTGCTCGGCCATCTGGGCGCCGATCCCGAGCGCGGACTCACGGCCGAGGAAGTCCACCGCCGGCTCGCGCGAGTGGGCCCGAACCGCGTTGCCGATCATCCCGAGACACCGCTCTGGCGCCTGGCGCTCGCCCAGTTCCGCAGCCCCGTGGTGGTGCTCCTGCTGGCGGCCGCCGCCCTCGCCGGGGCGCTGGGCGAGCGGGCCGAGGCGCTGGCCATCCTCGCGGCCCTCGTGCTCAACGCCGCCATCGGCTTCGGCTCAGAGTGGCGCGCGCGGGTGTCACTCTCCAGGCTTCGGGATCTCGCCGTGCCCAAGGCAATGGTGCGCCGCGACGGCCATGTGGGCCGCGTCCCCAGCGCCACTTTGGTTCCCGGGGATTTGATTGTCCTCGACGCCGGCGCCCAGATCCCCGCTGATGCGCGGCTCGTGCGCAGCGCCGCGCTGCAGATCACCGAAGCCGCGCTCACCGGCGAGAGCGGTGCGGTCGGCAAGGACGCCGTTGCCCTCCTTCCGGCGGACACGCCGCTCGCCGACCGGCGCAATATGGTGTATCTCGGCACCACCGCCCTGGCGGGAAGCGGGCTCGCCGTCGTGACAGCGACGGGCCTCGCCACGGAGTTGGGGCGGATCGGACAGTTGGTGGCGCTGGCCGGGGAGCGGACAACGCCGCTCGAGCGGCAGATCGAAACCCTCGGCCGCCGACTCATGGTGCTGGCGCTCGCCATCTGCGGTGTCGTGGGGCTGGCTGGAATTCTCCACGGTGAACCGGTGGGGCTCATGCTGGAGACCGCGATCAGCCTGGCCGTAGCGGCCATTCCGGAAGGGCTGCCGGCTGTCACGACCGTGGCGCTCGCGGCGGGGCTCTGGCGGCTCGCCCGCCGCGGCGCGCTCGTTAGACGGCTTCCCGCGGTCGAGACGCTCGGCTCGACGACGGTGGTCTGCGCCGACAAGACCGGGACCATGACCGAGAACCAGATGACGGTGGTCCGGTTGACGCTGGAGGGCCGGACGATTGAAGTGAAGGGCGGAGGGCGCATGGCCACCGGGAGCTTTGTTGAAGCCGGCGCCCCCGTTGCGCCGCTCGGCGATCCCCACATCATTCTTCTGCTTACGGCCGGCGCCCTCGTCAACAACGCCTCGATAGAATCCGGCCGCGACGGCCTCGAGCTTCACGGCGATCCGACCGAGGCGGCCCTGCTGGTCGCGGCCTCCAAGGCCGGCGTCGAGCCGGCGGCGCTGGCGCAAACTTGGCCCCGTCAACACGAGATCCCATTCGATCCGGTGACACGGATGATGGCGACCATTCACGTGATGCCGGGGGGCGGCTCGGCCCTGCTGGTCAAGGGCGCGCCGGGCGTCGTCCTCGAGCGGTCTCGCTGGCGCTACACCGTAGCCGGCGCCCAGCCCCTCACCGATCGGGATCGCCAGGGGCTCCTCGAGGAGAACCGGGTCATGGCGCGGGAGGGGCTGCGAGTCCTGGCGATTGCCTGGCGGCCGGTGAAGCGACTCGAGGACGCGCCGCTGGAGGACCTGACCTTCCTCGGCCTGATCGGGCTCGAGGATCCCCTGAGGCCGGGGGTGAAGGAGGCCATCGCTGACTGTGGCGCCGCCGGCATCCGCACGATTATGCTGACCGGCGACCAGCAGCTCACCGCCGAGGCCGTCGGCCGCGCGCTCGGCCTCGCTCCCGACTCGATCCGCAGCCGGGTGACACCGGAGGGGAAACTGGCGCTCATCGAATCCCTCCAGGCCGAGGGGCATGTGGTGGCCATGACCGGCGATGGCGTCAATGACGCGCCGGCCCTCGCCCGCGCGGACATCGGCGTCGCCATGGGCAGGCACGGGACCGACGTGGCGCGGGAATCCGCCGACCTGGTCCTGACCGACGACAACTTCGCCACGTTGACCCGCGCGGTGGAGGAAGGCCGCGTGATCTACGCCAACCTCCGCAAGGTCATCCACTTCCTGTTCTCGTGCAACCTCTCCGAGGTCCTCACGATCTTCATCGCCATTCTCGCCGGCTTTCCGGCGCCGCTGCTGCCTTTGCAAATCCTGTGGGTCAACCTCGTCACCGACATCCTGCCGGCGGTGGCGCTGATCAGGGACCCCGCGGAGCCCGATGTGATGCGGCGACCGCCCCGGGATCCCGCCGAGGCGCTGGTGACGTGGCGATTCGGCGGCCGGATGTTGGCCGAGGGCGCGCTGCTCGCCGCCGGCGTGCTCAGCGCCTATCTGTGGGTGGTGTGGCAGGACGGGCCCGGACCGCGGGCAAGCACCATGGCGTTCATGGCGGTGGTCCTGATCCATCCGTTTCAGGCCATGAACTGCCGGTCGGAGCGGCTCGGCTGGTGGCGGTTGCCGAGTAATCCATGGATCTGGGTCGCGCTGCTCGCTCTGGCCGGTCTCCAGTGGGTGTCCGTCGCCGTGCCGGGACTCGCTCGATTGCTCTCGACGGTTCCACTCGCGGGGAGCGAATTGGGTGTGCTGGCGGTGGGCGTGCTCTGGCCGGTGGTCTTGATGGAGGTCATTAAGGGGAGCCGAGCGCGCCGTCTGGGGCAGTCGCGCCCCACTCAAGATCCCAAGGCCGCCACTGCGAATAGCGGAACGCCCCAGAATCATTGACGTCCGATCTTGGCACCCGCGTTGCTCAATTCATCAGGGAGTCCCACGGCTTTCATTGGGAGCTGACCATGATCATCGAGATCAGGGGAATCAGGCGTGACCCGGCGCTTCGGGCGCGCGTGAAGAAGCAGGTCCAGGCCGCCCTGGAGCGACTGCAGCTCAAACCCATCACGGCGCAGGCAACCTTCTTTGACGACAACGGCCCAAAGGGAGGGCTGGCCATCCGCTGCGCCTTGACGGCGCGCCTGCCCTATCGGCCGGCGCTCCGCGTCGAGCAGACGGAAGCAACGCAGCGGACGGCCTTCGACGGCGCCTTCGCCGCCCTGGAGCGGCGGCTCGAGCGCTATCGGGAGAGGGATCGCGACAGCCGGCGCCACCCAAAGAAGTATTTCGCCGCCAAGTGGCTGCTGGAGAGCCGGGCCGCGCCCGTTATCGAGCGATCGCGGAAAGCGGGGTAATGTCTCCGCGGGAGGAGGGAGCAATGGCAAAAAGGATTCTGGTGCCGCTGGATCAATCGATGCTTGCGGAAGCCGTCCTGCCTCTGGTGGACGACTTGGCCCGCGGCGAAGGCGCGAACGTGCGGCTCCTGTACGTGGCGCCGGCTCCGCACACCCGAGTGAGCGAGGACGGCCTCGTCGTAGCGTACGCCGATCAGGAAATGGAGCGCCTGGGAGCCGAAGGCCGGGACTATCTCAGCAAGGCCGAGGTGCAGCTGGGAGGCGTGCCCGTCGAGTGTGTCGTCCGCTTCGGCGATCCACTGGAGGAGATCCTGCGCGAGGCCGCGGCCTTCGACGCCGATCTCATCACGGTGACGACTGCGGGCCGCAGCGGGCTGAGTCGCGCCATCTTGGGCAGCGTGGCCGAGCAGGTGATGCGAAAGGCCGAGGTTCCGGTGTTGCTCCTGCGGCCGGACTGCAGGGCGCGCTCCTGAATGTGAGCGGGCACCCGGGAACGGGTGCCCGCTCCGCTTCCGACCGTCGCGGCTGGCGGTCATGGTTCCCGACCTCGTCGTGCGGTACATTGGTCGGGGAGACTCGATCTCCTGGACACACGGTCAATGAAGAACTTCGAAATTGCCCGCCAGTTCGATCTCATGGCCGATCTGCTCGAGATCAAGGGCGAGAATCCCTTCCGAATCCGCGCCTACCGCCGGGCAGCGCAGAACGTGGAGAGTCTCACCGAGGATGTCGCGGTTCTTGTGGGCGAGAACCGCCTCGACCAGGTGGCCGGCATCGGCAAGGACCTGGCGGCCAAGATCGCCGAGTATCTCCAGACCGGCCAGATGAGGGCCGTCGAGGAGGCCAAGAAGGAGATCCCGGCCGGCGTCGTCGCGCTGATGAACGTGCCTGGAGTCGGGCCGAAGACTGCCAAGCTCCTCTACGAGAAGGCCGGGGTTCTCGACGTCACGCAGCTCGAGGAGCTGGCCAAGGCGGGACGACTCAAAGGGATGCCCGGGATACAGGCCAAGACCGAGGCTAATATCCTCAAGGGCATCGCTGTCATTCGTCAAGGCCAGGCCCGGATGCCGCTGGGGCGCGCGTTGCCGCTCGCCGAAGAGCTGGCCCAGGCTCTCGAGCGGGTAAAAGAGGTCAAGCAGATCAGCCTCGCCGGGTCCATTCGCCGCCGCCGGGAGACATCGGGCGACATCGATATCCTCGTCACCTCGGCAAAATCTGAGCCGGTCATTGACGCCTTCGTCCGGCTGCCTCAGGTGGCCGATGTGCTCGAGCGCGGCGGCACCAAGGCATCGGTGCGTCATCGCGAGGGCCTCCAGGTGGACCTGCGAGTGGTGGAGCCCGAGGCCTTCGGCGCCGCGCTGGTCTACTTCACCGGCTCCAAGCAGCACAATATCCGTATTCGCGAGATGGCCCAGAGAAAAGCGCTCAAAATCTCCGAGTACGGGGTCTTCGACGAATCCACGGGTCGGCGCATCGCCGGCAAAACGGAGGAGGACGTCTACGCTGCCATCGGCCTGCCGTGGATCCCACCCGAGCTTCGCGAGGACGCGGGTGAAATCGAAGCGGCGCTCGAGCGCGGGCTCCCGGGTCTCGTGGACGTCCGGGACATCCGCGGCGATCTCCATGATCATACCCACGCCTCCGACGGGCATCACAGCATCGAGGCGCTGGTTGCCAAAGCGCGCGAGCGCGGGTACGAGTACATCGTCGTCTCGGACCACAGCCGCTCGTCCACCATTGCCCGTGGGCTGTCCATCGAGGCGCTGCGGGCCCACGTCAAGAAGATCCGGGCCGCGCAGGACGAATTCCGTGACATCACGATCTTGGCCGGCAGCGAGTGCGACATCCTCGCCGACGGCGCCATGGATTATCCCGACGAGGTGCTGGCTGAGCTCGACATCGTGCTCGCGGCGGTACATGCGCGGTTCAAGCAGCCGCGGGCGGAGATGACGCGGCGAATCTGCCGGGCGCTGGAGAATCCCTTCGTCAATATCCTCGCCCATCCGACGGGACGCCTGATCGGCGAGCGCGATCCCTACGACGTGGACCTCGAGGCGGTGTTCCGTGCCGCCAAGGCGCACGGGAAGGCCGTCGAGATCAACTCCTACCCCCAGCGACTCGATCTCAACGACATCCATGCCCGCCGCGCGGCCGAGCTCGGCGTCCTCATTGCCATCAATACGGACACCCACTACCTCGACAATCTCGACAACGTGAGGTTCGGCGTGGCAACAGCCCGGCGCGCCTGGATCGAGCCCGCGCAAGTGATCAACACCTGGCCGCTCGAGCGCCTCCGGCCCTGGGCCCGGAGCGGACGATCGGGCGGCGGCGCGGGAAGCCGCGCCAGGAAGCGCGCATGACGCGGAGGAGAGGCGGCGCATGATAGTCGGCGTGCCCCGGGAGATCAAGACGGGCGAGCAGCGTGTGGCGCTCACGCCGGCCGGCGTTCGCGCGCTCAGCGAAGCGGGACACCGCATCCTCGTCGAGCGAGGGGCGGGGCAGGGCAGCGGCATCCGCGACGAGGATTATGCCTCCGCGGGCGCCGCGTTGGATTCGGTGGAGGCCGTGTGGGCCCGGGCCGAGATGATTCTCAAGGTCAAGGAGCCCCTGCCGCCTGAATACCCACGGCTGCGCGCGGGGCAGGTGCTGTTCACCTACCTGCACCTGGCAGCCGTGCCGGAGCTGGCGCGCCAGCTGAAAAAGGCCGACGTCATCGCCATCGGCTACGAGACCGTCCAGCGGGCCGACGGCAGTCTGCCATTGCTCACGCCCATGAGCGAGGTGGCGGGCCGGCTGGCCGTCCAGGAAGGCGCCTTTTACCTCGGCAAGGCCCACGGCGGCCGCGGCATTCTCTTATCGGGAGTTCCGGGAGTGCCGCGCGGCAATGTGGCGGTGCTGGGCGCGGGGACTGCCGGGCTCAATGCCGTCAAGGCCGCGGTGGGGTCGGGCGCCGACGTCTCCGTCCTCGACATCAACCTGGACCGCCTGCGCCAC
>JBKPCB010000095.1:0-25562 GCA_046727155.1 Candidatus Methylomirabilota bacterium | reverse complement strand
GGGCTTCGGTCACTGAGTTCCCGGGAGGGCACCCGGCATGAGGGAGGTCATCCATCCGAGCCTGCCCCCAACCGGACGGCTCTATGCCGGGCCGCGCCCCGCCCAGCCATTCGCCGAGTCAGTCGCGGCGCTCCGCGCGCTCGGGATCACGACGGTTGCCTGTCTCCTCGAGACCTACGAGCTCCCCGCGGATCTTCTGCAGGCCTACCAGCAGGGGGGCTTCGAGCTGCTGCGGTTTCCGATTCAGGATTTCGCGGCTCCAGGCGACTCCGCGGGGTTCGCCCGGTTCCTGAATGACCTGCTTGCCCGACTGCGCCGCGGCGAGAGACTCTATGTCCACTGCCTGGGCGGCATCGGCCGCACCGGCACCCTCTTGTGCTGCCTCTTCAAGCTGCTGGGAGTGGAGGGCGATCCGGTTATCCTCGTCCGCTCCGTCTACGCAAGCGTGGCCGTCGAGAGCCCGGTCCAGCAGCGCTTCGTGAAGGACTTCGACGCCGGGCCCTCCAGGTAGCCCCGCGAATCCGCAGCCTCTTTCGCCGCCACTCCCGCACCACGTCGATGAAGGCGTGGGCGACGGGCGAGCTTTCAGCCCGGCGCCACGCCACGACGGTTTCCAGGAGAGGGCCGGAGGGCTTCAGCCTGCGAAACGCGATTCCCCGTATTCCGAGAGTCGGGCACGAGGCGGGGACGAGAGAGATGCCCCTCCCCATTGACACGAGCCTCAGAACGGATAGCGGATGATCCGCCTCATGTCTGACGTTTGCGAGAAAGCCGGCTTTGCGCCAGAGGCTCGTCACGAGATCGTAGAAGGCGGGCGCCTTGTGGCGGAGCAGGATCACGTATGGCTGGTCGGCCAGTGCCCGCAGCGGAATCTGCTTGTAGCGCGTGAGGCGGTGATGCTTCGGAAGCGCTACTACGAGGGGCTCGCGGAGAATCGGCTCGACCGCTAGCGCGCGATCGTCGATCGGTGCCCGCACAAATGCCACCTGCAGCCGGCCTTCGCGCAGGGCCGCGAGCTGATCGGGAACGCTGAGGGTGTGCACGTCGAAGCGGACGCCCTGATTGCGCTTTCCGAAGAGGCGGATCAGATTTGGAAGGTCCGTGAAGTCCATCCACGCGGTGAATCCGACGGATAGCGAGCCGGCCTCACCTCGACCAAGCCTATGAAGGGCGGACGTCGCCCGCTCGGCGTGGTTGAGAATCTGATGGGCCTCGGCGAGGAAGACGCGCCCCGCCTCGGTGAGCCGCACCCGGCGCTTCGTTCGCTCGAAAAGGCTGACCCGCAGCTCCTCTTCGAAGCGTCGGATCTGCTGGCTGAGGGACGGCTGCGCGATGTGCAGGCGGTCGGCGGCTCGGCCGAAGTGCATCTCGTCGGCGAGTACGACGAAGTAGCGGAGATGGCGTAGCTCCATCGCCCGATAGTCTATACCTCTTAATGAGGATCGAAAGAGATATTGGACGGCGGCTCGAGTGCCTCCCTATTCTGAAGTGTTCCCGGCTGGGGAACCCAGGAAGGGGTCGGGTGTGGCGATTGCAACGCCATGGTGGTCTTTGGCGGAGCAGGTGATCAGGTTCGATCAGAACCGACCCGGGGTCTATGAGCTCGGGAATGCTACCGGCACCGTCGTCTACATCGGAAGCTCAGACGATGTGCAGCGGCGTCTCCTCGACCATGCAAAGGCAGGCAGCACCACGTGCATCGCCCGGCATGCCACGCAGTACCGGGTCGAGTACACCGCGAATGATCCTGCGGCGCGGGCCCGCGAGCACTACGACGAGCACGTGCGGACGTTCGGGGCGCCGCCCGCGTGCAATGAAAGCCGGCCGTAGGGGCAGTCTCGCGGCCTCACGAGGCGTCTAGTTCCCCACCTGAACCGAGGAGCCGAGCTCGCGCAACATGGCGATGGCGGAGAGGTAGGAGAGCTTGCCGGTGCGCGGGTTCTCCGAAGGCACGTTCTCGATCTCGATGCGGATACTGCCGAACTCGCCCTCGATGGTGATGCGGTGCTGGTTGCGCCGCTGGTCGGGGACGGCGTAGAGCTTGATCCGGGTCTTTTCTGGGCCGAGGCCGGCCAGGGAGAGCGCCGCCACCACGTTGACATTGGCGGGGAAGGCCTTGACGGCCTCCGTGGCGGGACCCTCGAAGATCAGGGTCTCTACCGTGATGGCGTCGAGGTTGATCTTCTTCTGCTCAATATAGGGCGCCCCGGCGAGGCCGCGCGGGGGCTTGCGGGTCTCCATCGTCACCGCCGTAATCGCGCCTTCGCGCGCGCCCTTCATCCCGTCCAGGCCGGCGATCGCGCCCGAGGGCACGAGGATCCGGCAGCCGTGCTTCTCGGCCAAACGCGCCCACTCGTCGAGGACGCCGACCAGCCCCCCTACCGAGAGCACCATGAGATGCTTGCCGGCTGCGAGCACGGCGGGGGCGAACTCGCGCAGCGCGGCCTGGGTGGCCGCCTCGACGACGAGATCCGAGCGCTGGATCAGCTCCTCGAGCGGCAGGGAGGGGTAGCGGCCGGCGGTGGCCGCGTCTCGGACGCTGACTCCGGCCAGCCCGACGCCGGGAATGCCCTTCGTGATGGCCTCGGCGATATGAGTGCCGATCACGCCCATGCCCACGATGCCGACTCGGATCATGTCGCTGTCCCTCCTGGAGCGTTTGCCCGGATGATAACGATGTCGGGGAGTCCCGGCAAGCGCCCGTGCTAAAATCGCGGCCAGAGGCTGCTGGATGCCCTCACTACCCCGGCTCAAGGAGCCGCTCGAGCGGCTCTATCGGGAGTTCGACTGGGCGGCCCGCGCCGAGCAGGACGCCATCCGTTCCCTTCTCCGCTACCGCGAGGCCGCCGACATCGAAGTGGTCGGGCTTCTGGCGGCCTGCATGGCCTATGGCCGGGTCGAGCTCTTCGGCCCCTGGGTGGACTGGGCGCTGGCCCGGATGGGCGAATCGCCCCACCGCTTCGTCCTTGGCTTCGATCCCGCAAAGCACGCGCGGCTCTTCGAGGGCTTCCATTATCGCTTCAACCGACCGCGCGATCTGGTCGCCTTCTGCCTGGCGACGCAGCGGCTGCTGATCAGCCACGGCTCGCTGGGCGCCTTCTTCGCCAAAGGCTTCGCGCCGGAGCACCCCGACGTGGGTCCGGCGCTCGAGCGCTTCGTCGACGGCTTTCATCGACAGGATCTTCGAGCGGCGTTTCCGCGCAACAGGCTCTCCTATGGCTACAGGCACTGGTTCACGCGGCCGTCGACCGGCGGGCCGTGCAAGCGCCTGCATCTTTACCTTCGCTGGATGGTGAGGCGCGAGGCGCCCGACTTCGGGCTCTGGCGGGACATCCCGCCGTCGGCGCTCCTGATCCCCGTGGACACGCATGTCGAGAACATGGCGCGCTCGGTGGGGCTGACGCGCCGCCGCACGCGGAACTGGAAGATGGCCGAGGAGATCACGGCGGGCCTGCGCCGGCTGGATCCCGACGACCCGGTGAAGTACGATTTCGCGCTCTGCCACACGCGGATGTCCGGGCAATGCCTGAACCGCCGCGACCCGCGCGTCTGTCCGCCGTGCGGGCTCCGCGTGGTGTGCCTGCACTGGAAAGGGAGGAAGCCCTAGCATGTCCGACTTCAGCACCATCGTGCTGGTCGTCCTCGCCGCAGGCGTGATCCTCACGGCGTTCGCGATCTTCGGACTCTCCGGTCGCTTCAAGGATCTCGAAGCGGCGAAGGGCCTGCCCGACCAGGCGCTGCAGATGCTCCAGCGGGAGATCCAGGCCTCGCGCGAGGAGAGCGCCCGCTCGCAGCTGGCCAATATGGAGTCGCTGCGCCTGGAGATGCACCAGTTCAGCGGCCAGATGGCCACCCAGCTCGGCCAAGTCGGCACCGGCGTCCAGCAGCAGCTCCAGCACGTGAGCGATGTCGTGGGCGCGGTGCAGGGGAGGCTCGGCCAGCTGGGCGAGGTGACCCAGCGCGTCCTCGACGTGGGGCGCGACATCGCCGGGCTCGAGCAGATCCTCAAATCCCCCAAGGTCCGCGGCGGGCTCGGTGAAACCTTCCTCGAGAACATCCTGGGCCTGATGCTGGTTCGGGAACACTACGAGCTCCAGTACGCCTTCGCGAACGGGAATATCGTCGACGCGGTGGTCCGCATCGGCGGCCGCCTGGTGCCTGTGGACGCCAAATTTCCCCTCGAGAACTTCCGGCGGCTCATCGAGGAGACCGACGAGGACAAGCGGCGGCAGTTCCGGCGGGCCTTCGCGCGCGACGTCAAGTTGCGGGTGGACGAGATCGCCAAGCGCTACATCCTGCCGGACGAGAATACCTTCGACTTTGCGCTGATGTACGTCCCCGCCGAGAACGTCTACTACGAGATGGTGGTCAAGAGCGATATGAGCGCGGAGGAAGAGGCCGTCTCGGAGTATGCTCTCGAGCGGCGCGTGATCCCGGTCTCACCCAATAGCCTCTATGCCTACCTGCGCGTCATCGTGCTGGGATTGAAAGGAATGCAGATCGAGCGCGACGCTCAGGAGATCCAGGCCCGCCTGGGTCGGCTGAGCGGCGACCTCGAGCGTTTTCGCGATGCTTTCGACACCGTGGGGAAGCATCTCACCAATGCCAAGAACAAGTACGACGAGGCGACCACCGCGCTCGGCCGGGTGGAGGCCAAGCTGGAAGGGATAGACGGACGCGGCGACCAGGCGGCGCTGCCGGGGACGGGGACGTGATCCTCACAAGCCTCGACTGGCTGGTCATCGTCCTCTACTTCGTCCTCTCGCTGATCGTGGGCCTCATCTATACCCGGCGGGCGGGGGAGAGCGCCGAGGAATACTTCCTCTCCGACCGGAAGCTGCCGTGGTGGCTGGCGGGCACGTCCATGGTGGCGACGACCTTCGCCGCAGACACGCCGCTGGCCGTCACCGGCCTCACCGTGAAGAACGGCATCGCCGGCAATTGGCTGTGGTGGTCCATGGTGATGAGCGGGATGCTCACCGTGTTCTTCTACGCGCGACTCTGGCGCCGCGCCGGCGTGATGACGGACGCCGAGTTCGCCGAGATCCGCTACTCGGGCCGGCCGGCGGCCTTCCTGCGCGGCTTCCGCGCGTGCTACCTCGCCATCCCGATCAACTGCATCATCATCGGCTGGGTCACCCATGCCATGGCCAAGATCGTGGGCATGACCATGGGCGTGGGCAAGTGGCAGGCCACCGTCGCGCTCTTCGCCATCACCGCCTTCTATTCGACGCTATCCGGTCTCTGGGGCGTGGTCGTCACCGATGCCTTCCAGTTCGTCCTGGCGATGGCGGGCTGCATCGCCCTGGCCGTATTCGCGCTGGGGGCGGTGGGCGGGCTGGAGGGCCTGCTCGCGGGCCTCAACATGCGCTTTCCCGACGCTTCGCCGCTGGCGCTGCTGCCCGATCTCAATGCCGCCTGGATGCCCGCCCTCACGTTCTTCGTCTATATCGCCGTGAACTGGTGGGCGTCCTGGTACCCGGGCGCCGAGCCCGGCGGCGGCGGCTACGTCGCCCAGCGCATCCTCGCGACGAAGAACGAGCGGCACGCCTTCCTCGCGGCGCTCTGGTTCAATATCGCCCATTACGTGCTGCGCCCCTGGCCGTGGATCCTGGTGGCGCTGGTGTCCATGCTGCTCTACCCGGGGCTGGCGGATCCGGAGGAGGGCTATATCCGGGTGATGGTGGACCATCTGCCGCCGTTCTGGCGAGGCTTCATGCTGGCCGCCTTCTTCGCAGCCTACATGTCCACCATCTCCACGCATCTGAACTGGGGCGCTTCCTATCTGGTGAACGACGTGTATCGGCGATACATCCGCCCCGCGGCCACCGACGCTCATTTCGCCATGGTCGGGCGGGTGGCCACGCTGGGAATCATGGTGATCGCGGGCATCATCACCTACCAGCTCAAATCGGTCGAGGGCGCCTGGAAGTTCCTGCTGGCCATCGGGGCCGGCACGGGGCTGGTCTACTTGCTGCGCTGGTATTGGTGGCGCATCAATGCCTGGTCCGAAGTCTCGGCCATGGTCGGCGCCTTCGTGATCTCGCTCAGCCTCCAGCATTGGGCGGGGCTCGACTCCGACAAGCCGTTGGGCTTCGCCTGGCTGATGCTCTGGACGGTGGCGGGCACCACGGCGATATGGCTCGTCGTGACCTTTCTCACGCCTGCGGAGCCCGTGGCGCATCTCAAGCGCTTCTACGAGCGCGTGCGGCCGGGCGGCTGGGGATGGGAAGAGATCGCGGGGAGCGCGGAGGAGGAGGGGCCGGGCTACACGGGTCTGCTGCACTGGATCGCGGGCTGCGCCATCGTGTACCTGGGGCTCTTCGGCACGGGCCAGCTCATGCTCGGCCGGCCGTGGCGCGGCGCGCTTCTCGTCGCGGGAGCGTTCGTGCTCACCGTGTGGATCGTCACGCGCGCGGAGAGCGCCGAACCCGAATAGCCCGCTATGGTAGACTGACGCCATGGCTGCCATCGAATTCCAGGTTTACGGCATCAATCTCCTGGTTCGACTCCTTCCCGAGGCCCCGGCCGACGTCCGCGTGCACTGCCCGAAGGGCTCGCCGATCCGCTACGGCGAGGTGGTGGGCCGAGGCGACGGCTTCGACGAAGGCGCCAACGCGTTTCGCGACATGCCGCCGCTGCGCTCGGTCGTCGCCTTCGAAGAGAACCCCGAAGAAGTCGAGGGGCACTACTTCTACATCGGCGGCGAAGAGCACCGCGTGATCCGTCTCGACGCGGTGATCCTGTCCTTCCCGCTCGAGTAGCGCCACCCGCGCGGTGAGCGCCCTCCCGCAGCTCCTCCGCACGATCGATCCCGACGAAGTCGTCGAGCTCACGCGGGCCCTCGTCCGCATCCCCAGCGTCTACCGGCCCGGCGATCCCGACGCCACGGAGGCCAAGGTCGCGGCGTTCGTCGAGAGCTGGCTGCGCCGCGAGGGCTTTCAGGTCGAGGTGCAGGAGGTGGCGCCCGGCCGGCCGAATGTCATCGGCTGGCTCGGGGAGAAATCGGCGGGACGAAAGTGCCTGCTGCTCGAAGGCCATACCGACGTGGTGACCGAGGGCGATCCCAACGAGTGGTCCCATCCTCCCTTCGCCGCCGAGCTGGCCAATGGCCGCATCTATGGGCGCGGCGCCGCCGACATGAAGAGCGGCCTGGCCGCCGCCATGGTGGCCGCCGCGGCCTTCAGACGCGCCGGCGTCACCCCGCGCGGCAAGCTGGTGCTGGGCGCTCTCGTGGACGAGGAGGACGGCATGCTCGGCGTGCGGCACCTGGTCCAGAGCACAGTGGGCCGCGAGCTGGATGCCGCGATCATCTGCGAGCCCGAGCAGAACGAGCTCTGTCTCGAGCAGCGCGGCGTCGTCTGGGCCCGCTTCCGGATCCGCGGCAAGATGGCCCACGGCGCGATGCCCGAGGCGGGAATCAATCCCATTGCGTGTCTCGGCGCCCTGCTGCGCGAAGCGCCCGCGCTGGAACGGCGCCTCCGGAAGCGCTGCGAGCGGAGCCGCTACCTCAGGCCGCCGACAGCCACCCCGACCATCGTCCAGTCGCCGCCACGCGGCGTCGGCGTGCCGCAGTCCAATGTGATTCCCGCCGCGGCCGAGATGACGCTGGACATCCGGCTCACGCCCGGCATCGATGCCGACGGCATCCGCGAGGAGATGGAGGCGCTCTGCCGCAGGGCGGCCGAGGCTCATCCCGGTGTCAAGGTTGAATGGGAGCCGGTCAATCCGTTCCGGCTGGCCACCCGCGTGGACAAATCCGAGCCGCTGGTGCAGGCCATGATCAAGGGCGTCAAGAAGGCGACGGGCCGGAGCGCGAAGTACGGCGGCGTGCCGGGATCCACCGACGGGACTATCTTAAGGATGGAGCTCGGCATTCCCATCGTGACCTGCGGGCCGGGGAACCGGCTCATCCCGCACCAGACGGACGAGTACGTCGAGGTGGCGGAAGTGGTCGATGCGGCAAAGATTTACGCGGCGTCGGCTCTGAACTATCTCGAAGCCTAGTGTGGCCTACGCCGCCCTCGTGCTGGCGGCGGTCATCTGGGGCCTGACCTTCCCCCTCATGAAATTCGCTGTCGCCCGCTTCGAGCCTCAGCACGTGGCGGTGTACCGTGTCGCCTTCGCCTGCCTGGGCGGTATCGTATTGCTGCCTACCGTGGTGTGGGGACGATGGCGCTGGCCGGCCCGTTCCGACTTGGGCTTCCTCGTCCTGTTGGGCATTCTCGTCGGCTGGGGCCAGGGTGTGGCCTTCACCTATGGTCTGGCCTGGACTCCGGCCACAACGGCCGCCCTCATCGTGCCGCTCAATCCGATCTTCACGGCGCTGCTCGCCTCCTGGTGGCTCAAGGAGCGCGTGACGGCGCTTCAGTGGCTGGGAGTGGCGCTGGCGGCGATGGGGATGGTCGTGCTGGTCCTGCGCCGCGGCGGCGGCGTGGAGGGTGGCCATGTCGCCGGCCCGCTGATCATGGCTTTGGCCCCGCTGTCCTGGGCCGTCTTCACCGTGGTGAGCAAGCCCCTGCTCCTGCGCTACCATCCTCCTGTGCTCACGACCTATGCCACCGCCCTCGGCGCGCTCAGCGTGCTGCCCATCGTTCAGCCGACCACGCTGGGCCGCCTGATCGACTCCACGTGGATTGAGTTCGGCGTCGTGGTCTACCTCGGCGCCGTCGCGCTGGGTGGCGGCTTCTACCTCTGGTATCTCGGGCTGTCGCGATTGGGCGCCGCGCGCGCCGGCTCCTTCGTCCTGCTGGTCCCGCTCTTCGGCGTGCTGGGTGGCGTGCTCTTCGTGGGCGAGCCCGTCGGCTGGGCGCTGCTCGCCGGCGGCGGGCTCATCCTGGCCGGGATGCGGCTGGTGCTGACACCGCAGCGAGCGGCGCATGGGTGAGCAAGAGGCGGGCGTGATGCGGCCCCGGCTGAGGATGCTCGAAGCCTTCCCGTTCCAGCACGATGGCGAGCGGCTGATCGGATTGCGAGACCCCGCCGGCTTCACGAACCAGGTGGCGCTCTTGCCCATCCCGCTCCTGGACCTGGTGTCGCTCTTCGACGGCGAGCACTCGGTGACGGAGATGCGGGAGATTCTCGCCAAGCGCCACGGCGAGGCGCCGACCGCCGAGCAGATCGTGGAAGTGATCGAGCGCCTGGACGAGTCGGGCTTCCTCGACAGCGAGCGCTTCGCGTCCCGCCGCCAGGCCATCGAGGAGAAATTCCGGGCGAGCCCGGTGAGGCCGGCCGTGCACGCGGGAGGTGCCTACGCGGGGGAGCGCGAGGCGCTCACGCGGCAGATCGCATCCTTTTTCGAGGCTCCCGACGGGCCCGGGAGGCAGCCGCCGATCGTGGTGCCCGGCGCCCCGCCGGTGAGGGGACTGCTGGCGCCCCATATCGATTTCCACCGCGGCGGGGCAACCTATGCCTGGGCCTACCGTGAGCTGCTGGCGCGAACCGACGCCGATCTCTTCGTGATCCTGGGCACCTGCCACGCGGGCATGGAGGATCCATTCGCCATCACGCTCAAGCCATTCGACACGCCGCTCGGCCCAGCGCCGGTGGACCGCGATTTCTCCGAGGCACTGCAGCGGCGCGCCGGCCAGGATTTGCTGGCCTCCGAGCTCGCCCATCGCAGCGAGCATTCGATCGAGTTCCAGGCCGTGATGCTGAAAGCGCTGCTGGGCGAGCGCCGGCCCTTCACGATCCTGCCGGTGCTGGCTTCTTATCTCCACGAGGCCGTGCAGATGCGGCGGGATCCCGAGGCGGATAGCCGGATCCCGCGCTTCATCGACGCTCTGCTCGAGACCATGGCCGCGGCGGGTCGCCGAGTCTGCCTCATCGGCGGCGTGGATCTGGCCCACGTGGGACCGCGCTTCGGCGACCCCGAGGCCAATTCCGCCGAGTCCCTCGCCGCCGTCGAGGCCGCCGACCGCGGCATGCTCGAGGCGGTGACGGCCGGCGAGCCCACGGGCTTCTTCGCCTCGGTGCTGGCGGATCAGGACGCGCGGCGGATCTGCGGGCTGTCGCCGATCTACACGTTCCTGCGGGCGCTGCCGGGCGTCCAGGGCCGGCTGCTGCGCTACAGCCAGTGGCCGGATCCCGAGGGCGCGGTCACCTTCTGCGCGGCGGTTTTCCCATGACGACGCCCGCCGATCCCTCGACCTGGAAGCTGCCGCGGCTTCGCATCGATCGCGAGGGCGCGTGGTTTCACGAGGACGAGGAGATCACCCATGCGGGCATCCTGAGCAATCTGTGGGGGAGCCTGCGGGTCGACGCCGAGGGCCATTTCATCCGGATCGGACCGACGCGCGTCCCTGTGGAAGTGGAGGATGCCCCGTTCGTCGCGGTGCGGGTCGAGCCGGCAGGGGATGGGCTGGCGCTGACACTCAATGACATGAGCCGCGAGCCGCTCGCGCCCGAATCGCTGGCCTTCAAGGCCGGCGGCATCCCATACTGCCGGGTCAAGGGCGGCCGCTTCATCTGCCGCCTGAGTCGCGCCGCGACGTATCAGCTCCTCCAGCACGTGGAGCAAGATGAGGCCAGCGGGGGAGCCACGCTGGTCCTGGGCGGGGCCCGCTACCCGCTGCCCGGCTTGTCCGATCGTCCGCTCGCCTGATAGGCGGAGATCGCGCGCATCCCCGCCTCGTCCTTCGCGGCCAGCAACCGGTGCAGCGGACCGTTCTCCCGCCACGCCTGGCACGTGTTGACGAACCAGGCCCCGGCGCTCTCGGTCCACGACCTCTGCTTGTGGGCGAAAGCGGCGCCGGCCGCCTGCTTGATCGCCGGCGCCATGGCATGGATGAGGGTGGTCACGTGGGCGCAGCCTTTGGCGCGGCCGAAGCGCTCGTTGATGGCACGCGTGAATCCCTGAGCCACCGAGAGCCCGACCAGGTCCTGGAGTGGGGGCAGGGCCTCGGGGCAGATCTGATAGGGATGCGCCTTCATCGCCGTCTCGACCCCGGTGATGGTCAGATCCGCGAAACGCACCCGCAGCGCCACCGTCATGTGATGGATGACGGGCGGCGGCTCGGCGCCGAACCATGGCGGGCCGCCGCCCCGGGGCCGCTCGTCCATCAGGCAGCCCGTCACGAGCAGCTCGTCGTCCCCCGCCTCCACGGTTTCGATCCGGATCGTCCGGACATGAATCGGGTCATTGGCTTCGGTCATGGGCATCCGGTCTCCTTCCAGGGGATATGCTACAGCGCGCCGGCCTGAACGCGCCTGATTCCTAGGGCACCAGGCCCCACATTTCCGGACCGAGTCCGCCCTCCCCGTAGGCGATGGTGAAGAAGCCGCCCGTGCCCCATTTGGTTCCCCAGCTGTTCTTGCAGACCCAGTACTGCCTCCCAGGGGTGTCATCGAAACCGATGCAGCACACGCAGTGGTCTCCGGAATACGTGCCGGCAACATGCTGGTAGGGGCCCGACTTGTAGTAGCGGTGGAAATCCTCGTATACCGTCATTGTGGCGATCAGCGCGCCGCGGTCGGTGAGCCATGATTTTATGTCCGCCAGGTCGGTGAGCTTTTTCCAATCTTGAATCTTCGTCACATGCGTTGCCCAGTCGGGAGGGAGGTTCCGGCAGCCGCCGCGCGGCTCGTAGGGCATGCGGAAGTCATCGACAACACCGTCCTTGGTCAGGCGTTCGAGCGCCAGCGGGATTTGCCAGCCAAAAGCGCACTTGAGGCAGCCCGGAGTGCAGTGGAAGAGGTGGGCTTCGGAGAAATCCAGATTCAGCGCCGGGTCGTTTCTCTGATACTGGATCGTTGCCTCGAGCGTCGCCAGGCTGCCGAAGGCCACACACGCACCGCATAGGCCTTGGTCGTGTACCGGCGTCACGAAGTTCCGACCACCGACATCACGCAGATCGCGCCGCATCGGATAGCGCGTGGTCGGCGTTCGGTCGTGGCGCTGGCTGCGCGCGCGCTCCTCGGCTTCTTCGCGCGTCAGCTCCCCGGCCGCCCGCTTGTAGCCGAGCCGACGGCGGAGACGCGAGCGTGAGATGTTCGCAAACGGATCGGGCTGCGCTTGCCACGGATCATTGTGCGCGTGAAGCTCCCGTACGACTTCGTCGTAAGTGAGCATGGCCTCTCCTGTGACCCGCCCGGACCGCTTCCACGCCCCCGGGGCCTGGAGTTGACTGCTAGCGCCTGGCGTCCTAGGCTGGATCCGAGGGAGATAGTAAAGGAAGCGGGCTATTTGGCGCTCGAATTGGACATGAAAAGAGTGACGGCGATTTCGACGATGGCTGCCCTGATCGGGCTGGTCGCGCTGTGGCCCCCTGTGGCGCGCGCCGAGGATCAGCGGCCTGATCTCCGGCTGGAGCGGTCTCCCGCCCTGGTGCCATTTGTGCCGCCGGATGTGCGGAAGTCCATTGAGAAGGACGTCGAGCAGGCGCGCAAGGAGCTGAAAGCGCAAGAGCGGGCCGACACGATCGCTCGCGACAATGTAAAGGCTGTGCCGAGCCGACCCGACCTCGGGCCGGACGTCACGGGCGGCATACAGTCGCGCGCCCTTCGCGACGCCCTCCGTTCCCGCTAGCCTTTCAGCGACCCTATCCTGGCGTCCGGGCGACTGGGTCGACGCACCAGCCGCCCTGTGTCAAACTCGCTGGCAACCATGCAAGACAGCCGGGCTGGCCGGCGGACGCTGTCTGTACTCACCGCCCTGAACGCGCTCAACTACGCCGACCGCTATGTCGGGGCCGCGGTGCTTCCCCTGATCCTGGCGGGCCTGGCCCTCTCCGATGCCCAGGGCGGGCTGCTGCAGTCCGCGTTCATCGTCACCTACTCCCTCGTCTCTCCCTTTGCGGGGTGGGCGGGTGACCGGTATCGGCGCCTGCCGATCGCGGCCGCGGGAGTGGTGATCTGGAGCCTTGCCGTCATCGCCTCGGGGCTCGCGCCGACCTTTGTCCTGCTGCTCACCGCCCGCGCGATCACCGGCGTGGGCGAAGCCGGATACGCCGTAGTCACCCCCTCGCTGCTGTCCGACCACTTCCCGCGGGAGCAACGGGGGCGGGCGATGGCCATCTTCTACGCCGCCATGCCGGTGGGAACGGCGCTTGGCTACGCGGTTGGGGGAGCGGTCGGCAGCCACCTGGGCTGGCAGGCCGCCTTCTTCGTCGCGGGCGCGCCGGGGCTCTTGCTGGCGCTCTCGCTCCTGTCGCTGCGTGAGCCACCCCGTGGAGCGTTCGAGGGCGGCGCTCCTCCCGCCGCCAGTCCCGTGGCCCTCGGCGCCTCTCTGCGCGCGCTGGCGGCCCGTCCGAGCTATATCTTCAATACCGTCGCCCAGGTCCTCTATACCTTCTCCATGGGAGGTTTGGCGGTTTGGATGCCCACCTATTTCGTCCGGGAGCGGCACATCTCGCTGACCACGGCGACGACCACATTTGGCGCGCTGCTGCTGATCGCCGGCTTCCTCGGCACGCTGGCCGGCGGGCAGCTCGGCGATCGCGTGGCCCGGCGGCTGCGCGGGGCGCAGTTCGCCATATCCGGCTGGAGCCTGATCGCCTCGCTCGGCTTCACGCTCGCGGCGGTTCTGTCTCCGGACCCCGCGGTCTTCTGGCCGTCGATGTTCGGCTCCCTGTTCCTGCTCTTTCTGAATGTCGGACCCTTGAATGCCGCGATGGCCAATGTTCTGCCGGCTGATCTTCGAGCCCGCGGATTCGCCATCACTATCCTCGCCATCCATATGCTCGGCGACGCGGCGTCGCCCTGGCTGATCGGGCTGGTCTCCGACCGGGTCGGGCTCACGGCGCCGGTGCTCGGGGCGGGGGCGCTGCTCGGGATCTCGGGCATCGTCCTGCTGGCCGGGCGGAACGCGCTGGATCGCGATTCGCAGCTGCCGCCCGGATCGGGCGCGGTCAGCACGGCGAACATCGGAGGCGCACAGGCCCGAGGAGGCGAGCGCAGGCCCGGATGAGCAAGCTCGGCGCGATGGCCGCGTCGAGTGTCGCGGTCATTTCGGTGCTGCTGCTGTCGAGCGCGCCGGCGTCTTCGCAAATCCAGATCACGGACGCGAGCGTCGAGGAGGTGTTACGGCGCGCCGAGGAGGCGTACGGGCAGGGCCGGGCCGACGAAGCGGCGCGCGGGATGAACCGCGTCACGGGGTGGGCGAACCACATCCGGGATGTGGCGAGCGGCAGCCGCGATCCCGCCGCGGACACCGCGTTCGCGGAGCGGATCTACTTGCGCGTGCTCGCGACGGTGGGGCGGACCTTTGGCGCCACCGACGTCAATGCCGGCGGCGCCCTGCTGGGCCTTGCCGCTCTCTACGTCGAGCAGCGACGCTACGGAGAGGCCGAGCCACTCCTGCGCCGCGCGATGGGCATTGTCGAGCGCGCCCCCGCGCCGTCCGACGACCACCGTCAGGCCGCCGTGGCGAGGGTTCTGGGCCAGATGGGTCTCCTGGAGGAGAGGCGGGGGCGGAGCGCCGAGGCGGAGGCCTACTACCGCCGCTCGCTCGCCATCGTCGAGAGGCTGCCGCCGCGCTTCCGCCACGGGGCCGGCGCGGCGGTCAAGGAATACCTGCGATTCCTGCGCGAGAACAATCGGGCGCAGGAGGCGGCGGCGATCGAGGCGCGCTTTTCGCGGTAAATCGCACCGTACCCCGGGGGAAGCCCTAGGCGCTCTCACGCTCGATCCGTTTCATCGCGCGAGTCACGCGCGCCTGACCTCCTTGAGCACCTGCAGGATCTCGTCGTGGATCAGGCCGTTTGACGCGACCACCGCCGGTGCATTGAGATCCACGGGCGCGCCGGCGGGATCGGTAACGCGTCCACCCGCCTCCTCGACCAGTAGCATGCCCGCGGCCACGTCCCAGGGCGCAAGCCTCAGCTCCCAATAGGCATCCAGTCGGCCGGCCGCCACGGCGGCGAGGTTGAGCACCGCCGAGCCGGTTTCCCGAACGCTCTGGCATCGCAGCGCCAGCGCGGCGTGCTCGGCCAGATTATTGTCGCGCGCCTCCCGGATGTCGTATCCGTAGCCGGTGCAGAGCAGGCTCTCGTTCAGATGGCGGGCGCTGGAGACATGGATCGGGGCGCCGTTGAGGGAGCCTCCCCGGCCGCGCTCGGCGATGAAACATTCGTCGCGGCTGGGATCGTAGACGACGCCCAGGGTTGCCCGGCCATCGACCTGTAGCGCGATCGAGACGCCGTAATGCGGCAGGCCGTGGGCGTAATTGGTCGTGCCGTCCAGCGGATCCACGATCCAGCGATAGCCGGGCGCGCCCTCGAGCTGCCCGCTCTCTTCGGCGAGGATCGAGTGGTCGGGGAACCGAGAGCGGATCGCCTCGATGATAAGCGTCTCCGCGGCCCGGTCCATCTCGGTGACGAGATTGACGGGGGTGCCCTTGTGGCTCACGCGGTGGATGGCGCCGAGCCGGGTGTGGAGAAGCGCGCCGGCCCGTCGGGCGGCCGCCACGGCCACGTCGCGGAATGACTCGCTCACAACGGCCGAGGATAGCATGGGCTCGCTTGACAACCCGGGACGGCTCTCGCAGAGTGACGTCCATGCGCATCGTCGTGATGGGATCGGGCGGGACGGGCGGATACTTCGGCGCCAAGCTGGCGCGGGCGGGCGAGGACGTCACCTTCGTCGCGCGCGGCGAGCACCTGGATGCCATCCGGAAGAACGGGCTCCGGGTGAAATCGGCCGCGGAAGGTGAGTGGGTAGTCCGGTCGCCCGTAATGGAAAAGCTGGAGGGTCAGCCGCCGGCCGATATCGTATTGTTTTGCGTCAAGTCATACGACACCGAGAGCGCGGGCGAAGCAATCAAGTCAGTGGTGGGCCCGGCCACCGGTGTGCTGCCGGTGCAGAACGGCGTGGACAATGAGGAAAAGCTCGAGCGCATTCTGGGGCCGGGCCACGTCATGGGCGGTATCGCCCAGGTGCTGGCCACGATCGAATCGCCCGGCATCATCAGCCACAAGTTTCTGGGCCGCATCGTCTTCGGGGAAATGGACGGACGCGAGAGCGAGCGGGCGCGGGCCTTTCTGGGCGCCTGCAAGAGAGCGGGGATCGACGCTGAGATCTCGGCCAACATGCTCCGTACGCTCTGGGAGAAGTACGTGTTCATCGCCGCGCATGCCGGCACGACCGCGCTGACGCGCAGCCCGGCCGGCGTGGTCAGGAGCGTGCCCGAGACCCGGCGCCTGTACCGTCTGATCCTTGAGGAGATGGTGGCGCTTGGAAATGCCGGAGGCGCCGCGCTCGCCCCCGGCTTCGTCGATACGTGCTTGGGCATGCTCGACAATCTGGGGCCCACGTTCACCTCTTCGCTCCATCACGACCTTGCCCAGGGCAAGCGGCTCGAGCTGGAGGCGCTCCACGGCCACGCGGTGAGGCTCGGTCAACGCGACGGCGTGCCCACGCCGACGATCTTCGCGGTGTACGCCGCACTCCGTCCTTACCGGGACGGGGCGCCGACCCCTTCCTGACCGCGCGCCGGGCCGGGCGCCGGTCGCCCTTCTTCCGCATTGGTCTATACTGAACGGGTGTCCACTGCTCACCGGCTCCTGAGATATCTGCTGCGCTATCGGTGGCGTTACGCCGCCGGCGCGGGCTGCCTCGTTCTCGCCACTGGCTTCTCGCTCGGCATTCCCTGGACGGTGAAGCTCGCGGTGGATGCCCTCGGGCGCGGCGTGCCTGTCGGGCGCTACGTGGTGATCATCCTCCTGCTCGCGGCGGCCCACGGCGCCGCCCGACTCGGCTCGCGGTTCACCATCATTGGCGCGGGGCAGTGGGTGGAGCACGACGTGCGCGCCGATCTCTACGCGCATCTGCAGGCGATGCCGCCGGCCTTCTACCACCGCCGCCGCACCGGCGATCTGATGTCCCGCGCCTCCAACGACATCGCCGCCCTCAGGATGCTGGCCGGCTTCGGCATCGTGATGCTGATCGGCACCTCGCTGACTTTCCTGGGGACGCTGGGCGCGATGTGGGCCATCGATCCGTGGCTCACGCTGTATGCCCTCGCGCCTTTCCCCGCGCTGGTGCTGGTCGCCAAGCGCTTCAATCACGACGTCGAGGTCCGCTCCACCGCGGTTCAGGAGCAGCTTGGCATCCTCTCGGCCAAGGTCCAGGAGAATCTCTCCGGCATGCCGGTGGTCCGCGCCTACACGATGGAGGAGCGGGAGATCGCCGGCTTCGGCCGGCTCAATCGGGAATACCTGGCGCGCAGCCTCGGCCTGGCGCGCACCCAGGCCGTGGCCTGGCCGATGCTCGGATTCATCTCGGGGCTGGGCGCCCTCATCGTTCTCTGGCTGGGCGGCAAGGCCGTGGTGGACGGCCGGATTACGCTGGGCGCATTCGTTGCCTTCAACGGCTACCTGGCCTATCTCGCCTGGCCGACCATCGCGCTGGGCTGGACCTTGGCCAATGTCAAGCGTGGCCTCGCCTCGATGCAGCGCATCGTCGAGATCCTCGACGAGCCCGAACCGCCTCAGCCGGCGCAGCCGGCTCCCGGCCTGCTCGAGACCGGGCCGATCGAGTTCAGGCATCTCAGTTTCGGCTATGAAGGCCGCGGCGTGGCGCTGAGCGACGTGAGCTTCACCGTGGCCGAGGGCGGGCTCGTGGCCGTCGTCGGTCCCACGGGAAGCGGCAAGTCCACGCTGGGGCTGCTGCTCTGCCGGCTCTTCGACCCGCCGCCGGGCTCGGTATTCATCGGCGGCGTCGACGTTCGGGAGCTCCCGCTGGACAGGTTGCGGCGCTCGGTGGGCTATGTGCCGCAGGAAGCGTTTCTCTTCTCGCGACCGCTCCGGGAGAATGTGCTGCTGGCCGACGATGGCCTTGGCGACGACCGGCTCGAGGCCGTGGGGCGGACGGCCGGGATCGAGGCCGACGTGGCCGCCTTTCCGAATGGCTGGGACACGGTGGTCGGTGAGCGTGGGCTCACCTTATCGGGAGGCCAGCGTCAGCGTGTGGCGCTGGCGCGGGCACTGGCCGCCGATCCGCCCTTCCTCGTCCTCGATGACGCCTTGGCGTCCGTGGACGCCGCCAAGGAGTGGGAGATTCTTCTGGCGCTGAGGGCCGCCGTCCGCGGGCGCACGACCCTGCTCATGACCCACCGGCTGCGCGCAGCCGAAGAGGCCGATCACGTGGTGGTGCTCGACCAAGGCCGGGTCGTCGAGCAGGGGCGCCACGCCGAGCTGCTCGCCGCCGGCGGCCTGTATTCCCGGCTGTGGAGAGTGCAGCAGATTGAAGAAGAGATCGCCAATGCATGAGGATGAGATCCTCGGCAAAGCCTACGACGCGCGGTTGATGCGCCGCATCTGGGAGCACACGCGCCCGCACCGGGGGCTCCTGCTGCTCTCGCTGCTGGTCTTCCCGCTCGCCACCCTGCTCGAGCTGCTCCAGCCTTACCTGGTGAAGATCGCCATCGACGAGCACATCCTGAAGCGAGACTGGCCCGGCCTCGGGCGCATCGCTTTGCTCTTCCTGCTCACGTTGCTCGTGCTCTACGCGCTGCGCGTGGCCCAGGCCTATCTCACCCAGCTCACCGGCCAGCGGGTGATGCACGATCTGCGGAACGCGCTCTTCGCCCATATCCAGCGGATGGACGCGGCATTCTTCGATCGCCACCCGGTTGGACGCCTCATGACGCGCGTGCTGAACGATGTCGAGGCGATCAACGAGCTGTTCACCAGCGGCGTGGTCTCGGTGCTGGGCGACGTCTTCACCCTGACTGGCGTCGTGGTGATCATGCTCGGCATGAACTGGCGACTGGCCCTCGTGACCTTCGCCCTCGTCCCGGTGCTGGTCCTGGGCGCCGGCTATTTCAGGCTCAAGGCCCGGGACAGCTATCGGGGCGTGCGCACTCGGCTCGCGCGACTGAATGCCTTCCTTCAGGAATCACTTCAGGGCATGGCGGTGATTCAGCTCTTCGCCCGGGAGGGGCGGGAGCGCCGGCTCTTCGGCGGCTTCAACGCGGATCTCCGTCGCGCCCAGTTCCGCTCGACGTTCTACGACGCCTCGCTCTACGCCGGCGTCGAGGCCATCGGATCGGCCGCCGTCGCGCTCTTGCTCTGGTACGGCGGCGGCCAGGTGGTGGCTGGTGCGCTCACGTTCGGCGGCCTGGTGGCTTTCCTCGAGTACACGAACCGTTTCTTCCTGCCGATCCGCGACCTCGGGGCCAAGTACACGGTGATGCAGGCGGCGATGGTCTCGGCGGAGCGGATCTTCGGCCTTCTCGACGCCGAGCCCGCCATTGGCGACCGGCCGGCCGCCGGGGCAATCGTGTCGGCGCCGGAGGGCACGGGGCCCGCAGTGGAATTCCGCGAGGTGTGGTTTGCCTATGAGGACGAGCAGTGGGTGCTGCAGGACTGCTCGTTCTCGGTGCCGCGTGGGCAGCAGGTGGCGCTGGTGGGGCCGACGGGAGAAGGCAAGACCACGGTGGCGCGGCTCATGACGCGCGCCTACGACGTGACGCGCGGCCAAGTGCTGGTGGAAGGCCGCGACGTGCGGGACTGGGACCTGCGCGCCCTGCGCCGGCACGTGGGACTGATTCCGCAGGAGGTCTTCCTCTTCAGCGGCACCGTGGAAGACAACCTTCGGCTGGGCCGTGACGGCGCCGTGACGGCCGGTGAAGTGCAGAGCGCCCTGGCCGCCGCCAATGCGGCGCGCCTGGTCGCCGCGCTGCCGCGGGGCCTGCAGGAAGACCTCCGCGAGCGCGGCGTCAACCTCTCGCAAGGACAGCGGCAGCTGCTGGCCATCGCCCGGGCCCTCATCTATAATCCTCGCGTCCTGGCGCTGGATGAAGCCACCTCCAGCGTGGATCCCGAGTCCGAGGCGCTGATCCGCGCGGGGCTGGCCCGGCTGGTCGAGGGAAGGACGAGCGTGATCATTGCCCACCGCCTCTCGACCATCCAGCGGGCGGACCGCATCCTCGTGCTCCACAAGGGCCAGGTGAGGGAGGCGGGGCGTCATGCCGAGCTGCTGGCCCGCGGCGGACTCTACTCGCGGCTCTACGAGCTGCAGTTCGGCCTCGGACGGGGATGACCCGGTTCCATCGGGCGGTCTATGGTCTGGTGAAGAAGGTTCCACGCGGGCAGGTAGCGACATACGGGCAGATCGCCGCCATCCTCGGCTATCCGCGAGCGGCGCGCGCGGTGGGCTACGCGATGCGCCACTGTGCGCCGGGCGTGCCCTGGCACCGGGTGGTGAACGCCCAGGGCGGGATCAGCCTCCGGGCCAATGTCGGCTCCATGCTCACCCAGCGGGTGCTGCTGGAGCAGGAAGGCGTGCCGGTGCGCCGCGGGCGCGTCCGGCTGGATCGGCACCGCTGGCGCGGACCGCGTCACGCGAGCCGGCTGGACATGGCGGCGCTGTCACGGCTCTGATCGGAGACTCGATATGCGACTCGGACTGAACCTCAGCTATTCGGGCTCACAGCTGGGACTCAACCTGCCCCTCATCCAGGAAGCGGATCGCTTGGGCTTCCACTCGGTGTGGTCGGCCGAGGCCTATGGCTCGGACGCCGTGTCGGTGATCGCGTGGATCGCGGCGCAGACCAAGCGCATCGGCGTGGGGACCGCGATCATGCAGATTCCGGCGCGCACGCCGACGCTGGCAGCGACCACGGCGCTCACGCTCGATCAGCTCTCGGGCGGACGCTTTCTGCTGGGGCTCGGCGTGTCGGGGCCGCAAGTCGTCGAGGGCTGGCATGGCGTGGCATTCGGCAAGCCGCTGGCCAAGACGCGGGAATACGTGGAGATCGTCCGGGCCGTGTGGCGGCGGGAGAAGCCCCTGGAGTTCAAGGGCGCCTACTACCAGATCCCGTATATGGGATCCGATGCGACGGGGCTGGGCAAACCGCTGAAGTCCATCCTCCATGGACGGCCGGATATTCCGATCTACCTGGCCGCGATCGGGCCGAAGAACGTGGCGCTGGCCGCCGAGATCGCCGACGGCTGGCTGCCGGTGTATTTCTCGCCCGACCGCATGTCCATCTTCGCGCCGCACCTCGACGCGGGATTCAAGGCGGCGGGCGGAGGCAAGTCCCTCGCGGGCTTCGACGTGGCGCCTACGGTGCCCATCGTGCTGGGGGCCGACGTGAAGGCCTGCCGAGATATCATCAAGCCGCGGCTGGCGCTGTACGTGGGCGGCATGGGCGCGCGCGAGAAGAACTTTTACAACGAGCTGGTGTGCCGCTATGGCTACGAGGCGGCCGCCAAGGCGATCCAGGACCTGTACCTGTCGGGGAAGAAGGAGGAGGCCGCGGCCCAGGTGCCGGACGCGCTCGTGGACGAGATCGCGCTGTGCGGGCCCAAGGAGCGCATCAAGGAGCGGCTCTCGCGCTGGACGGGCTCCGGCGTCACGACCATGATCTGCGCGGTGGGCCAGGAGGAGGCGCTCCGGGTCATGGCCGAGCTGGCGCTCTGAGCGCGTGAAGCCGGCCGCCGAGAAGGTTCAGGCGGCGCTGGCCGCGCTCGGAGTGGACCGCCGAGTGATCGAGCTCGCTGTCCACGCCCGCACGTCGCGGGAAGCGGCCGACGCGCTGGGCGTCGCGGTCGGACAGATCGCCAAGTCGCTGGTCTTCACGGCCAATGGCAACCCGCTGCTGGTCATTGCCTCGGGCGCCAATCGCGTCGACGAGGCCAGGCTCGGCGAGCTGGCGGGAGGGCTCATCCGGCGAGCCGATCCCGAAACCGTGAGGCAGGCGACCGGCTATGCGATCGGGGGTGTGGCGCCGGTAGGCCACCCCGCGCCGCTGAGGACATACATCGACCGCGACCTGCTCCAGTATGAGCTGGTCTATGCGGCTGCCGGAGTGCCCGAATGCGTATTTCCGCTCACCCCCGAGGAGCTGATGCGGGGCACGGGCGGCATCGTTGCCGATCTGAAAGAAGCGGGCGCGGGCCCGAGAGGAGAATCACGATGAAGCTCAAGGACAGAGTGGCGCTGGTGACGGGAGCGGGATCCGGGATCGGACAGGCCTCGGCCGTGCTCTTCGCGCGGGAAGGGGCGCGGGTGGCCGTCGTGGACGTGAGAGAGGATGCCGCCAAGGCGACGGCGGAGCAAATCGAAAAGGCCGGCGGCCAGGCCCTGGCCATCCGGGCCGACGTGTCGAAGGCGGGCGACAATCAGGCGGCGATCAACCAGACGCTGGCGCACTGGGGCCGCCTCGACGTCTTCTATGCCAATGCCGGCGTGCCGCAGTTCCCATCGGCGGTGGGCGACGTCGACGAGAGCGTCTTCGACCAGATCATGGCGGTCAATGTCAAAGGCGTGTTTCTCGGCGCCAAGTACGCCATGCCCGTGATGAAGCGGCAGAAGAGCGGAGTGTTCCTCATCACGGCCTCGACGTCGGCGATCCGGCCGCGTCCCGGCGTGCAGTGCTATTCCGCCTCCAAGGGTGCCGTCGCCGTGATGGCCAAGAGCCTCGCGCTGGAGGGCGCGCCCTTCGGCGTGCGGGTTCTCGCCATCGCGCCCGTGGCGACGGAAACTCCGATGCTTCCCACCTTCATGGGGAAAAAGGAGGTGGACGAGGAGGGAATGGCGCGCTACCGGGGGACGGTGCCGCTGGGCCGGCTCAACCTCCCCGAGGACATCGCCCGGGCGGCGCTGTTCCTCGCCTCCGACGACGCCGCCATGATGACCGGCAGCTGCGTCGAGGTGGACGGAGGCCGGTGCATCTGATGGAGTCTGGCGCAATCGGGCGGGTCCCGTCACCGCGGCCGCCCCGCCCGATTGCGCCACGGCCGTCGTGAACGTCGTCCCGCTGGCGGCCGAGTCGCTCGGCGCGCGCTCGATGGCCACCTACGTCGAGTGCGGGGAAACCCGCATCCTCATCGATCCCGGCGCCGCGCTCGGGTCGAGCCGCTTCAACCTGCCGCCGGCCGACCAGGAGTGGGAAGCGCTCAAGCGCTCGAACGACCGCATCAGCGCCTATGCCGACCGGGCCTCGATCGTCTTCCTCAGCCACTATCATGAGGATCACTTCCGCTACGACGAGCATCTCTACGCCGGCCGGACGGTGTGGGCCAAAGATCCCAAGCGGACAATCAATCCAAAGCAGAAGCAGCGGGCGGAGCGGTTCTGGCGGAGCCTGGTCGAGGGCTGCCGCCTCGACATCGCCGAGGGGCGCCGGCTCGAAACGCCCGAGGCCGTCCTCAGCGCTTCACCGCCGCTGCCCCACGGGACCGACGGCACGGCGTTGGGACACGTGGTTGCCTTGACCGTCACCGACAGGCGCGAAGGCAAGCGCTTCGTCCACGCCTCCGACGTCCAGGGTCCGCTCTCGCCCGTGGCGGCCGCATACCTGATCCGCGAGCGCCCCAACCTGCTCTACCTCTCGGGCCCGCCCGCGTACCTCGAAGGTCAGCTCGGCCGTGCGGTGATCGAGGCCGGAATCGCCAATCTCCTCCGGATCGTCGACGCCACCGGTTGCCGCGTCATCATGGACCATTACGCCCTGCGCGATGGCGCCTACCGCGAGCGCTTCGCGGCGCTGTGGGAAACGGGGCAGGTGGTCACGGCGGCCGGCTTCCTCGGCCTGGAGGATGCGGCGCTCGAAGCTGGCCGTCGCGAGCTCTGGAGCCGGAAGCGCAAGCCCGCGGTGCCCGTCCCCTCGCGGACGCGGGGAAGGCTCCGGGAAGGCGGATTGAAGAGCCAGGGGCCGTCGGCTATGATGCACTCTCGCAGGGCACATCCACGCGCGAAAGGAGGGACCCGCTGAATGACCGAGAACAAGACGCTGAATGTCGGCGACACGGCGCCTGACTTCACGCTGAAGACCATCGGCCTCAAAGAAATCAGCCTGAAGGACTACCGCGGCAAGAACGTCGTGGTGCTGTTCTATCCACTCGACTGGACGCCGGGCTGATCCACCTGCATGCCCGCCTTCGACAAGCGAGTGAAGGACTTCGAGGCGGCCAATACCCAGGTGCTGGGTATCAGCACGGACAGCCCGTTCAGCCATGAGAACTGGGCCAAGACCGTTGGGATTTCGAGTTACCCGCTGCTGTCGGACATTCACCGCGCGGTGTCCAAGGATTACGGTGTCTATTGGCCGGACTGGAACGCCAACGTGCGCGCGACGTTCATCATCGACAAGCAGGGGAAGGTCCGCTTCACCGAGCGCTACGGGAAGGGCGAGCTGCCCAACCCGGACAAGGTTCTCGCCGAGGTGAAGAAGCTCTAGACGGAACGCTCGGCCGCGCGGCCGGGGGCAGGTGTGCTCCCGGCCGCCGGTTGGCGCGTTGTCAGCCCCACGCCCAGCAGTACCGCCGCCCCGCCCACCAGCACGGGCCATCCGATCGCCTCTCCCAACATCGCCCAGGCGAGAAGCACGCCGACCACCGGCTGTAGATTCATGAAGACCGCGGAGCGGCTTGCCCCGACGGCTTTGACGCCTTCGTACCACCCGATGTGGGCGATCGCTCCCAGCAAGGCTTGGTAGAGAACGACCCCCCAGGCCACCGGCGAGCGGAAATCTGGGGCGGGAAAGAACGGCGCGGCGAGAAAGGCCATGGGGAGGAGCATGAGCGAGCCGAGGATGTAAGCCGCCGTCGTCGCGACGGCGGGCGAGTGGATCGCGAGCACGCGCTTTCCGTAGATGGTATACGCGCTCCAGCCGAGCTGGGTGACCAGCATGATGAAATCGCCGGGGTGCAGGTCGAGGTGCACGATGGCCCGCCAACTGCCCTTGCTGATCACGAGGGCCACGCCCGCCGTCGAGCAGAGGACGCCCGCCCACTGGAGGGGCCGGAGCCGCTCTGCAAGGTAAACGCGTGAGCCGAGGGCGACCAGCACCGGAGTAGCGGCCTGAAGGATGATGGCGTTCGTCGCGGTGGTGAACGCGATGGCAAGGTAGGAACCGCCGGTGGAGACGAAGACGCCCGCAAAGCCGAGGAAGGAGAAGGTGCGGAGGTCGCCCCAACCGAGAGCGCGAAACTCGTCCCAGCCCCGGCGCAGCAATAGGGTGGCGAGAAACGCCGAGGCGAGGCTGCAGCGCAGCGCTACCAGCACGTAGGGCGGGAAGTGGACGAGGGCGAGCTTGGCGAAGGCCGGGAAGGAGCCCCAGAGCGCGACGATGAGAGTGAGCGCGACGTAGGCGCGGGTTTGACCGGGTCCGGTCACCTGCCTATGATAGCGCGGGACTTATGGCCGACCACATCCTGGAGCGGCGCTTCTGGCTGCCGCGCCCCCGCCCCGAGGTCTTCGAGTTCTTCGCGAATCCCCGGAACCTGACGGCGGTCAACCGCCCGTCGGCGCGCCTCACCTGGCTCGCCGCGCCGCCCGAGCGGCTCGCGGCGGGCAGCGTGCTCGACTTCAGCGTCCGCGTGGGCGCCGTGCCGCTCCGCTGGCGCGTGATGGTGCGCGAGTTCGACCCGCCCTACCGTTTTATGGACGCGCAGCTCTGGGGCCCCTTCGCGCGCTGGGAGCATCGGCACCGCTTCGTTGAGGCGCCGGAGCGCGAGGGCGCGGCCGGACCGCTCGGCACCTGGGTCGAGGACCGCGTCACCTATCGGCTGCCGCTGGGGCCGCTCGGAAGTCTGGCCCACCGGCTGGGTGCGGGCCGTCGGATCACTGCGGCCTTCGAGTACCGCGAAGCGCGGGCGCGGCAGATCCTGACGGGG
>JBKPCB010000094.1:0-27421 GCA_046727155.1 Candidatus Methylomirabilota bacterium | reverse complement strand
GGGCCGCGCCCGGCGTGGTGAGCATGTCGACGCTGGGACATCCCGGCCGCTATACCTACTGCATCGGCGAGAACGAGGAGGAAAGCCCCTGGGAGCCGCTCTCGGTCGAGCACGGCTTCGATCGGGGGGACAGCACGGTGGCGGCGTTCGCCGGCGAGGCGCCTCACGGCGTCTACGACCATCGGAGCCGCAGCGCGCGCGATCTGCTCATCACCATCGGCAAATCGCTCGAGGTCGTCTCTCACCACAAATCCACCCACCATGGGGACACCGTGGTGGTGCTCTCGCCAGAGCACGCCCGGACCGTCGCGGGGGACGGCTGGGGCAAGGCCGAGATCCGGCGATTCCTCTGGGAGCGACTGCGCAAGCCCGTGAAGGAGCTTATTCCCGGAGTGGAGGGCGGCGAGGGGCTGCCGGCCCACGTCCTGGCGAAGTTCCCCCGTCCGGAAACCAACGAAACGCTGATTCCGAAGTTTCGCGAGCCGGAGAACCTCAAGATCATTGTCGCCGGCGGCACGGCCGGGCGCTTCTCCGCCGTGATTCCGGGCTGGACATTCCCCAAGATGTCGCGCATGGTTATCAAGAAAATCCGACTCTTCTAGGAGGCACGCATGGCGACCGACGAGTTCCTGGACCCCACCGACTCCGTGGCCGTGCCGCGCAAGACGGCCACCCGCCCGGCGACGCTGGACGGCAAGGTGATCACGCTGCTGGACATCTCCAAGGCCAAGGGCGATCATCTGCTGGACCGCATCGAGGAGCTGCTGCGCGAGCGCACCAAGGCCAAGGCCATCGTACGGAAGAAGAAGCCGACCTTTGCCCGTCCCGCGCCAGAGGATCTCCGCGCGGAAATCCTCAAGGCCAGCGACGTCGTCATCGAGGCTCTCGCCGACTGAGGGTCCTGCACAACGTGCAGTGTGCACGACGGCGTGTTCTTCGAGGATCAGGGGCTTCCGACGGCGACGGTGATCTCGACCGAGTTTGCGAAGGCCGCGCGCGCCCAGGCCGCGGCGCTGGGGGCCACCGACTACCGCACCGTCATGGTGCCGCATCCCATCCAGCCATTGACGCGTGACGAGGTGCGCGTGCTGGCCGACAAAGTCTTCGACGAAGTGCTCGCCCGCCTCACCACCGGGGTCAGGTCTTGAATTGCTACATTTTGTGCCCAAGAGTGTCACTAGAGGGCTTCTTCGAGCACAGAGGGCTGGACAACAATTGTCAGAGAATGTCGTATTTCAAGACCTGACCCCATGAAGAAGACGTGGTATCTGTTCGACGTTAATCCGGCGACGCCGCCGACGATCACGATCGACCCGGGCACGGAGATCACGGTCGAGGTGCGCGGCGCCTTCGCCGACATCAAGGACATCCGCACGGTGCCGACGCCGTTCACTCCCGAATCCGAGGGCCATCCACTGGCGCCCATCGCCGGGCCCATCTGGGTGCGCGGGGCCGAGCCAGGCGATGCCGTGGTGGTGGAGCTGCTGGAGGTCACGCCGCGCGGCGAAGGGGTCAATGCCATTCTCAAGAAGTTCGGCGTGCTCATGGACGATTTCCCCGATCCTCACGCCGTCCGGGTGCCGGTACACGACGGCCACGCCTGGTTCGAAGGGCGCATTCCGATCCCGCTCCAGCCCAATCTCGGCACCGTGTCGACGATGCCGCCCGAGGGCTACAAGCCAGCCTACGCGGGACCCTACGGCGGCGACTTCGACCAGAAGGACGCCAAGGCGGGCAGCCGCATCCATCTCCGCGTGATGGTGCCCGGGGCGCTCGTCTTCTTCGCCGATCCGCACGCCGCCGTCTCGGACGGCATCATTGCGGGCACCGGCGTCGAGTGCGACGCCCACGTCCGGGCGCGCATCCTGCTCGACAAGGGCCGGCACGTGGAGCGGCCCATCATCGAGGTGGACGATACGGTGCAGGTGATGGGCTTCGGCGAGACCGTGGAGCTGGCCACGGCTGACTGCTCGCGCGCCGCCGTGGAGTACGTGGCGGCGGTGACGCCGCTGTCGCCGCAGGAGGCCTACATGCTGCTCAGCATCGTGGGCGAGCTGCGCGTCGGCACCTCGCCCCGGCCCGTCATGGCCGCCCGCCTCATCATCCCGGGCGCGGTCCTTCGCTCAGCGGGAATGAAGGCCTAGCCCGGAAGCTGCCAGACGCGGCCCTGGGGCGGCTCCTCGCTCAGCGTGAACTGGGGCAGCGCGAAGTCGTCCCCGATGTCCTGGAAGATCACGCGCACGCGCTTGCCGATGGCCGCGTTCTGCTCGGCCTCGGGCTTGAAGCCCGGCGTCACCAGATTGGCGATGATGCGCAGCGCCTCGTGCTCGGTGGGCTTACCGCGCTGCTCGTCCAGCTCCACGAGGACCACCGGGTAGGGAGTCCAGTCCTTGAAGCCCGGCTGGATGGCGTGGACCACGATCTCATAGGAGTGAATGGTCCCGCGGCCGCTTACTTCCTTCCACTCCCAGTCGAGCGAGGCGCACCAGGGGCAGCCGTGGCTCGGCGGGTAGCGCAGGAGCCCGCAGGCCTTGCAAGCGCGCAGCATGAGCTTGTGCTGGCGCGCGAGCTTGAAGTGCTCCCGCCACTCGGAGTCGTTCTCCGGAATGACCAGGTTCATCCCGCGATATTCGATGGTGGGCATGGCTAGTTCCTGAGGATGAGGGCCGAGCCCGTCGGCGGCATGCTCCAGCCCAGGTTCATGGCGACGCGCGCGTTCTTCACCTGGCGGCACTTGCCCGGCGAGTAGTCGTAGGAGTGCTTCCCCTCGGCCCAGCCAGGGCAGTAGTCGTCCACGCGCCCCCGCAGCTGGCGCACGTTTTCGATAACCATGCTCATGCCGTGGGTGTAGGCCTCGCAGAGATGGCTGCCCGAGGTATTGTTCGGACGCCGGCCGCCCAGCTCGATGATCCCGCCCGAGACGTACTGTCCGCCCTCGCCCTTCTTGCAGAAGCCGTACTCCTCCAGTTGGAGCATGGTGGTGAAGGTAAAGGCGTCGTAGGAGCCCGTGAGATCGATGTCCTCCGGCGAGATCTCCGCCTGGCCGAAGACGATGTCCTCCGCGTAATAACCGGCGACCCGGCTGATGGGGCCACAGGCCCAGTGGAAGTCGGTGCGCGGCTTGTTCACGCGTCCCGCCACGCCCAGAACGTAGACCGCTTTTTGCTTGAGATCGCGGGCCCGCTCGGCGCTGGTCACGATGAGTGCGGTCGCATTGTCCGTCTCCAGGCAGCAATCCAGCAGGTGGAGCGGCTTGACGATCCACCGCGAGGCGAGCACGTCCTGCACGGTGACGCGCTCCTTGAGCAGTGCCTTGGGGTTTTGCGAGGCGTGCTTGCTGTGGGCCACGCGCACGTGGGCCACCTGCTCGGAGGTCGTCCCATAGTCGTACATGTGGCGCATGAAGGTGAGCGCGAAGCTCTGCCCGGCGCTGCGCATGCCGAAGGGCACCTGGGCGAGGTCGAGGCCGCGCACGGGCTGGGCGGCGCGCGCGCCGGTGCCGCCGATGCGAAAGTCGGAATAGCCGTTCATCGATCGGTAGAGCGCCACGGTATGGCACATGCCCGTCTCGATGGCGCCCATGGCGAGGCCGACGAGCGCCTCGCTGGACGAGCCCCCGCCCACCACGTCCATGAAGAAATTGAGTCTCAAGCCGAGATCGGCCGACACCCAGTTCGACGGGGTCGAATCGCCGCTCTGATAGGACATCATGCCGTCGACGCCGTCCCGCCCCAGCCCCGCATCCGCCATGGCATTGCGGATGGCCTCGACGGCCATGGCGCGGGTGCTGCGGCCCGAGTGGCGGCTGTACTCCGTCTCGCCGACGCCGACGATGCAGTACTTGTCCTTGAGCGATTTCATGTGATGTCTCCGGGTGCGCGGGTCTCGGCTGTCGGCTGTTCGGACCGGCTGAGTCTAGCGGGGGCGTCCGGGCCCGTCAAGCGAGGCCGGCTTCGCGGCTCGCGGCCGGAGGCCGGGCGAATGCGAGCGACACGCACCCCATAGGCGCACTCTGCCGGTGTCTTCGGACGGCGATCCTGCTAGACTCGCCGCCAGCCCGTGAAGAGCACTCCATGAACCCCACCCACTTGCCCGATATGCCGCGTCGCACGTTCCTGGCGATGATCGGTGGCGGCCTCCTCGCCGCGCCGCGCGCCGCCGAGGCACAGCCGGCGAAAGCGCCGCGTGTCGGGCTCTTTGGGCTCGGTTCGGCCGAATCGTCACCGCTCTTCGAAGCGCTCCGCCAAGGCCTTCGCGAGCAGGGCTGGGTCGAAGGCCAGAACATCGCCTTCGAAGACCGCACCACGGTTGGCCATTACGACCGCCTGCCCGACGTTGCCGCTGAGCTGGTCCGGCTCAAGGTCGATGTCATCGTGGCGTGGGGGACGACCACGGCCCTGGCAGCCAGGAAGGCGACGCGGATGATTCCGATCGTCACGGCGGCGGGGGCTGATCCGGTCGAGATGGGACTCGCCGCCAGCCTGGCGCGGCCGGGAGGGAACGTCACCGGCCTGACGACCAGCGGACGCGAACTGATTGGAAAGCGGATCGAGTTGTTGAAGGAGACCGTTCCGGGGCTCTCCCGCATCGCCCTGCTCTGGAATCCCGAGAGTCGGACGCAGCCGCTTTCGGTGAGGGACGCAGAGGCCGCAGCCAGGTCGCTGGGCTTACAGGTTCGGCCTGCGGAAGTGCGCCGCCCCGAGGATCTCGAGAAGGTGTTTGCGAGCCTGGCCCATGAACGCCCAGAGGCGCTCGCCCTGACACAGAGCAACATGTTCCGGGCGCATCGAAGGAGGGTCGTGGAGCTGGCAGCCCGCCACCGGCTGCCCGCGATGTTCTCGGATAGGGGCTACGTGGAAGCGGGCGGCCTGATGAGTTACGGGCCGGACGAAAAGGTGATCTTCCGTCGGCTTGCGACCTACGTGGACCGGATTCTCAAGGGCGCCAAGCCGGGCGACCTCCCCATCGAGCAACCCACCAAGTTCGAGCTGGTCATCAACACGAAAACCGCGAAGGCGCTGGGCCTCACCATCCCGCCGTCGCTGGCGCTGCGAGCGGACGAGGTGATCCAGTAGGGAGGCACACAGCAGGCTCGATGGCGGCGACGATCCCGTCGGTGAGGCAGACAGCGCGGGTGGGTCCTACGTGCTAAGCGCGCGCGGAGGCCGCGCGAACGCGAGCAGCGCGAGGGCGAGCGCATTGAATCCCGCGCTCAGCCACCAGGCGAGGCCGTAGCTGCCCGACCGGTCGTAGATCCAGCCCGCGACCAGCGGGCCCCAGGCGGCCATGGAGCCCGCCATCGAGAAGAGCAGCCCCGCGATCGAGCCCGCCTGCTCGCGGCCGAAGTAATCCGCGACAACGGCCGGGAAGAGGGTGGAGACGGCGCCGTAGGAGAAGCCGAACAGCAGGGCGGCGGCATAGAGCGCGCCGAGCCCGGCGGCCGCCCACAGCGCGACGAATGAGGTGGCCTGAATCGCCAGCGCCAGGGCCAGCACCGGCCGCCGGCCCAGCCGGTCGGAGGCGCCGCCCATGAGCAGCCGGCCGGCGATCGCGGCGATGCCGAGGGCGCTGAGCAGCGTCGCCGCCCAGAGGGCGGGGACGCCGAGCCCGCGCGCCAGCGGCACCAGGTGAACGAGCGGGACGAAGACCGGGATCCAGGTGGCGGCGAAGATCGCGAAGAGAATCCAGAAGGCCCGCGTGCGCACGGCGCCGCCCATGGTCCAGGTCCTCTCGCCGCGGATTGCGGCCCGCGCGGCATGGTCCGCCGCGCTGTCGCCGTCCGGCAAGAGGCCTACCGACTCGGGATCACGGCGCATGAAAAGCGCGATCAGATTGAGCGACAGCAGGATGCCCGCGCCGAAGACCACATACGCCCACCGCCAGCCGGCGCGGCTCACCAGCAGATGGGCCAGAGGCGGCAGCGCGAAGGTGCCCAGGCTGCCGCCCGCGGTGGCGATGCCGACGGCCAGCCCCCGGCGCCGGGTGAACCACTTGGCCACCGTGGCATTGCACGGCACATAGGCCGTGGACATGCCGACGGCGGCAACGATTCCGTAGAAGACATAGGGGTGCCAGAGCTGGCTCGTCCTGCTCATGCCGATGAGTCCTGCGCCCAGGAAGACGCCGCCCAGGGCAATGACCACGCGCGGGCCCCAGCGGTCGGTGAGACGGCCGGCGACGAGGGCAAAGACGCCATAGCCGAAAGCGTAGAGTGAGAAGGCCCCCGAGAGGCTCGCGCGGCTCCAGCCGAATTCCTCCAGGAGCGCCGAGAAGAAGACGCCGAAGGAATACTGGGCGCCATAGGCCGTGAACAGGACGAGGAAGGCTCCGCCCACGACGACCCAGCCGTAGAACAGCGGGCGGGTCACTCGTCAGCCGGCTGGCTGGACTTCTCGGTATCCAGGATGGGCGGCGTGGAGCCGGAGGGCCGGGTGCTCTCGACGCGGACGATGCGGCGGAGCCGCGCGACCGCGTCCTTGATGCGTGCCGATGCTTCGATGGACATGCCCAGCCACCGCGCCTCTTGGCTGCCGGCCTCCGCGCGATCGTTCAGCAGCTGCAGGTAGCCCACGATCACGGCCAGGGGATTATTGATCTCGTGGGACGCGGCTTGGGCGAGCAGGTTGACCGAGCGGAGCTCCGTGGCCTCGCGCATGGCCGCCTCGGCCTTGAGGCGCTCGCCGGCATCGCGGTAGATGATGATCTCGTAGCGCCGGCCCTGATAGTTCACGATGCAGCGGGTCGAGTCGACGATCAGGGTGTGGCCGGAGGCTGTTCGCAGGGGCGCGCCGAGCGTTCGGGCGACGCCCGTCGCGCGGGCCTCCGCCATCGCCGCCTCCCGGCGGGCCCGCTCGTCGGCATCGCCCAGCCAGAAGTCCCGCGAGTTCCGGCCGATCATCTCCTCACGGGGGCGCCCGGTGATCTCGCAGTCGGCCCGGTTGCACTCGACAATGACGAGCGTGTCGGCGTCCACGATTCGGATCGCGTCGCCGGCTTCGTCGAGAATGGCGCGGAAGCGCTGCTGCTGGGCCGCCAGTTGGTGCTCGATGACGACGTCGTGGAACAGCTTCGCGAGGAACGCGATGCCCGCGACCAGCATCAGCAGGTAGGAGATCCACACCCGGCTGAAGGCGCTCATGCCTTCCGTTCCCAGGGCGGCGAGGCCGGACGAAGTGATCGACAGTG
This sequence comes from Candidatus Methylomirabilota bacterium, assembly GCA_046727155.1. Classification (GTDB taxonomy): domain Bacteria; phylum Methylomirabilota; class Methylomirabilia; order Rokubacteriales; family CSP1-6; genus DASSSH01. The sequence continues at coordinate 20,236 of JBKPCB010000094.1, read as the reverse complement.
CGATGATGGTGACGGCGAAGGCGTGACGGGGACCGACTTGATCGGCCCCGCCTGCCCAGCGGTGCACGAGTCCCGCGCCCAGCCCCATGAGCGCCAGCCCGGCCATGGCAGCCCACATCCCCGGCTCGCCGAGCGAGACGCGGAAGGCCGCTCCGACGAGGCCGGCCAGCAGGCCGATCTTCCATCCTTCGAACAGGCCGATCAGCGCCACGGGAACGAGACGGGCATCGATGAACACCCCGGGCGCGATCTCGATCCGGGTGATCATCATGGCGATGGCAAGTCCGCCGAAGGACAGGCCCAACACCGCGGTCCACCAGCGCTGGCGCTGTGGGTGGCCCGGAGGAAACCAGCTGTAGGTGTACGAGTAGAAGAGCACGCCCGACACCAGGATGCCGAGCGATTCCAGGATCTGTTGGAAATTCATCAGGCGCGCGCCGCGCTGGACTTCCCGTTGGCGCGCGGCAGCAGATCGCGCAGATATTTTCCCGTGTAGGAGCTGCCGGCCTGGGCAATCTGCTCGGGCGTGCCCTCGGCGACGATCTCACCGCCGGCCTCGCCGCCCTCCGGCCCGAGATCCACGATCCAATCGGCCGTCTTGACCACGTCCAGGTGGTGCTCGACGACGAGCACCGTGTTGCCGGCGTCCACGAGGCGGTTGAGGACGAGCAGGAGCTTGCGGACATCGTCCAGGTGCAGCCCCGTCGTGGGCTCGTCGAGGATATAGAGGTGATCCGTGGTCAGGCGCGTGGACAGCTCGGCCGCGATCTTGAGCCGCTGGGCCTCGCCCCCCGACAGCGTCGTGGCCGGCTGTCCCAGGCGGAGGTAGCCCAGGCCGACCTCCTGGAGCACTTTGAGCCGGCGCTGCAGCACGGGATACGGCGCGAAGAAGTCCACGGCCTCGTCCACCGTCTGATGCAGCACCTGGCTGATGTCGCGGCGCTTGAGCGTGACCTGGAGCACCTCAGAGCGGTAGCGGCGGCCCTCGCACTCCTGGCAGGTGACGTAGACGTCTTCGACGAAGTACATCTCGAGCTTCTGGAAGCCGTCGCCCTGACAGGCCTCGCAGCGGCCGCCGGGGACGTTGAACGAGAAGGCTCCAGGCCCGAGCCCAAGGGTTTTGGCTCGCGGCAGCCCCGCGAAGATCTTGCGAATCTCGTCGAAGGCCTTCACGTAGGTGACCGGGTTCGAGCGCGGCGTGCGGCCGATGGGCTCCTGGTCGATGAGGCGCACGCCCTTGAGGTGCTCGAGCCCGCTGAGATCGTCGTACTCGCCGGGCACGAGAAACTCCGTCTTGAAGTGCCGCGCCACGGCCCGGTACAGGGTGTCGTGGACCAGGGTCGACTTGCCCGAGCCCGAGACGCCGGTCACGCAGGTGAACGTGCGCAGCGGGATCCGGACCGAGACGTTCTTGAGATTGTGGGCCCGCGCCCCGCGCAGCACCAGCGCGCGGCGTCCGTCCCGGCGCGAGAGCGGCAGGGGGATCGTCTCCCGCCCCGAGAGGTAGCGGGCGGTGAGCGAGCGCGGGTCCTTGAGGAACTCGCGCTGGGTGCCGGCGAAGACGACGGCGCCGCCGCGCTCGCCCGAGCCCGGACCCATCTCGATCAGGTAGTCGGCGGCCTCGATCAGCGAGCGGTCGTGCTCCACGATCACCACCGTATTGCCGGCGGCGGCCAGCTCCCGGCAAAGCTCGGCGAGACGGTTCGTATCCCGGGCGTGCAGCCCGATCGAGGGCTCGTCCAGCACGTAGAGCGTGCCCACGAGCTGGGAGCCGAGCTGATTCGCCAGATTGATGCGCTGGGCTTCCCCACCCGAGAGCGTGCGGGTCTGGCGGGCCAGGGTGAGGTAGCTGAGTCCCACGCGCACCAGGAAGGACAGCTTGGCCCGGAGGTGTCTCAGCACGTCCCGCGCCACCGTTTGCTCCCACTCGGTGAGCGGCAGCCTGTCGAGGAAGGTGTCGATCTCCTCGACGGTTTTCCGGCTCAGCTCGGCGATGTGGGCGCCGCCGATCCGCACCGCCAGCGCCTCGGGCCGCAGCCGCGTGCCGGCGCAGCGCGGGCAGGGCGACTGGCTGCGGTAGCGCGAGAGGAAGACCCGGACGTGGAGCTTGTAGCGATAGGACTCGACCTCCTCGAAGAAGCCCTGGACTCCCGTGAAGCCGGGCCCACCGTCATAGAGCCAGCGGCGGTCTTCGGCGCTCAGCTCCGCGTAGGGGCGCGTGGCGTCCAGGCCGCGCTTCTTGGCGGCCTTGAGCAGCTGCTTCTGGTACCAGCGTCCGGACGGGTGCGACCAGGGCTCGACGGCGCCGTCTACCAGACTGCGCGTGGGATCTGGAGCGAACAGCGCTTCGTCGTAGCGGAGGATATTGCCGAAGCCCTTGCATTCGGGGCAGGCGCCCAGGGGATGGTTGAAGGAGAAGAGGAGGGGCTGGGGCCGCGTGAGCGGCAGACCGCAGGAGGGGCAGCGGAACTCGCGGCTCACCGCCACCGTGCCCCGGCCCAGGATCTCCACGTGAGCGCTGCCGTCTCCCTCGGCCAGGGCCGTCTCCAGCGAATCCGTGATGCGGCGCCGCGCGTCGGCGCCGATGACGACCCGGTCGAGCACCACGCTTACCGGCTGGTCGGCCAGCTCCGGAGGCAGTGCCGCCGGCCGGCCGGCGGCATCGGCCAGGTCCAGCACCGTCGCCCCCACCTTCACCCGCGCGAAGCCACGCTGGAGCAGGGCAGAGAACAGCACCGCCGGGTTCTGGGCCTTGGGTAGGGGGAAACAGATCCGCGCCCGCGTGCCCGGATGGTCGCGGACCAGCGAATCGGCGACCTGATCGGCCGAGTCGCTCCGCGCCTCCGTGCCGCAGGTAGGGCAGTGGACGCGCCCGATGCGGGCGAAGAGCAGCCGGAGGTAGTCGTGCAGCTCGGTCGCCGTGCCCACGGTGGAGCGCGCCGTCCGGACCGGGTTCTTCTGCTCGAGGGCGATGGCCGGGCGGATGTGCTCGATCCGGTCCACGTCCGGGCGGTCGAGCCGCTCCAGGAACATGCGCGCGTATGTGGAGAGCGACTCGATGTACCGCCACTGGCCTTCGGCGAAGAGCGTGTCGAAGGCCAGGGACGACTTCCCGGAGCCCGAGACGCCGGTGACGACGGTCACCCGGTCGTGGGGAATGGCAACCGAGATGTTCTTGAGGTTGTTCTGCCGTGCGCCTTCGATGCGCAGCGACAGGGGCTGGGACATTCGATCAGTCCTCCTGAGATGGGGAGTGTACTAGACCGCGCCACCCCCGGGCAACGACTTGGCGCAGGGACCGGGGTCCACGACCGGCACCACTACTTGACAAGCCCGCAGGCGCCCGGTATCCTCGGTTTTCGAAATGAGAATCATTCCTAAGAATGGCCCCGGGCACAACGGCTCCGGCGCCGCGCTCCGCGAGCGCGGCCTGCGGCTGACGGGCCCGCGCCGGATGGTGCTCGAGGTCGTGCGCGGCACCGAATCCCACCCGACGGCCGAGTCGGTGCACCAGATGGTGCGCCGCCGCTTGCCGCGGGTGAGCCTCGGCACCGTCTACCGGAATCTCCGCATGCTGGTCGCCGCCGGTCTCGTCAAGGAATTGCCCGGGCCCCATGCCCGGTTCGACGGCAATACCAGCGAGCACCACCACTTCACGTGCCTCGCCTGCGGGGCCATCATGGACGTGGCCGGGCCTCTCACCGAGCCTCACTCCCGCGCGCTGTGCGGCCGGGTCGCGGCCCAGAGCGGGTTCCGCGTCACCCACCACCGCATCGAGTTCTTTGGCCGGTGCGCAGCATGCCAGCGCAGATCGCGCCGCCGCGGGCCGGCGCCCGGCCGCCGTCGCGCCCCGTAGCGCCCGACCGGATCGATCCCGTTGCCCACTCTCAACTCATAAAGGAGGAGTCGTCATGGCAGGAAAGAGTCTCAAGGGCTCCAAGAGCCACGAAAACCTGAAGGAAGCCTTCGCCGGCGAGTCCCAGGCCAACCGCCGGTACCTCTACTTCGCGCGCGTCGCCGACATCGAGGGGTTCCCGGACATTGCCGGGCTGTTCAAGGACACAGCCGACGCCGAGACCGGCCACGCCTTTGGCCACCTGGACTTCCTCAAGGAAGTCGGCGATCCGGTCACGGGAGAGCCCATCGGCAAGAGCGAGAAGAACCTCAAGTCGGCCGTCGCCGGCGAGACCTACGAGTACACCCAGATGTACCCGGGCATGGCCAAGACGGCCCGCGACGAGGGCTATGCCGAGCTGGCCGAGTGGTTCGAGACCCTGGCGCGGGCCGAGAAGTCGCACGCCGGACGCTTCACCAAGGGCATGAACCAGATCGCGGGGAAAGAGCCCGCCGACGCTATCTAGCGCCGCGACCGCGCCGATGGGGGCGCCGGATCGCCGGCGCCTCGCCCCTTGTTCGCCGGAGAGCCCGGCGCGAATCCCACGATTGCCAATCTCATGACGCTCGACATCCGGCAGCCGGATTTCTGGAAGCTCGACCAGGTGGACGCCGAGCAGCGCCGCGTCTACGACATCTGTTCCGGCTGCCGGAGGTGCCTGCCGCTGTGTCCGTCGTTCAAGGTGATGTTCGAGCGGCTCGACACCGAGGCGGTGGACGGCGACGTGGAGAAGCTGGCCGTCGGCGACCTCAAGGAAGTCGTGGATCTCTGCTATCAGTGCAAGCTCTGCTACAACCATTGCCCCTATACGCCCCCGCACCGCTGGCAGGTGGACTTTCCGCGCCTGATGCTGCGTGCGCGCTCGGCCGAGGCGCGTCAGCGGGGCGTGAAGCTCCAGGACCGGTTCCTCGGCAATACTGATCTGGTGGGCAAGCTCGGCAGTCTCACGGCGCCCGTGTCGAACTGGGCCATGGGCGTCTGGGTCAACCGGAAGTTCATGGAGGCTGCCGTCGGCATTCACAGCAAGCGCCGGCTGCCGCCCTTCCATCGCGAGACCTTCTCCCGCTGGTTCGATTCGCGGCGGCGCGCCGCCACCGCGGCGTCCCGCCCCGCGGGCCGCGTGGCGCTGTTTGCCACGTGCTCGGTCGAGTACAACGATCCCGCCACGGGCAAGGCGGCGGTCGCGGTGCTCGAGAAGAACGGCGTGGACGTGTCGCTGCCCGCCCAGCGCTGCTGCGGCATGCCGTATCTCGACGGCGGCGCCGTGAAGGAGGCCAAGCGCCTCATCGCGGACAATGTGCGAACGCTGGCCGAGGCCGTCCGCGAGGGACGCGAGATCGTGGTGCCCGGGCCGACCTGCTCCTACATGCTCAAGCAGGAATATCCCTGGCTCGACGGCTCCGAGGACGCGGCGCTGATCGCCACTCACACGCGCGACCTCTTCGAGTACCTGGCGGGGTTGCACGCCCAGGGACGGCTGGATACGACATTCCCGGCTCCGCCCGGCCGCATCGCCTACCAGCTGCCGTGTCACCTCAAGGCGCAGAATCTCGGGACCAAGTCCGCCGACGTGCTCCGGCTCACCGGCGCCGAGGTGGAGACGATCGAGCAGTGCTCGCGGGTGGACGGCACCTGGGGGCTCAAGAAGGAGTACCACGAGCTGTCGCTCAAGCTGGCCGAGCCGCTGTTCAGAGATATCGAGGCCGCGAGACCCGAGCGCGTGGCCACCGACTGCCCGCTGGCGGCGCTGCAGATCCGCCAGGGCGCCGCGCGAACCGCGCAACACCCCGTTCGCATCCTGGCCGAAGCGTATGGGCTGACGATAGAGTAGTTCGAGCCGAGGCATGGCCGACGAGCCGCAGGCGTGGCAGTTCGAGCTGAGCGGCAAAGCCGCGAGGCGAGGGCTGGGTAAGAACCATGACGAGGGGAGGGCTGGGTTAGACCACCATGACGACCGCGAAGATCGAGCTAAAGGATGTCCTGAACTTCTTCGAGTACGAAAAGGTGCGTGACGAGATGCGTCGCCGCGTCATCGCCATGAAGCGCCCGCGCCGCGTTCCCGTCGGGAGCTACCTGTCGTTCGTCTTCGAGAACCGGGACACGGTGCTGTTCCAGATCCAGGAGATGTGCCGCGTCGAGCGCATCACCGATGACGCCCGGATCCAGGACGAGATCGATGTCTACAACGCGATGCTGCCGGGTCCGGGCGAACTGTCCGCGACGCTGATGATCGAAATCGAGGACAAGGAGCAGATCCAGCCGGTGCTGGACCGATTCATGGGCATCGACACGGGCCAGCGCGTGTGGCTGCAGATCGGCAAGGAGTTTGCCGTCTCGGGAGACTTCGAGCCCGGCCGCTCGGACGAGGAGAAGGGCAAGCTCTCAGCCGTCCACTTCGTCCGCTTCGCCTTCCCGCCGGAGGCGATTCGGGCATTCAAGGACGCCGACGTCTGGCTGGTGGTCGATCAACCGGGCGAGAAGGCCCGCACGCAGCTCTCGGAGGACACTAAGGTCGTACTGCTCGAGGACCTCCGCTGAAAAGAGGACCGGGCGGGGCCTCGAGCCCCGCCCGGCTTCTGCCGCGTAACCCGATTCTCGGCTACTTCATGATCTCGAACCACACGTAGAAGACCGCCGCCAGAATAAAGCCCGCCCAGAGCGTGCCCTTGATCGTGGCCAGCGGCTTGGCCGCGCCTTTGCCCGGCGTCCCGCAGAGCGCGTTGGCCTCGACGAGCGCGACGATGACCAGCGCCACGATCCAGAACACAGCGCCGTTTCTGGGCCTGGGCAGGGCCAAGTGGCTGGCCGAGCCCATGAAGAACAGCATGGGGATCGACATGACGACGTTGGTTCGCGACGCGAGCCCGCCGCGGGCGCCCGCCGGAGCTGCCGCCGGATTGGCCGGCTTGCCGGCCGCGGTATCGATGGCGTTCTGGATCACGATCTTGTTCTTGGGCCAGATCACGAACCAGACATTGGCCCACATCACCGTGCCCAGGATGCCTCCCAGGAGGATGATCCACGTGCCGGGATCGGTGAGGCCCCGGCGCCCGAGCCAGTAGTGCAGGAAGTAGATCAGGCCCGAGAGGAACGTGATCATCGCGCCCCAGCGGAACCACCACAGCGCGCGCGGGAGCAGCTTCTGCTGGGCGCCCGAGCGGACCCCCGGCTCGGTCTCGCCGAAGAACGGGACCTGGACGAAGTTGAAGTAGTAGAGCAGGCCGATCCAGGTGATGCCCGCCAGGAAGTGGATCCACCGCAATAGGAATAACCAGCCGGCCTCATTCCACAGTGCCATAGACATCCCCCTGGGAAGCTCGTCGGGTCAGGCGCTGCTAGGTTGTCTCATCTCCATCATCCTCGTCGACCTCGACGAGCTCGTCGTCGAGATCGTCCGCCTCGTCCTCATCGAGGTCGTCGTCGTCGAAATCTTCGTCGAAGTCCTCGTCATCCTCGTCGTCGTCCTCGTCTTCGACGTCATCGTCCTTGTCGTAGAGCGGATTCTCGTCGTCTTCGATCCACGGGCGATTGTCGAGCCACGCCATGAGGCACCTCCAGGCGGCTCCCGTCTTGACTTGGGAGGCGAGACTCGTTAGTGTTGAACGTCGCTTGGGCGGATTATAGCAAAGCACTTTTTGCTGTCCACGCCATTTTCGGCGGCGTAGCTCAGGTGGCAGAGCAGGGGTCTCATAAGCTTACCGACAACTGGTGACCCCCCCGGTGAGACCAAGACTCACCGAGGGGTTTTTTATTGGCACGTTGGCTATCGTGGGGTGATTTGGGGTGGGGGTGCCGACGGGCACAGCTACGGGCACAGCGTTGCACGTGTCGTGACCCGGAATCTCGCTCGTCGGGCCTGTTGTGGTCGAGGGAGGCTGCGGATCTCTTGGCCATAGTTGATGAAGATAGAAATCAGTCTCTAGATTTTTCCGGCGCACTCGGTGTGAGCCACTCGATCGGGCTGGGCGCATGCTGAGGTCCGGCCAGTTCGTGCGCTGCAATCTCCCCGCGGCCTCTGGGACCGGCGAGAACTCCTCAACAAATTGTCGGTTTTGGAGTTATCCACAGATATCCACCGATTTTTCTTCGAAGCTGTCTTGACACGCTTGCCCGCCACTTACTAGCCTTGCGACGACGTCTCAACTCAAACCCACGTAGAGGCAGGGGGCCTTACTATGCATGCGAGTCGGAAACCCCTCACCAGAATTGAGGGCCGGAAGCGACTCAAGGTTAGTGGACTGACGATTGCCTGGCGAGGTACCCCGCGGGTGGACGATTGGATCGCCTACATCGTCACGGGGCCGAAGGCAAAGAGACTCATCCTTGCCGACCAGGTGTCCGAACGGACAGTCAAGAGATTGGTCTCACGTGTCCGGAGCCTATCGAAAAGGAAGGTGGAGAAGCTCGCCAAAGGGCGGAAATACCCGCGACACATCAAAGCAGTTAGCCAAGGAGCCCCCTATCTTTCGCCAGCCTCCTGCGGCCCAGTCGATCAGGCCGCGAGCCATGATCGCCACGAGACTTCGCGCCTTAATGCCTCGCGAGAGGAGGTCACATTGGTTCGCGGTCTAGGTCACAACAATGAACACCCCGGCAAGGAATTGCTACCCTCTCGAGTCACGTCGGCTATCGCGCAGTGGTCCCCCGAAGGTCGGTACCTGTTCAGCGGCTTATCGCAAACCATCGAGAGTCAGAAACGACTCGAGGCCAAACTGGAAGCGCTAGAGCGAGATAATCAGCAAGTCCGAGAGGAAATTGCCGACTTGTTCGACGGGGATCCAGAGCCGCCGAGCATTTTTGACACGGGTTGGTTTCGATCCGCTCTGGTCCTGCTGATCTTTGCCATCGTGGTAACTGTGACCGTGCCTTATCTGCTCGACTTGTGGCAGGCATCGCCCCCGTCATCTACTGCGGCACACTCCGGTGGCATTTGATGTCCTTCCATTTTTTCGCTATCAGCGCCTGCACCTCTCATCCCGCACCCGGCCATTGCGCGAGGCATGCGGGTCAGCTATTGAGGAAGGGAATTGTCAGAAACCGCACGCGCTTGGCAGAGCCGGTTTTCCAGCAGGCGTGTGCCGCGCGTAGGATTGGCTGAGTGGCTTCCTTACGCGATGCCGGAATCGCGGCCCATTGGACGCCTCTACTGGCGCCGCCCCGGGACAGCCATCATCCAGGTGACCGCTATTACGACGTTCGCCCTCAGGAACATTGTGAATAAAGGCATTCCTGAGCGGGGAGCGATGGCCGTCACGGGTCACAGGACGAGAGCGGTGTTCGATCGGTACCACATCGTGAGTTCTGCCGACCTCAGGAGGTCGCGCGCGGCGGCTCACGGGCGCAATTTCGGGCACAGTCGCATATGATAGCGCATCCGCTCGCTTGACTCCCGCGCCGTAAGCCTGTAGGTTTTCTGCTCTGGCTCTGAGTACGGCGGCGTAGCTCAGGTGGCAGAGCAGGGGTCTCATAAGCCCCGTGTCGGAGGTTCGAGTCCTCCCGCCGCCACCATTCATCCCGCTCTCCCGAGGCGTTCTTGAAGTTGTCTCGCCCCTCCGCTACACTCGATGTTCGTGACTGACAGCGGCCGTCCCCTCGCGCGCATCTCGGTGATCGATCTCACGACGGTCCGCTCGGGCCCCACGTGCACCAAGATCCTGGCGGACTTCGGCGCCCGCGTGCTGCGCGTGGAGCGGCCCGGCGGCGAGGGACGCGAGCGCGTCTACTTCGACGCAGCCGATCTCCACCGCAACAAGCGCAGCGTGGCCGTCAACCTTCAGGATGCGCGCGGCGTGGCCATCGTCAAGCGGCTCGCAGCGCGCGCCGACGTGGTGGTCGAGAACTACCGGCCGGACGTCAAGCGGCGCCTCGGCATCGACTACGAGGCGCTCTCGCGCGAGAACCCGCGGCTCGTCTACGCGAGCATCTCGGGCTTCGGGCAGGACGGACCCTACCGGGAGCGCCCCGGCTACGATCAGATCGTGCAGGGCATGTCCGGGCTCATGTGGCTCACCGGCACCGCCGAGAGCGCGCCGCTGCGCGTGGGCATCCCGATCGGGGACCTGCTGGCCGGATACTTCGCGGCGATGGGAATCCTGGTCGCGCTGCTCGAGCGGGAGACCTCCGGGCGCGGGCAGAAGGTCGAGACCTCGCTGCTCGAGGCGCTGACCGGCAGCCTCTCCTTCCAGGCCGCGAAGTACGTCAACACGGGAGAAGTTCCGCCTCCCGTCGGCAACCATCATCCGCTCACGGCGCCCATGGGCGTCTATCGGGCGAAGGACGGCTACTTCAACCTGGCGGTGGGCAATGACGAGATGTGGGGACGCATGTGCGCGGCCCTCGATTTGCCGGCGCTGACCGCGGACCCGCGCTTCAGCGGCATGCACGCGCGCGTCACGAACCGCAAGGAGCTGGACGCCATCCTCGAGACGGCGCTGCAGCGCCGGACGGCGACGGAGTGGGTCGAGTCGCTCAATGCCGCCGGCGTCGCCTGCGGACCCATTTACACCGTGGACCAGGTCTTCGCGGATCCCCAGATCAAGCTGGCCAACCTCGTGCGCGAGGTCTCCAATGCCGCCTGGGGACCCCACAAGGTGCTGGCGCTGCCCGTGCACCTCTCCAGGACGCCCGCCGAGGTCGTCCATGCGGCATCCATGACGGGCGAGCATACCCGCGAGGTGCTCGCCGAGCTGGGCTATGACCCCGCCACCATCGACGGCCTGCTGGCCGCGGGCGTGATCGAGCAATACGAGCAGAAGCAACGCGAACACGAGCCTCACAAGGCACCGCGGCAGAGCGGAGGTCGGCAATGAGCGATCACATCCTGGTAGAGCAGGACGGCGCCATCGCCACCGTCGTGTTCAACCGCCCCAAGATGCGCAATGCCATCAGCCTCGCGATGTGGACGGAGATCGGCGCGGTGACCGAGCGGCTGGCCAAGGACGACGCCGTCCGCGCCATCGTCTACCGCGGCGCGGGAACGGAGGCTTTCGCCTCGGGCGCCGACATCTCGGAGTTCGAGGAGAACAGGAAGGACACCGCGACCGCGCTGGCCTACAACAAGCAGACCGAAGCGGCCTATCGCGCGATCCGCTTCTGCCCCAAGCCCACGGTGGCCATGATCTTCGGCTTCTGCATGGGCGGCGCCATGGCCATCGCCATGGCCTGCGATCTCCGCTTCGCGGCGGCCGGCTCGAAGTTCGGCATCCCGGCGGCCCGGCTCAGCATCATCTATGGTCTCGACGCAGTCCATCAGCTCGTGGCGCTCGTCGGTCCGGCCTATGCCAAGGACATCCTCTATTCGGCGCGCGCGATCGAGGCGGCCGAGGCGCTCGCCATCGGCTTCATCCAGCGCCTGCTGCCCGCCGCCGAACTCGAGGCCTCCACCTACAATTACCTGCGCACGGTGGCGGCCAATGCCCCGCTGTCCATTCGCGGCACCAAAGCCCAGATCCGGGCGATCTTCGAAGGGATCACCGAAGCCCACCGCGAGCAGCTCAAGGCCATGGGGATCGAGACCTTCAATAGCGAGGACTACAAGGAAGGCACCCGCGCCTTCCTCGAAAAGCGGAAGCCCATCTTCAAAGGCCGGTAGCCCCTGCAGATCACCGTCCTCTCCTCCACCCCGCTCAATGCGCTGGAGGGGAGCGGAACGTTCGTGGGCATCGCCGGGTTGGCCCAGGGGCTCGAGGCACTCGGGCATCGCCTCACGTTCAGGTCCCTGCGGCTCCGCACCCGCTTTCACACCCTCGACCGCTGGCTCTACAACCTGGGCGTTTTGCTGTCTCCCCCGCGGGAGGCGGACCTCGTCGTGGGCGTGGACCTGGACGGCTTCCTCTGGGCGCGGCGTCGCCGTATCCCGTTCGTCGTGAGCCTCAAGGGCATCATCGCGGACGAGCTCAAGAACGAGCGCGGATGGGTGCGCGTCCTTCTGCGCGTGCAGGCTGGCTGGGAGCGGCAGAATACGGAGCGGGCCGACCTGGTTCTCGTCACGAGCGCCTACTCGGCCGAGGTCGCGCGCTGGGAATACGGCGTGGCGACCGACCGCCTGGCCATCGTGCCCGAACCCATCGAGCTCGCGACCTGGGACGCGCAGTTCGGCGAGGCTCGGCGTCGCCTCGAGGAGCGGCGGGGCGCCGGACCGGTGGTGCTGTCGGTGGGCCGCATGTACCCGCGCAAGCATTTCGCCGATCTCCTCCGGGCGGCCGTCCGGCTCCAGGCGAGAATCCCCGGCGCCCGGATCCGCATCGTAGGGCGGGGGCCCGAATGGGAGGCGCTCAACCGCCTCCGCGCTGAGCTCGGGCTTGGCGAGACGGTGACCCTCCTGGGCGACGTGAGCCGTGAGCGCCTGGCGGAGGAATACGTGGGCGCCGATGTCTTCTGCCTTCCCTCAGTCCAGGAAGGATTCGGCATCGTCTTTCTCGAAGCGATGGCGGCCGGGCTGCCAGTGGTCGCCTGCCGGGTCGCGGCTGTTCCCGAGGTGGTTGAGGACGGGGTGACGGGGCTGCTTGCGCCGCCGCGCGACCCCGCGGCACTGGCGGGGACCCTCGAAGCACTGCTGCGGGACCCCGAGCGCGGCCGAGAGCTCGGCGCGGAGGGCCGCCGGCGGGTCAAGTCCTATACACCCGAGCGCGTCGCCGAGCGCTTCCTGAACGCGGTAAGATGGACGGTGAAGCGGTCGGCGCCCCCGACACGGGGCGATTGACGAGAGGGGACTGATGTCGATTGTCTACGCGACGCGGAAATTCACGTTCTCCGCGGGCCACCGCTACTGGCGGGAGGATTGGAGCGCGGAGGAGAACACGCGCGCCTTCGGCCAGCTGACCGTCGCGCACGGTCACAACTACACGCTCGAGGTCACGGTGCGCGGCGCCGTGGACGCCCGCACGGGCATGGTGATGGACCTCGCCGAGCTCAAGCGGCTGGTGGGCGATGCCGTCGTGGCCCGCTTCGACCACGCCGATCTCAACCGCGACCCGCTCTTCGCGCCCGGAGCGGTTCCAACGACAGAGAACCTGGTGCGCGCGATCTGGGACCTGCTCGTGCCGAAGCTCGGAAGCGAGCGGCTCCACCGGCTCAGGCTGTGGGAGGATCCGACGTTTTACGTGGAGTACTTCGGCTCGTGAGCAGCCTCCGGCTTACGCGCAGCTACCATTTCAGCGCCGGCCACCGCCTGGTGAACCCCGCCCTCACGGAGGAAGAGAACGCGCGCGCCTACGGCCAGTGCGTCCGTCAGCACGGACACAACTACTTCCTCGAGGTCACCGTCGCGGGTGCGCTGGATCCCCTGACGGGTATGTCCACGGATGTCGGCACACTGGACGCGCTCGTCGAGCGGGAAGTGCTCAGCCGCGTGGATCACTACGATCTTTCGTCCACGGTGCCGGCACTCGAGGGGATCATCACGACCGGCGAAAATCTCGTGCGCACGTTCTGGCAGTGGCTCGACGCCGCACTGCCTCCGAACTCGCTCCGGCGCGTTGCCGTGGTCGAGACGGGCAATAACGTATTCGAGTACTGCGGCGATCACGCAGGCCCCCCGAGGTCACAATGATGGAACGCCTGATTCGCGACCTGCTCAAGGAGATCGGCGAGGATCCGAATCGCGAAGGCCTGGAGAAGACGCCGGCCCGCGTCGCCAAGGCCTGGGAATACCTGACGTCGGGCTACCATCAGAACGTCAACGACGTGCTCAACATGGCGCTCTTCACCGAAGAGTATGACGAGATGGTGGTCGTGAAGGACATCGACCTCTATTCCGTCTGCGAGCACCACCTCCTTCCATTCTTTGGCAAGTGCCACATCGCCTACATGCCGTCCCGGAAGATCGTGGGGCTGTCCAAGCTGCCGCGGTTGGTGGAGATGTTCGCGCGGCGGCTCCAGGTGCAGGAGCGGCTGACCACCCAGATCGCGCAGACGCTCAACGACGTGCTGCAGCCGCGGGGCGTGGCCGTGGTCATCGAGGCCCTGCACCTGTGCATGCTCATGCGAGGCGTCGAGAAGCAGAACTCCAAGGCCGTGACCTCCGCGATGCTCGGCGCCTTCCGCGAGCGGCCCGAGACGCGCGCGGAGTTCATGGAGCTGATCAAGTCGCGCGGCGGGCCGGTGATTTGAAGCTCGGCGGCCAGGTGGCCATCGTGACGGGCGGCGGCCGCGGCATCGGCCGCGCCGTGGCGCTGGGCTTCGCCCGCGAGGGCGCCGCCGTGGTGCTGGCCGCCCGCTCGGCGCGGGAGCTGGCGACGGTGGCCGGCGAGGTGGAGGGCGCCGGCGGCCGCGCCCTGGTCGTGTCTACCGATGTTCGGCAGGAGCCGGCCGTGGCGGCCCTCGTCAAGCGCGCCCTGGCCGAACACGCGCGCATCGACATCCTCGTCACCGCCGCCGGCGTCGCGAGCTTCGGTCCGGTCGCTGACAGCAAGACCGACGACTGGGACCAGATGTTGGCCGTGAATCTGAGAGGCGCCATTCTTTGCTGCCGCGCGGTGCTGCCCACGATGATGGAGCGGCGGCGCGGCACGATCGTCAATATCGGGTCGGTCGTGACCAGCCGGGCGCTCGCGGGGAGCGCCGGGTACACCACGTCCAAGTACGGCTTGCTGGGCTTCTCGCGGGTCCTAGCCGAGGAGATGCGGCCCCATGGCGTGCGCGTCGGCGTGCTCTCCGCCGGGGCCACGGATACGCCGCTCTGGGACGCCGTGACCGGCGGGCCCGACCGCACGCTCATGCTCAAGCCCGAGCAGGTGGCCGAGGCCGCCCTGCTCATGGCCGCGCTGCCGCCCAATGCGACGCTGGAGGAGTTGAGCCTGCTGCCGGCCGGCGGCATCCTCTGACCGTCGGCTACACCGACCTCCGATATCCTCTGTTATAATGAGCGTGCGTGTCCCGGACCGAACACCAAACCCCAAGGAGGCATCGATGATCACGTTGAGCGAAACGGCCGCCAAGAAGATCTCCGACCTGCGGCTGGAGGAAGGGAAGCCCGAATGGGGCCTCCGCATCCGCATCGTCGGTGGCGGCTGCTCCGGCATGTCCTACGAGCTCGGCTGGGACGACGCGGCCGCCGAAGGCGACAACGTGATCGAATCGCACGGGGTCAAGGTTTTCGTGGACGCCCACAGCGCCCCCTACCTGCAGGGCAGCGAGATCGACTACGTGGACAACAACATGATGGGCGCCGGATTCGCGATCAAGAACCCCAACGTCAAGTCGTCCTGCGGGTGCGGCTCCTCGCACCAATTCTAGGCAGGGTCTGTAAACCGGTTGGCGGTGTCATGAAGGTCCAAGTCAGGTTCTTCGCCCGCTACCGCGAGGAAGCGGGCCGCGACCGGGTGGAGCTCGACCTTCCCGAGGGCGGGACGGTGGAGACGGCCTGGGACGCGGTGTCCGAGCGATTCCCCCGCCTGAGCCCGTATCGGCCGTTCACTCTCTTCGCGCTGGGCAATGACTACGTCCGCCCCGATCATCCGCTCGGCGATGGCGACGAGCTCTGCGTCTTCCCGCCCGTGAGCGGCGGCACGGCGCCCGCCGATTCGAAGCCCGATTGGATCGAGGTTACCTCGGCGCCCCTGTCCGAGCGCACTCTGGCCGATGCCGTGGCTGATCCCGGCGCCGGCGCCGTAGCGCTCTTCTCCGGCATCGTCCGCGAGCAGACCGGGGAACGCCGCGTCAAGTTCCTCGAGTACGAAGCCCACGCGACGATGGCCGATGCCAAGATGCGAGAGATCGCCGCCGAGCTGCGCGCGCGGTGGCCGAGTATCCGGCGGATCGCGATCCTCCATCGGGTCGGGCGCCTCGAGATCGGGGAGTCGAGCGTCATGATTGCCGTCTCCTCGCCCCACCGGCGCGAGGCTTTCGAAGCCTGCCGCTTCGCCATCGACACGCTGAAGGAGACGGTGCCGGTCTGGAAGAAGGAATACTTCGAGGACGGGGAGATCTGGGTGGGCTTGCAGTCGGAATGTGATCACCGACACTAACCTCGCGGCGCGAGTCCTCGCCACCATTCGCCGCCATGGGCTGCTCCACGGCGGCGAAACTGTCTTGGTCGCCGTCTCGGGCGGCGCCGACTCAGTGGCGCTCGTCGATCTCCTGCATGAGCTCAGCCCCGTTCTGCGCCTGTCCCTCCACGTCGCCCACGTCCACCACGGGCTTCGCCCCGAGGCCGAATCCGACGCCGCCTCCGTGGGGCGGCTCTGCGCGCGCCTCGCTGTGCCGTATCATCTCGAACGCGTCGCGGTCCGCCGCGAGCCTCCCTGGGAGGGGCTCGAGGCGGAGGCCCGCCGCGCCCGATACTCGGCCCTTCTCGCGCGCGCCCGGGTCCTGGGCGCACACCGCATCGCGACGGGGCACACCGCCGACGATCAGGCCGAGACCGTGCTGATGCGCCTGCTCCAGGGTGCGGGGCCGCGCGGGCTGGCCGGCATCGCGCCCGTGCGGGGCCCGGTTATCCGACCATTGCTTGAGACGCGGCGGCACGAGATCGAGACGCATCTGCGCGAGCGCGGGCTCGGATGGGTGGAGGACGCGAGCAATCGCGATCCGCGCTTCCTTCGAAACCGCATTCGCCACGAAGTCTTGCCCTTCCTCGGCGAGGTCTGGGGTCGGGAGGTGATCGAGTCGCTGTGCCGCTCGGCGGCGACGGCCCGTCGCTGGGTGGTCGATCTCGAGCAGCGCGCCCGCGTCGAGCTCGAGCGGCTCGCGGGCCGCGGGCCTCTCGGCTTCGTCTTCCCCGTTGCCGACCTCCGCGCCTTGCCCGAAGAGCTGGCGGTTCAGGTGTTGCTGCTCGCGGCATCGGAGCTCGGCGAGACGCGGCCGCTGCGCGGCCCCCCCCAGCGCTCGCTGCGGCGCATCTTGAAGCCCGCCGCCGGCCGCCGGTCGGTGAGGCTCGGCGGCCTGGCCGTTGAGCTGAGCGGCCGGCGGCTGCGGGTAGGCCCAGCCCGGCCCGCCGCCTTGCGCACGTGCCAGTGGGCGGTACCCGGGGTCCTCGAGCTGGGCGAGGTCGGGCTCCGGCTCGAGGCGCGCTGCTTCGAGCGGCCCGCCGCTTACGTCCCGCCGCGGGAGGGCGATCGGGTCGCCTTCGACGCCGATGGGCTGCCCGCAACGCTGATCGTGAGGCCGCGCCGATCGGGCGACCACTTCCTGCCCTTTGGCGGCGCGGGCGAGCGCCGGCTCAAGTCCTTCCTCATCGACGCCGCGGTGCCGCGCTGGGAGCGGCCGCGCGTTCCGCTGCTCGAAGCGCGGGGCGAGATCCTGTGGGTGGCTGGGCTCCGGCGCGGCCAGGCCGCTCCGATCACGGCGGAGACCAGGCGTATCCTCGAAGTGACACTGCGTCCCCTCTAGCGGTTGCCCCGGGCGCCGGAGTAAGATGGCGCGCGGACACGACCATGCCCATGCCGTTCTTCCTCCGCTCGCCGCTGCTCTCGCTGCTGGTGTTCGCTCTGGTCGCTTCCGCGGCGCCGACGGCCGCCCAGCCAGCCGCGCCCCAGCGCGCGCCGTCGCCGGAGTCGCGCCGGCTCCTCCAGGCGCTCGAGGACGCCTTCGCGGCGGTGGCCGACGAGGCCATGCCGTCCGTCGTGAACGTGAGCGTCAAGACCCGCCGCGCGGCCTCCGAAAGCGCCGAGCCGCCTGGCGGCGACGAGCGCTTCCGCGAGTTCTTCGGCCAGGAGTTCTACGACCGCTTCTTCCGGCGCCGGCCGCCCCGGGACGAGGGCCGCGCCGCCGGCTCGGGCGTCATCGCCGATGCCCGCGGCTACATCCTGACCAATAACCATGTGGTCGAGGAGGCGGCCGAGATCGAGGTGCGGCTCTCCGACGACCGAAAGTTCAAGGCGACGATCGTGGGCCGCGATCCCAAGACCGATCTGGCCGTGCTCAAGATCGACGCCCCTCCGGCGAAGCTGCCCGTTGCCCGGCTCGGCGATTCCGACAAGCTCCGCGTCGGCCAGTGGGCCATCGCAATCGGCAATCCGTTCGGCCTCGACCGGACCGTGACGGTCGGCATCATCTCGGCGACGGGGCGCACGCGGGTAGGCGTGGCGACGTACGAGGCTTTCATCCAGACCGACGCCTCGATCAACCCCGGCAACTCGGGCGGGCCGCTGCTCAACCTCGAGGGGCGAGTGATCGGGATCAACACGGCCATCGTGTCGAGCGGCCAGGGAATCGGCTTCTCGATTCCCATCAACATGGCGCGCGACATCATGAGCCAGCTCATCAGCAAGGGCCGCGTCGTGCGCGGATGGCTCGGCGTCGTGATTCAGGATCTCACTCCGGAGCTGGCCGCAGGGTTCGGCGTGGCGCCGAGCAGCGGGGTGCTGGTCTCCGACGTCATGAAAGGCGCGCCCGCCGAGGCGGCCGGCATCAAGGCCGGCGACATCATCGTGCAGTTCGACGGCGCGCCGATGAAGGAGGTCACCGAGCTCCAGAAGCGCGTGGCGGGGGTACCGCCCGGCCGGCCGACGCCGATCGTGGTCGTCCGCGACGGCAAGCCGACCTCGCTCACGGTGAGAATCAGCGAGCAGCCGGGGGAGGAGGCGGCCGTGTCGCCGCAGCCGAAGGAGCAGACGCTCGGGCTCACGGTCGAGCCGATCACGCCCGAGACGGCCGCGCGATTCAAGCTCTCGGCGCAGGCGGGGGTCGTGGTGACCGAGGTGGCATCGGGGAGCTCGGGAGAGCAGGCCGGCATCCGCGCCGGCGATGCCATTCTCGAGCTCGCCCGGCAGCCGGTCTCGGACGTGGACGGGTTCCGCCGCCTCATGGCGGGGCTCAAGCCCGGCGAAGCGGTGCCTGTGTACATCCAGCGCGGTGGGGGGCGCAACGAATATGTCGTCCTCACGATCCCTGAGTCCAAGCGCTAATCCCGCTCGCGAGCCCGGCTCTCACCGGCCGCCGCCGGTCGCCCTCGTCATCGACGACGACCTGGGCGTTCGCGAATCCCTGCACGTCATCCTCGAGGAAGACTTCGAGGTGCTCGAGGCGGTGAACGGCGCGGCCGGTCTCGATGTCCTCCGCTCGCGGCGCGTGGACGTGGCGCTGCTGGACGTGCGCATGCCCGGCGAGCGCGGTCCCGCGGTGCTGCCGCACATCCTGGCGCTCGACGAGAACATCCCGGTGATCCTGATCACCGCCGTGCCCGAGGTGCGGGACGCGGTGGAGTGCATCAAGGCCGGCGCATACGACTACGTCGTGAAGCCCTTCGACGTGGAGGAGATCCTGGCCCTGGTGCGGCAGGCGGCCAACCAGCGTGTGCTCGAACGCGAGGTGCGCTACCTGCGCTCGGAGCTGGACCGCGCCCAGGGCTGCGACGAGCTGGTGGGCCGCCACCCCTCGATGGTGCGCCTCTACGAGCTGATCGCGCAGGTGGCCCAGACCCACGCCACCGTGCTCGTCACCGGCGAGAGCGGCACCGGCAAGGAGCTCGTCGCGCGCGCCATCCACCGGCAGAGCCCCCGCCGGGACGAGCCCTTCGTGGCGGTCAACCTGGCCGCGATTCCCGACACCCTGCTCGAGTCGGAGCTGTTCGGTCACGAGAAGGGCGCCTTCACCGGCGCGCACTCGCGCAAGCCCGGCAAGTTCGAGCTGGCGCACGGCGGCACGCTGTTTCTCGACGAAGTGGGCAGCCTGCGCGTGGACCTCCAGGCGAAGCTGCTGCGCGCGCTGCAGCAGCGGGAGATCGAGCGGCTGGGCGGGACGCGGACCATCCCCGTGGACGTGCGTGTCATCGCCGCCACGAACACCGATCTCCTCCGCGCGACGCGCGCGGGCGCGTTCCGCGAGGATCTCTTCTACCGGCTCAACGTGGTGCCACTCTGTGTCCCCGCGCTCCGCGAGCGCAAGTCCGACATCCCCATGCTGGTCGAGCACTTCGTGCGCAAGTACTCTCAGGAGTTCAAGAAGGACGTCCGCGGCATCTCGCGCGGGGCGCTTCCCCCGCTGGAGGCCTACGACTGGCCGGGCAATGTGCGCGAGCTGGAGAACATCATCGAGCGCGGCGTGGCGCTGGCGACCCGCCCGGTGCTCCGCCTGGAGGATCTCCCGCTCGAGCTGTTCATCAACGAAGCCGGCCTCGCGCACGGCGCAGGGGAGTCCTCCACGCTCACGCTCGAGCAGGCGCGGGAGCGGATCGAGCAGGCGTACGTGCTGCGCGCGCTCGAGCGCGAGGAATGGAACCAGAGCCGCGCCGCCCGCAGCCTTGGGATCCACCGAAACACCCTGCTCGCGCGCCTGGCCGCGTGGGGGATTCGCCGCGAAGAGCGCACCGGCCCCGCCCAGCAGGCCGGCGGCACCGCCACGTAGGCCCTGGCATCCACGGGATCGGAGGGGAAGACACCATGCGCGCTCGCCTGATTCGTG
>JBKPCB010000093.1:0-10037 GCA_046727155.1 Candidatus Methylomirabilota bacterium | reverse complement strand
CGTGGCCGGAATCGGGATCGTGCCCAATAGCGAGCTGCTGGCCGCCGCCGGGGCGGCCGTCGACAATGGCGTCCTCGTGGACGAGCGGTGCCGCACCTCCTTGCCCGATGTCTTCGCGGCGGGCGACGTGGCCAACCACCTGCACCCGATCTTCGGCCGTCTGCGTGTGGAGCACTGGAACAATGGGTACCAGCACGGGCGCGCCGCGGCGCGGTCGCTGTTGGGGGACACGCAGCCCTACGACTACCTCCACTCCTTCTGGTCGGATCAGTACGAGCACCTGATCGAGTACGTGGGCTTCGCGGCCGGCTGGGATCGCCTCGTCTTCCGCGGCCGCCCGGAGAGCCGCAAATTCCTCGGCTTCTACCTCAAAGACGGGCTCATCCGCGCGGCGGTCGGTCTCAATCGCGGGGGAGATCCAGAGGATCCTAAGGCGGATAGCGAGCTCAAGATCGTGGCGGACCTGATCCGCCGGCGCGCTCCCGTCGAGGCCGCAAAGCTGGCGGACGAGGACATTGACCTGCGCCGCGTGGCCGCCGCCGGGTCTCGATGACCGCCGACCGCTGGGCACAGACGAAGCGGCCGTGACATAATGTCGTCTCAGTCCATCTCCTAACGAGGAGTTTCATGCCCATGCCCCACAGTCCCAAGCTCGAGCAGCTCCTGTCCACTCGCGCCAAGATCGGCCTGGGCGCCTCGCTGCCGCCCGCCCGGCCCGTGGAGAATGCCCTCTACGATTTCGGCGGGGGCTTCCCGGACCCCGGCTCCTTCCCCTATGACGGCATCGTCGAGGCAACGGCGCGGATGATCGAGGCCGAGGGCGACCAGGCGCTGACCTACGGCGCGCCTCAGGGATATCTGGGGCTGCGCGAGCTGGTCTGTCACAAGTACGAGGCCTTCGAAGGGCTGAAGGTCACGCCCGAGAACATCATCGTCTCGAACGGCTCCGGGCATGCCCTCTCGCTCGTCTTCAGCGCGTTCCTGGACGTGGGCGATGCCATGATCTCCGAGGCGCCCACCTTCTCGGGGACGCTGCACACGATCCGCAGACACGGCCCGGAGATCGTGGACGTCCCGTTGGACGGCGAGGGCCTGCTGACATCCGTCCTGCGCGAGAAGCTCGAGGGACTTCGTCGCCAGGGGCGCCGCTGCAAGCTGATCTACACGATCCCCAATTTCCAGAACCCCGCCGGGCCCACGCTGTCGCTCAAGCGGCGTCACGAGCTGGTGGCCCTGGCCCAGGAGTACGACACCGTCATCCTCGAGGACGATGCCTATGGCGAGCTCCGCTACGAGGGCGATCCCCAGCCTTCGCTCTACTCGCTCGACACCTCGGGACGCGTCCTGCGTGCCGGCACGCTGTCCAAGATCCTGGGCGCCGGCGTGCGCCTGGGCTGGGTCTGCGCCTCCACCCAGATGATTCCCGTGCTCCAGGGCTTCCTCTTCGGCGGCGGCGTGAGCCCGTTCACCTCGCGCGTGGCCACCTGGTACATGCGCGACCACATGGAGGAGCACGTCCAGGTCCTCATCAAGGTCTACCGCGAGAAGCGGGACGCCATGCTGCGGGGCCTCTGGGAAGTGCTCGAGGGCACGGACGTGGAGATCAGCAAGCCCGAGGGCGGCTTCTTCATCTGGATCAAGCTGCCGACGGGCGCCGATCAAAAGCGCCTGCTGGCGCTCGCGGTCCAATCGCGCGTCCAGTACACGGCGGGAGCGGCCTTCTTTCCCAATGGCGGCGGCGAGCGGCATATCCGCCTCGCCTTCTCCTACGAGCCGCCGGAGAAGTGCTACGAGGGCGCGCGGCTCATGGCCCGCGCCATCCTCGCCGCCCGGAGCTGAGCCGCGCGGCGGCTCTAGCCGAGCGCGGCGAGCACGGCCTTCGGATCGGCGTGATCGCCGGAGAACCTGTCGCGCCACTCGAAGCGCAGGCGCTCGCCCGGCCCCAGCACGAACGTCCCGCCCTGCTGGGCCGGGCTGCCCTTGACGCCGCGCGGCCTGAAGCCCCCGCCGAAGGCGCGCAGATAGCGGAGCAGGCTGCGCGGGTGGAGCACGCTCAGGATCCCCGAGACGAGGCCGGCGGTCTGGTACGTCCGCAGCGACGGGTCGGTGAAGAGCGGGCCCTGATAGCCCGTGACTTGGCGGAAGGCGGGCAGGTGCTCGGGCCTGCCCGGTCCCACGATCACCAGCTCGCCGCCCCGCCGATGGATCTCCGGCAGGACCTGGGCGAGACCAGCGACCTGCTGGTGACAGAGGAGTCAGCCGAAATGGCGGACGAAGGTGAGTACGACGGGCCGGCTCTTCCACTGGCCGCCGAGCGGCACGGCCTGTCCGCGCTCGTCGAGCACGGTCATGGGCGCCAGCGCCGCGGCGAGGGCATCGCTCATGCCCGGCATTCTACCGCAGGGGCAAAGGAGTGGCCCGCCTGCCCGGCCTCGGCTACGATAGCCCCGGCGGAAACCGGGCGATAGAGCGGCCGCAGCCAACGGGAGGCCAACCGATGTGGAAGCTCCGGCTCGTGTCTCTGGTATTCATGGCGATCGGCCTGAGCGGGTGTGCGAGCTACTACTTCTACCCGACGGGCGAGGCCGCGTGTCTCGAGGTAATCCGTGAGGACGATCCATTCGCCCCGAAGGACTACTCGCAGTGGCTGAAACGCTGGCAGGCAAGCCCCTGGTGCCGGGCCGTGCGCGCTCGCTGGTTTGCATCGGTGTTCGTCCCGCCGTCCGTGACGCCTCTGCTCGACGTCCATCCGCTCCGATGCTCCAGGAACGGAAACGTCGTGGAGGTCAGGGTGAGGTTCGTGAACTCCGGCACGTCGAGCGTCGATCCCTTTGATGTGATCGCCGGCAGCGACCCGACCCAGCCGCCCGATCCCCACAATGCCGGCGAGATGACCCCGGTCGACCTGCAGGGCAACCCGACGGGGCCGGTACAGTACTTCCCCGGCGATTTGACGGGGAATGATCCCGTGCCGCTCGAGCCCACGCCGCCCGCGAACCTTGTGGATCTCCGGGTCCTGCCCGACGTAACTCCGCCCAGCTTCCCGGTCAGGCTCGACGCGACCGTCGTGGCGAGAATCGGCGGGCAGATCATCGGGCTCGGGCAGAAGAGCTGCAGGGTCAACTGAAACGGGCGCGCCGCGTGACTCAGTCGTCGCGGCGCCGGAGGACGAGGAGGACCACCCCCGTCTCGTACAGCTCCTCGCCCAGGATGACCGCCGCGATCAGCATCGTCGCCCGCGAGCCATACGCGATCCCGAGGGCGAACGCGAGGCAGGCGGCCGCGATGATCAACGCCCGGATGCCACGGATGAGCCAGGCGCTGCTGTCATCGTGACCGGAATCACGGAGGGCGCGCGTGACCTGGCGAACCGCCCGCCACCCGAACACGGCGGCAAGGACCACGAGGCCGTCGATGATGAAGGAGGTCATCGCTCCGCGCGCCGTCCTCGATGATCCACCGCGCCCGGCGGCGACGCAAGGAGGATCTTCGCCAGAGGCGTCCAACTGCTAGAATGATGCGCGCGCGACGGCTCTCTCGCGTTGGTGGGCCGCGCCGGAGGGGTTCATGAAGGCAGCCGTTCTCGAGCAGGTGGGCGGACCGATGGCGGTGGAGGACATCCCGGAGCCCAAGCCGCGCCAGGGCGAAGTCCTGATCAAGGTCGCGGCCTGCGGCGTCTGCCACACCGATCTCCACGTCATTAAGGGCGAGGTGAAATTCCCCCTGCCTTGCGTGCTGGGCCACGAGATCTCGGGCACGGTGGCCGAGCTGGGACCCGGCGTGAACGGGCTCAAGCGTGGCCAGCGGGTCGTGGGCTCCTTCATCATGGCCTGCGGCCACTGCCTGCACTGCGCCCGCGGGCGCGACGATCTCTGCGAGACCTTCTTCGCGATGAATCGCCTGAAGGGCACGCTCTACGACGGCGAGACCCGGCTGCATCGCAAGACCGGCGCGGCGCTGGCCATGTACAGCATGGCGGGACTTGCCGAGTACGCCGTGACGACGGCCACGGGCGTCTTCCCGCTGCCCGACGGCCTCGGCCTCGAAGAGGCCTGCATTCTCGGTTGCGCGATCCCGACGGCCTACGGCGCCGTCCGGCATCAGGCCGAGCTGGCGCCCGGGCAGTCGGTGGCCGTGGTCGGCATCGGCGGCGTGGGCAGCAATATCATCCAGATCGCCCGCGCCTTCGGGGCCTCGCAGATCATCGCCGTGGACGTGAAGGACGAAAAGCTCGCGGCGGCGCGCGCCCTCGGCGCCACGCATGTGGTCAATGCCGCCGCCGGCGATGCCACGGCCCAGGTGCGCGGGCTCACCGGCGAGCAGGGAGTGGACGTGGCCTTCGAGGCGCTGGGCCGCCCCGAAACCGTGCTCCGCGCCTTCAACGTGGTGCGCGACGGCGGCCGCGTAGTCGTCGTCGGCATCGCGCCGGGGATGGCGGCGGTGCCCATCGAGATCACGCGCCTGGTCCGGCGCAGCATCACGCTCAAGGGCTCCTACGGCGCGCGCATGCGCGCGGACGTCCCGGAGCTGATCCGCATGGTGACCGCCGGGCAGATCAACCTCTCCCAGCCCATCACGCGGCGCTTCAGGCTCGACGAGGCCGACGCGGCCTATGGCGCGCTCAACCGCGGAGAGATCACGGGCCGCGGTATCGTGGTGATGCAGTAGACTGGGCCATGCGAGACGGACGATGAGCATGCGCGGCTACGGCGGGCGGATCGTCTTCATCGACGCGTGCACGGGCATGAGCTGGACCGAGCCCGTGTCCGAGGCGATGGCGCGCAGCCTGCTCGGCGGCAATGGCTTCGCCGCACGGCTGCTGCTCGATCACGTGCCGGCCGGCGTGGATCCCTACGATCCGGGCAATGTGGTGGTCTTCGCCGTCGGCCCCGTCACCGACACCACGGTGCCGGGAAACAGCCGCGCGTGCGTGGCCTCGAAGTCGCCCCTCACGGGGCTCTTCTTCGACTCGACCTTCGGCGGCCGCTGGCCGTGCACCATGAAGCGCACGGGCTTTGACGCCCTCGTCATCATCGGCAAGGCCCACGAGCCCGTGTACGTGAAGGTCACGGAGGCGGGCGCCGAGCTCCGCTCCGCGCGCGAGCTCTGGGGCAAGACGGTGCGCGACGCCGTCCACGCGATCCAGGCCGTCGAGGGCGCCGACGCCGACGTGATGGCCATTGGCCCGGCGGGCGAGAACCTCGTGCGCTTTGCCTCCATGGGCACCTACTGGAAGAACCGCGAAGGCTTCGCGGGACGCGGCGGCATCGGCGCCGTCCTGGGCTCGAAGAACGTCAAGGCCGTCGTGGTCGCGGGCGCGCGGAAGACCGAGGTCGCCGACCCGGCGCTCCTCAAGAGTCTCCTCGACACCCAGCGCGAGCCGCTCACCACCGGCACCAAGGCGCTCTCGACCTTCGGCACGCCATTCCTGGTCAAGCCGATCAATACGCTGGGCGCGCTCGGCGCCTACAATCTCCGCCAGGAAGTCTTCGCCGAGGCCTTGGCCATCTCGGGCGAGGAGATGCACGCCCATTCCCACGACCGCGATACCACCTGCCTCAAGTGTCCCGTGGCCTGCGGCAAGCAGTACGAAATCCGCGAGGGCGAGCTCAAGGGTCTCAAGGCCAAGATGCCCGAGTACGAAACGATCTTCGCCTTCGGCTCCATGCTGGGCAATTCCCACGCGGGCTCGCTCACCAAGGCCAATGACCTCTGCGATCTGCTGGGCCTGGACACCATCACCATGGGCGTGACCTTGGCCTTCGTCTGCGAAGCGGTGGAGCGCGGCTGGCTCAGCCAGAAGGATCTCGGGATGCCCTTCGGCTGGGGCGACTGGCAGGGCATGCTGCGGCTGATCGAGATGACGGCGGCCCGCAAAGGCTTCGGCGATCGCCTGGCCGAGGGCGGCTGGCGGCTGGCCGAATCCCTCCATCCCGAGGCGACCCGCATCGTCTATGCCGTCAAGCGGCTCGAGATGCCGGCCCACTCGGCGCGCGCGCTCAAGGGCATGTCCATCGGCTATGCCACCGCCACGCGCGGCGGCAGCCACCACGACACGCGGCCGACGCCACAGTACGCACAGGGCTTCGACCGCAAGAGCCCCGAGGGCAAGCCCGAGTTCGCGATCCGCAGCCAGCACTTCACCGCCGTGGACGACTCACTCGTCGTCTGCCGCTTCACCTCCGAGCGCGGCTTCGGCCTCTACGTGGACGAGCCCTATGCCACCATGGTGCGCGCCGTCACCGGCTGGGACATGACCGTGGAGGAGCTCGAGCGCGTCGGCGAGCGCATCATCAATGTTGAGCGAGTGTTCAACGTGCGGGAGGGCGTGACACGGAAGGACGACGTGCTGCCCTGGCGCGTGATGCACGAGCCCATCCCCGAGGGCGCCTCGGCCGGCATGCACTGCCCGCCCGAAGAGCTCGGCGCGATGCTCGACCGCTACTACTCCCTGCGCGGCTGGGATGCCGACGGCGTCCCGACGGCGGCGCGCCTCGCTGCCCTCGGCTTGTAGATTTTCTTCCCTCTCCCCGTCTCGGCGAGGGTTAAGGGTCCCCGTCTCCTCTCCCCTCTGGGGAGAGGGCCAGGGTGAGGGGCAGGTTCATTTTCGACGTGGGCGGATAGCTCAGCTGGGAGAGCGCGGCCCTTACAAGGCTCGTTACCCGTTAGCCCCATCCTACTGCTGATAGTTACGAGGGGGTCTTCTTTCGGGTCGGGCGCTGGGCCTCCGCGCCGCTGCTCCACGGCAGCCATGCGCAGCACAGCACGAGACACGGCTACTTCGGCGGGCTAAGCGTTAGGGTGCGAGAGGGTGCAGTTTTTTCTTGCTGGAAGTCGGCGGGACCCATGTTATGAGAGTCCTAATGGAGCAAATTTCTCTCCACGTCCCAGCAGGCCTCCGTGGGGCGCAGCCCGAAGAAGGTGCGTTGAGGGTATCCAACATCTCCGACGAGCCCGCGTGGCTTCAAGAAGATGAAGAGGACTCTCCTTTTCCGCGGGACCGTTTCCGGAGCGATCACGTTCACCCTGGTCTTCATCATTCCCACTGGCTCGGTTGGTAAGGAGGGCGTCTATGCGACGGATGGCGATCGGGATCGTGCTACCGGCCGTGCTGCTTCTCACCTCAGGCTGCGCCACCAAGAACTGGGTGCAGGAGCTGTTCACGAAGCGGCAGGTCGAAGTGGACCAGCGCTTCGGTCAGGTCGAAGGGCGGGTGAACGAGAGCAACCAGCGGATCGAGGGTGTCTCCACCCAGGTCGGTGAAGTCCGCGGCCGCGCCGACTCGGC
The DNA here is from genome assembly GCA_046727155.1 of Candidatus Methylomirabilota bacterium. GTDB lineage: Bacteria > Methylomirabilota > Methylomirabilia > Rokubacteriales > CSP1-6 > DASSSH01. The sequence continues at coordinate 2,750 of JBKPCB010000093.1, read as the reverse complement.
ATTGGACAAGGCCCAGGGCGTGGACCAGCGGCTGACCCGGCTCTGGGCCAACCGCCACAACCAGAAGATCGTGGAGAACATGGAGGTCTACTTCGGCTTCGACAAGTCAGATCTGACGGACGGCGCGCAGACCGCCTTGCTCGGCCTGGTGAAAGAGCTCAAGGCGAACCCGGCTCTGATCGTGGCGCTCGAGGGCTACACCGACCCCAAGGGCGCCCTCGAGTACAACTACCAGCTCAGCCGACGCCGCATCGAGGCGGTCCGCCGGAACCTCGCCCAGAATGGGATCCAGCTGTCGCGGATCCACTCCATCGGGTTCGGGCCCATTGCCGACCGCGGACAGCCCGACGAGAAGAAGCGGCGCGTGACGGTGACGCTGCTGGTGGACCAGGACTAGACGGCTAGGCGTCGGTCCGCGAGGCAGGCACCTCGGACGGCACCCGGTAGAGGTACTCGCAAGGTAGTGCAGTTTCTTGCCTTGCCCTGCATGCCCAGGTCAGACGAAGGGAGGGCTTCGAAGCTCGCGCCATGTGGCCCCGTGGCTCCCACCAAGCTAGATCTCGGGAGTGGTGGGAACGTAGAGGAACTGTCACCCCTAGGAAGCGAGGGGAAGGGCGGGCTCAGGCGTGTCGCCGCTGGCCTGGTTCGGCTAGCACGGTAGCGTCTGAGGTCAGGTAGGCATCCCATCCGCAGATGGCGCAGGCCACCCGTCGGGCGAGCGCCAGATCTGGGCCAGTCTCGGCCAGACTGTAAATGAGACCGTCACATTCCGGACATTGTTCTGGGATTGACAGGACAGCGCGCTGTTCGACATCAAGGAACCGGGGCGGCAATCCTTGGCCGAGCGTGGACCGGCGCTCCACCTGGAAGCATTCCCGGCAGAGGCCCTCGCGAAAGAGCCGCCGATTCGGATGGCAGTCGGCCCTTGAAGGGCGCATGTCCTGGCTTGGCATTCGGGGCTTTTCCGCTGTGCGAGACATCAGTTCGGGTTCCTGCTCCGCCCAGCCCTTCAGGGCCATCCAGATCGCTTTGCCGCAACGCCGCTGGTATCGCATCACACTTATGAGCCTCCGAGTCCCCTTGAGTTCCTTCGGGAACCGTTCCCACCTAGCAATCGGCAGGCCAGCGGCCTGGCCGCTGACAGTAGTGCCCGGAGGCCCGCGAGGCCCGATTCCTGACCGATGCCTTGGGTCTCCTACCGCGCTTTGGCTGCGCCCGCCTCTGGCGGAGTACCTTGCGTAGTTCCGTTCGAGGTGGGTAATTGCTACCCGCTAAACAGGGGCTCCGGCGAGGAGAAGCGAACCGGCCCGACTATTGACCGGCGCGCGCTGCGAGCCGGTAGACTTCGCTGCCGGCGAGCAGGAACGCCCCGGTGCCGTAGATCTCCGTCTGGTGCGGACCCGTGTCGCCGGGGCTGTCGCCCGGGCTCTGAACGTAGCCGAGCGCGCCGTCCGGCTGCGCCGCGCGAACCAGGGCCGACCAGCCCCTGCGTACGGCCGGCTCGTACTTGCCGCGGTCGAGCAATCCTTCGTTCACGCCCCAGGCAAGCGCGTAGGTGAACAAGGCCGTGCCGCTGGTTTCGGGCGCCGGCCAACTGTCAGGGTCGAGCAAGCTCGCGCGCCAGTAACCGTCCGGCCCTTGGAGTTTGGCGACCTTCTTCGCCATCGCCTCGAAGAGGGCGACGAAGCGGGGGCGCTCCGGGTAGTCCTTGGGCAGGTATTGCAGGACGCGCGCGAGGCCCGCGAGCACCCAGCCGTTGCCGCGACTCCAGAACACCTTGGCCCCGTTGAGTTCGCGCCGGTCGAAAAAGCGGCTGTCGCGGTAGTAGAGGTGCTCGTCGCGGTCGTAGAGGTAGCCGGTCGTCTTCCACCACAGACGACTCATGAGATCGGCGTAGCGCCGGTCGCCGGTGGCGCTGGTGGCCAGCGCGAGCGCGGGTGGAGACATGAACAGCGCGTCGCACCACACCCACTCGCGATCAGCCGTCTCATGGCTGAACTCGAGCGACTCGTCGAACGGCTGCCGCAACATATCGTCGAAGCGCGCGAGCGCCGGAGCGATCAGCTTCGGGTCGCGGTCGACGGTGTAAAGCATGAAGTAGCTCTGCGTGATCGCGTGGTCGTCCGCAAAAAATGGGCTCGGCCCCGGCTGCCACGCGTTTCGTCTGCCGTTCGCTCGGGCCGCCTCGAAATACTTCTCCGGGTTCGTCGATAGAGGGGCGAAGCTGACGATTCCTGCCCAAAAGGGCGCGACGTGCCACTCGTAGGGCTTGTGCTCTGAGGGGTGCGCGAGCTGCCAGTCGGTCACGACGGCCATCGCGCGCAGCACAGCCTCCGGCTGGACGGACCCACTCAGCGCCACTGACCCCGTTCCGGTCGCCGCCCGGGCAGACGTGGCGACGGGCGACAGAACAGAAGACGAGCAGCTGGCTCCAAGCGCGATGCCGACAGACAACGCAACTATGAGCGCGGAGGGACAGACCTTGCGAGCTTCAAAGGTTCGATGCGACTCGAAGGTCATCCTTACTGCTCCTGCGCGCGAAGGGGATGATCAAGCGAAGGTCGAGTGTTTTCCCAAATCGTGACCACGCCTGCGCACCACTCTAGATTATTCCAGCACACTCCGTCACCCGGTGTCCCGATGGCAGTCATCCTTGATCCTCGGACGGCATCGGGCTAAGCTCTGGCTACTGTTCCAGCGCTCACCGCCCCAGTTCACTGGGAGACCCCAGTATGCAGCATTCCCGGTGC
>JBKPCB010000092.1:0-7089 GCA_046727155.1 Candidatus Methylomirabilota bacterium | reverse complement strand
AAAGAGGCCGTCCGCGACGCCGCGGCCGCGATCAAGTCCGCCGTCGCGCCCGCGCCGGTCAAGGGCGGCCCCGCAACCGCGCCGGCCGCGACGGCAGCCTCCGTTCTCACGGACCGCCGCCAGGGCGCCGTCGCGCGCCTGGGTGACCGCCTCGTGGCCGAAGGGCTGCTCACGGCGGAGCAGCTGCACAAGGCGCTGTCCGAGCAGCGGGGGACCAATGACAAGCTGGGCACGGTCCTGGTCCGCCTGAACCTCGTGACCGAGGACAGCCTGGTCGCCTTCCTGTCGAAGCAGTACAACGTCCCGTCGATCAATCTCACCAACCTCGAGGTCGACGGCGACCTGCTGAAGCTGGTCCCGGAGCAGATCGCCAAGAAGCACGAGGTGCTGCCAGTCAAGCGGCAGGGCAACGTGCTCACGCTGGCGATGGCCGATCCCACCAACGTGTTCGCGTTGGACGACGTCGGATTCATGACCAATCTCCAGATCCAGCCCATGGTCGCCTCTCAGGGCGCCCTCCGGAAGGCCATCGAGCGCTACTACGACGGCGGCGGCGGCGTGACCGAGATGATCGCGGAGATGGAGGTCGCCGAGGGCGACGTCGAGGTCGTCGAGGAGGGCGAGGAGGCCATCGCCAAGGCCGACGTCTTCGAGCTGAAGGAGTCGGCCGACGAGGCTCCGGTCGTCCGGTTGATCAACATGATCCTCAGCGATGCCATCCGCCGCGGAGCGTCGGACATCCATCTCGAGCCCTACGAGAAGGTCTTCCGCGTGCGGTTCCGGGTCGACGGCGTGCTGCACGAGATCATGACGCCGCCGAAGCGGATGGAAGCCGCCCTGACCTCACGCGTGAAGATCATGGCCAGCCTCGACATCGCCGAGCGGCGCCTGCCCCAGGACGGACGCATCAAGCTCCGCTACCACCAGCGCGAGATCGATTTCCGCGTGTCCACGCTGCCGACGATCTTCGGCGAGAAGACCGTCATGCGCATCCTGGACAAGGAATCGCTGCAGCTCGACCTGTCGATGCTCGGCTTCGACCCCTGGAGCCTCGAGCACTTCACCAAGGCGATTCATCAGCCGTACGGGATGATCCTGATCACCGGGCCCACGGGCTCGGGCAAGACCACGACACTGTACTCGGCCATCCACACCATCAATTCGCCCGACATCAACATCATGACGGCCGAGGATCCCGTCGAGTACAACCTCAAGGGCGTCAACCAGGTACAGGTGAATGACGAGATCGGGCGCACCTTCGCGGCGGCACTGCGCAGTTTCTTGAGACAGGATCCAGACGTCATCCTCGTCGGTGAAACGCGCGACCTGGAAACCGCTCAGATCGGCATCCGCGCGGCGCTCACGGGCCATCTGGTGCTCACCACGCTGCACACCAACGACTGCCCGTCCAGCATCGCGCGCCTGCTCGACATGGGCATCCCGCCTTTCCTCGTGTCCTCTTCGCTGATGTTGATCCTGGCCCAGCGTCTCGGCCGCAAAATCTGCAAGGAGTGCAAGGAGCCCTACGAGGCCGACGAGGAGCTGCTGGTGCCGTACGGCCATGTCTCCCAGGGGCTCGGGAAGGTCAACTTCTACAAGGGCAAAGGGTGCCAGACGTGCAACATGACCGGCATGAAGGGCCGCGTCGCCATCTACGAGGTCATGCCTGTCACCCAGGAGATCCGCGACCTCATCCTGCGCAATGCGCCCACCGCCGAGATCCACGGCGTGGCCGCCTCGCAGGGAATGAAGACGCTCAGGCAAAACGCGCTTCAGAAGGTTCTCGACGGAGTGACGACGATCGAAGAAGTGCTGCGGGTGACCCTCAGTTAGTTTTTCTTCCTCTCCCTGATGGGGAGAGGGCCGGAGTGACGGCTTCTACGCCGCCCCGGCGGCGGCCGGCGTCTTCCACGTTCCGTGCAGCCGGTCCACCGCTTTCCGCAGCGCCAGCCGCACCGAAGCCAGATTGACGTTGCGGTCCCCCAGCAGGGTCAGGTAGCCCACCGGACTGCCGCCGAGGAACACCGTGCCGTCGTCCGACGAGAAGAGCGCGGTCCGGAACCCGCCCCGGCCGAGCCGCTCCGCTCCGACCTCGAGCTGCCGTCCCAGCGTGGCCGCCAGCGCCGCCAGAGCCTCCACGGGAAAGCGCGGCGGAAGCTCCGACGTGATGACGAGCCCGTCGGGCGTGACCATCAGTCCGCCGCGCACGCCGTCCAGGCGAACCAGCTCGAAGAGGATCTCGCGGAACTCCTGCGCGCGCGACGGGCGCGGGCCGGCGGCCGCAGTCTCGCTCCGCGGGGTCTGGGGTCCGGTCGGGCGCACGGGCTCCGCCACGGCTCTAGCCCTTGATGTCCAGCTCGGTCCAGAGCCGGCCGATCTGGACCAGCCCCGCACCGACCTCGGTCTCGTGCGGGAAGCTCACGGACAGGATGAGCCCCGCGTCGGTCCGCAGGAAGCTCATGTCCTTGGCGCTCTCGATAGACCCGCGGCGCAGCGAGCCCAGGCCCGCGCGCGTGAGCGTGGCCGAGGCGATGCGGTAGACCTGCGTCATCTGCAGCGCCAGCTGGCGCTGCCGCTCCTCGGGGCCCTGACCGAAGACGAGGGTGCCGTCGCTATTGGTGAGCACGAGATCGCGGCTCCCGGGCGGAGGCCGCATCCGCTCGGTGGGGAGGGGCATCGCCGCCGTGGCGCCGGCCGGGCGGGGCGCCGACCAGCTCGCCACCATCTCCTGCAGCGCTTTGGCTTCTGGGAAGTCGGGGTAGTACTGGAGCGCACGATCGAGGAAGGGCTTGCAGCCTTCGTAGTCGCCCTCCTCGAGGGCGATCCGGGCCAGTCCGAAGAGCGCCCGGGGATGATAGGGGTCGAGCGTCAGGACCCGGCGGAAGGCGTTCTTGGCCGCCCCCATCTCGCGGAAGACCACATGGAGATACGCGGCCAGGAGATGCCCAACCCCGCTATTGGGGGCCTGCCGGAGGCCTTGGGCGACCAGGTCGGCGGCTTCCTCGTAGCGGCCCTCGTGGCGGTAGGCGTCCGCCCTGCGGAACAGGGTGGCGGCTGTGGGGGGACGCACCAGGCTGGTGATCCCGCTCCAGGTTCGCCCCAGAAGACTCCCTAGCCCCACTCCGCTTGCCTCCCCTAGCTAAAGGCCCACCCCATAAGGAGACTCCTTGGTGCCGGCCATCATATCACGCAGGGATGCGGGGATTGGCAAAGCAGTAAGGAGCCCTATCAGGGCCTCCAGGGGTGTCCCCCCTGGGACCGGATGAGCGGCCGAGGACCTCAGTGGCCCAGGAAGATGCGCTTGACCTCGGAGGACTGAAGAAGCGTGGCCGAGCTGCCCTCGAGGATGGTACGCCCCGATTCGAGCACATAGCCCCGGTGTGCCAGGGTGAGGGCCAGCTCCACGTTCTGCTCGATGAAGATCACCGTGATCCCGCGCTCCCGGTTGATCGCCGTGATGACGCGCGAGATCTGCTCGACCACCATGGGCGCCAGGCCCAGGAAGGGCTCGTCGATCATGAGCAGCGTCGGCCGCGCCATGAGGCCGCGCGCCATGGCTACCATCTGCTGTTCGCCGCCCGAGAGCGTGTGGGCCAGCTGGCCCCAGCGAGCGCGGAGCAGCGGAAAGAGCGACTCCACGGCGGCCAGGCTTTCGCCCCGGTGCTGTCTGGCCTCGGCATTGTAGGCGCCGAGCATCACATTCTGGCCCACGGTGAGGAAGGGGAAAAGCCGCCGGCGCTCGAGCACGTGGGAGAGCCCAAGCCCGACGATGCGGTGGGGCGGCATGTGGTCGATGCGCTGCCCGCCGAAGGAGATCTCGCCACTGCGCGCCCGCACGAGGCCAGAGAGGGTGTTCATGAGCGTGGATTTGCCCGCGCCATTCGGCCCGAGTATTGCCACGACCTCGCCGGCACTGGCGCGGAACTGTGCGTCCCAGAGGATTTGGTAATCGCCGTACAGCACGTTGAGGCTGCGGGCCTCGATGAGCGCCTCAGCTGGCATAGGCCCGGCCCAGATAGGCCTCGATCACGCGGTGGTCGTTCATCACCGCCTGCGGCGGCCCGTCGCAGATGACCTCGCCAAGGTGGAGCGCCACCACGCGCTGCGAGATGCCCATAATCACCCGCATATTGTGCTCGATGACGACCAGCGCGACGCCGGTGGCATTGAGGCTGCGCACCAGCTCGACCAGCCCCGGAATGCTCCGCTGGTCCACGCCGCCCGTGACCTCGTCGAGCAGCAGCAGCCGCGGCCGCGAGGCGAGCGCGCGGGCCATCTCGAGCCGCTTGCGCTGTCCGGTGGAGAGCACGCGCGCGTGGGCGTCGGCTTTGTCGGCCAGGCCCACCTGCTCGAGCGCTTCGAGGGCGCGCGTCCGCGCCTCGGCCGGATGCGTTGTCTTCTGGAAGGCGCCGACCATCACGTTCTCGACCACGGTCATCTGGTTGAAGGGCTTGAGCTTCTGGAATGTGCGTCCCACCCCGAGCCGGCTGATCTCGTCGGGACGGAGCCGGGTGATCGGCTGGCCGTTCAGCAGCACGCTGCCGCCGTCGGGGGGCTGAAAGCCCGTGAGCACGTCGAAAAGCGTGGACTTGCCCGCGCCATTGGGACCGATGACGCCCACCAGCTCGCCAGGCGCCACGTGAAAGGAGACGTCCTTGTTGGCCGTCAAGCCGCCGAAGCGCTTGGTCACCCCGCGCACGTCGAGCAAGATTCCAGCCGGATGCGGCATTCTACTTAGCCCTCGGCTCGCGGCCTCGCCGCTCACCTCGAACTGCCACGCCTGCGGGCTCCACCCAGCCCTCGCCTCGCGCTTCGCCGCTCAGCTCGAACCGCGGGCCCCGTCTCAGCTCGAACATTTTGACCCAGCCCTCGCCTCGCCGGGCTCCTCACCTGCGGCTCGTCGGCCCCGTCTCACCTCGAACATCAACCCGTTCTCCTGCGCCCCCGCTGAGCCAGCGCCATGATCCCGCCGGGCTGAATCACCGAGATGACCATGATCAGGAAGCCGTAGATCAGCAGGTCGATGGCCTTGCCCGTGCCGCCGAGATAAATGCGCGTCGCCTCGCCCAGCGGCACCAGGATCGCGGCGCCGACCAGCGGTCCCCAGAGCGTGCCCACGCCGCCCAGCACGGCCACCAGGCAGATCAGGATCGAGAGCGACAGCGGCATCACCGATTCCGGATCGATGAAGAGAATGTACTGGGCGTAGAAGGTCCCGCCCAGCGCCGTCAGTCCGGCGGACAGTGCCATCGCGCGCTGCTTGTAGCGCGCCACCGGGATGCCCAGGCTCGCCGCGGCATCCTGGTCCTCGCGGATGGCGCGGAAATAGTAGCCGGTGCGCGAGCGCTCGATTCGCCGCGTGACCCAGAGCGCCAGGAGCAGGAGTCCCAGCGCGATGTAGTAGTAGATCTGCTTGTCTCTGAACTGGAAGGCGAGCAGCGAGCCCGTGCGGTCGATGGGAATGAACAGGCCGCGTGCCCCGCCCGCCCAGTCCCAGTTGATCATGAGAGTCTGGACGATCTCGCCCACCGCGATGGTGGCGATGGCGAAGTAATGGCCGCGCAGCCTGAAGACCGGATAGCCGATCACCTGGGAGAGCCCCACGGCCAGCCCGGCGCCCGCCAGCATGCCGGCCCACGGCGTGAGGCCGAGCGTCTTGACCAGGATCGTCGAGGTATAGGCGCCCGTGCCGAAGAAGACCGCGTGCCCGAGCGAGATCTGGCCGCAGTAACCCGCCAGCACGTTCCACGCCGTGGCGAGCATGGCGTAGAGGAAGATGCGGATCATCACGTCTCGGGGGTAGGGGAGGGTGAAGATCAGCGGGAAGGCCAGCAGCAGCACGAGCGCCACGAGGCCGGCGGCGAGCTTCGTTCCCCTCGGCATTAGAAGCGCCCGAAGAGCCCCTGGGGCCGCCAGAGGACGACGAGCAGGTAGATCAGGAAGACGGCGACGTATTTCAGCGCCGGCGCGATCAGAAGCCCGCCCAGCGTTTCGATGAGTCCCACCACCACGCCCGCCACCAGCGTGCCCGGCACATTGCCGAAGCCGCCGAGCGCCACCGTCACGTAGGCGAGAAGCGCGAAGGAAGAGCCCACGTCGGGGAAGACATAGAAGAAAATCGTCAGCAGCGCGCCGGCGACGCCCACGCAGGCCGCGCCGATGCCCCAGCCGAACGCGAACATCCGCTGCGTGTTGATGCCCATGAGCGAAGCGGCCTGGCGATCCTGCGCGGTCGCCTGAAGCGCGAGCCCCGTCTCTGTCCGGCTGATGAACCAGTTCAGGAAGACGAAGGCCAGGAGCGCGCCGATGCTCGCCGCGAGCTGCGGCAGGCCGATGAACAAGCCGCCCAGCGAGATGCGCCCCTGGATCAAAGGATCCTTCACGAGCTGGAAGTCAACGCCCCAGAGCGCCTGAGCGGCCGAGCGCAGGAAGATGGCCAGCCCGAAGGTCGCGAAGATCTGGGCCAGCATGGGCGCGCCGATGATCCAGCGGATCAGGCCGAAGTAGGTCGCCACGCCCAGCAGGAAGAGCGCGGCGGCCGTCAGCGGCAGCGAGACGATCGGGTCGAGCCGCCAGAGCGCCCACGCCCAGTAGGTCGAGAACATCGCCAGCATCAGGAACTCGCCGTGGGCGAAGTTGACGATCTCCATGAGGCCGAAGATGAGGGAGAGCCCGGCGGCGATGAGCGCGTAGACCAGGCCCATCAGGAGCCCGCTGACGATGCCCTGCAGGAGGACCTCGGCCGTCATGGGGTCGCTAATCTACCATTATTGTGCGGATGGAGGCAGGGCGCCCGTGCGCTCCGCCCTCTCCCCGCATTCGGGGGAGAGGGCGGAGGGACGGTTGAGGCGATGCTACTTGCGGTCCTTCCAGGGCGGGAGCGGGTAGACGACGTCGGCGGCGGCCAGCTCGAAGGGGTAGATGGTGGCGTACTTGCCCTTCTGGGCCTGCTGGAGGATGGCCCGCACGCCGGTGTTCTGGCCCTTCTCGTCGAACTTCACTCCGCTCCAGGGCATGATGAGCTGCTCGGGCGGGATGTTGGTGGCGACGAGCGCTTTGCGGATCTCCTCGGGATTGACGCTCTTGGCG
>JBKPCB010000091.1:0-4962 GCA_046727155.1 Candidatus Methylomirabilota bacterium | reverse complement strand
GCTCTGGCTGCCGTTCCTCGCCTGCCTGATCCTGACGGGCATCCACGTCTACCTGGGCCTGCACGTGCTGGCCCGCGGGGTGATCTTCGTGGATCTGGCGCTGGCCCAGGTCGCCGCGCTCGGCATCACGGTGGCCTTCCTCGCCGGCCATCCGATTCAGAGCGACGCGGCGTATTGGTACGCGCTGGCGTTCACCGTGGGCGGCGCGCTGCTCTTCGCCCTGAGCCGCACCCATCGCGCGCCCATCCCGCAGGAAGCCATCATCGGCATCGTCTACGCCGTGTCGGCCGCCGCCGCGGTGCTCGTCGTGGACCGGGCGCCCCAGGGAGGAGAGCACATCAAGCAGCTCCTAGTGGGCAGCATCCTCACCGTCAGCGCCTCCGAGGTGGCCCAGATCGCGATCCTCTATGCCGTGATCGGCGCCCTCCATGTCGCGATCCGGCGGCCGCTGATCGAGATCTCGTTCGACCCGGACGCGGCGCTGCGGCGTGGGCGCTGGATCCGCTGGTGGGACTTTTGCTTCTACGTGACCTTCGGCGTGGTCGTCACCAGCTCGGTGCGGATGGCGGGCGTGCTGCTCGTCTTCTCCTATCTGATCGTCCCTGCCGCGGCCGGCGCTCTGCTCACCGCGTCGGTCGCGGGACGGCTGCTCATCGGCTGGGCGCTCGGCTTCCTGGTGAGCGTGCTCGGACTCTACGCCTCTTATACCTGGGATCTGCCGACTGGGGCCGCCGTGGTGACGACCTTCGGCGCGCTGATGGCGGGTGTTGCGCTCGCGCTCGGCGCGCGGGCCGTCTGGCGCCGGACCCAAGCGCGCGGGTGGAGAGCGCTGGCGGGCGTGGGGATCGGCGTCTTCACCGTCATCGGACTGGCGGGACTCCTGCTCGTGCTGTTTCCGCGAATGGACCACCTCTGGCTCAACTGGCTCGAGCAGACCGCGCCTGGAGTCGAGCGGGCCTTTCTCACGGCGCGCGAGCGGGAGGACTACGACGACAGTGTCAGCAGCATCGCGCGCGCCAGAGCCGAGCTTGCGCGACTCCGGGCGCTGCAGCAGGACGTCCAGTGGGGCACGCGCGAGATGCCCGAGGAGCAGAAGGAGCGGCTGCGCCAGTTCCTGGCGAGCCGCGGCGAGATCGCGGCGGGCGACCGCATGGTGCTCGGAACGCTGCAGCAGCGCGCGCGTTACCGCCAGCGCTTTTGGCTGGGGCTGCCGCTGCTCGCCGTGGGCGCGGCGGGAGCCTTGGCCCTGGCCTGCGCGCCGAGAAAGCGCTCCTGACTTCTCGGCCCGACGGGTGAGTCGCGGGCCTGACGGGACAGAAGTAAAAACGCGAGCGCCTGGTCAACGCTGCGTGCGATATCTGGGGGGAACGTCGACTGGTGCTACTCGGTTATGCCGTACGTCGCGAGGTGCGTCGCGTTCGGTGCCTTCGGATGACATGCGCCAGAGCCCGCAAAGCGTCGTTCGCCTCCCGGGTTCCTGGGAATACCGCAGCGACGTCGGGGTCAAGCGTCACGACAATGCTGCCCTTCGCATACCGCGAAGCGTACTTGTTCGGCCGAGCCCGGCTGAAGTCGTACTCGGGAAGGGCTTCGTTGACTGCGATGTGAGCGGCCGCCTTCTTAGCTTTTGCTCTCTTCATACGCCCTCCGCTCAAGGCGCGTCGCCTTCCGCGCGCTGATTACCCGGATTGTCTCGCCGCGTTCAACGAACATTACCACAAGGAGTCGACCCCTGTGCGACTCGCCGATCAAAGCGAACCGCTCCTCGTCCGCCGTATGCCGCGGGTCGTCAGTGATGCGGCCAAGTGGGTCACCGAACACCGTAACTGCTTCTTGAAATGAGACCCTGTGCTTCGCGCGATTGCGGGCTGCCTTCTGGGCATCCCACTCAAATCTCAGGGGCTCAGCCAACTATTCGTGCTCCTGGCCACCGTACTTGGCATGACGGTAACTCTAGGAGCGCCGGTCCCACGGTCAATGTCACGATTCGGATACAAGATCCCCGGAGATCCGCGCGTTGAGCCTCAGCCAGCTATTAAGCGGTGATGGCCGCTTCCACCGTTGGCACGTAGTGGGCGGCGTCCGGGAAACCGATGGGACGGATGGCGGGTAGGGTCACGCCGGCCTCGCGATGCGCCGTCACGAATGCCGACACGGTCTTGAAGTCGCCGACGGCCCCAAGCGCGGCGGCGAGCCGGTCGGACACGGCGTCGGGGCGCGGGGCCCGATCGAAGGCGGCGAGATCCGCCGCGAAGCCGCTCCCCTCGAGCATCGCCCGATAAAACGGCAGCGCCAGGTAGCGCATGAGCTCGGCCTTGAAGAGGGCGGTCCCGGCCGGCTTGTCCACCGTCAGCGCCGCCGGCACCGCCGCCACGATCTCGAAGCCCTCGAGGGATTTGCCCGCTCGCTGCCTGCCGCGCTTGATCGCGGGGATCGCCTTGTCCCGGATATAGGCGGGCGCGCACAGCCAGAGCACGACGCCGTCGGCGATCTCGCCCGCGAGCTCGAGCATCTTGGGACCGAGGCCGGCCAGCAGGATGGGCGGCGCCGGCGGCAGCGCGGGTAACCCGCTCTGCCAGGTCGCGCGATAGCGCGGGCCCCGGTGATCCACTTTCCCTCCGAGCGCCGCGCTCAGCACGCTCACGTACTCGCGCATCACGTCGAGCGGCCGGCCCATGTCGAGCCCGAGCGCCCCTTCCACCATCGGGCGGTGGCTCACGCCGATTCCGAGCCGGAGGCGGCCGCCCGTGATATCGGACAGCGTGAGGGCCTCCTGGGCCAGCAATACCGGATGACGCGGATAGATGGGAATGACGCCCGTGCCCAACCCGACGTGCGGGGCCACCCGGGAGTAGGCGGACAGCGTGAGCAGCGCGTCGCAGCCCAGGCCGTGTGTGACCCAGATGCTTTCGTAGCCCAGGGAGTCGGCGCGACCGGCGATCTCGAGCGAGTCGGCGAGTCGAGCGCCCGGGTTGAGGAAGACCGCGGTGCGGGCCATTGGCGAGCGGCTCCCTAGTTTTCGGCCGTGACGCCGAGCACGGCGAGCTGGGAGCGCAGATCGTCGCCGCGATCCACCCGGTACAGCACGCCGAGCATTCCCACCTCGCGGGCGGCGTCCACGTTCAGATCCCAATCATCGACGAACACGCAGCGATCCGGCGCCAGCTCCAGGCGCGCCGCAGCGAGCGCGAAGATGGCCGGCTCGGGCTTGGCCAGGCCGACCTCGGCCGAGCAGACGATGTCGTCGAAGAGATGATGGATGCCGATGTCGTGCTCGAGCCGCCCCCGGAGCGAGATGTCGGCATTGCTGAGGATGGACAGCCGATAGCGCGTCCGGAGAGCTTTGACCAGATCCAGATTGGGCGCGATCGCCTGCTGGCTGGCCCGCCACTCCTCGTGCAGCCGCGGTAGCGGCCGGCCGGCCCGCGCCTCGAGCTCGGCGTGGGCCGCCTCCCGCCAGGCGACCGGATCGCCCTTGCCGCGCTCGATGTCGCGCCACGCATCGGTGCGGTACAGCGTCTGAAACACCGATGCGCGGGGCAGGCCGTGCAAGCGGTCCAGCTCCTGGGCGACGTCCCAGCGCATGTCCCACAGGACGCCGCCGAAATCGAAGATGACCGCGCGCGGGTTAATAACGGGGAGTGATGGTTCGGCTGCTCGGTTGGGCCGGCCGCGCCGACGGCTCGCGATCACCTGAGAGCGAGACCCAGCCGCGCTGACGCATGCAAGACTCATCGAGAACCCTGTTCTTGGTGCACTCGGCGTAGTCGCGCTGCAGCAGCCTCTTCAACTCCGCGGCGCTGATGTCCTGATTGGGCTTGTACCACTGCCGATCCGCCTCGAGCGCGCACGCGGTCAGCAAGAAGAGTGCGATCGAAGCCAGCGCGCCGGCGAAGAGCCGATCCCGTCGTGTCACGGCGGACATGATACCATGTCGCCGCCCATGCTCAAGACCACGATCGCCGGCAGCCTGCCGAAGCCCGCCTGGCTCGCGCCCCCCCGCACGCTCTGGGCCCCGTGGCTGCTCCAGGGCGCGGGGCTCGAGGAAGGCAAGCGCGACGCCGTCCGGCTCGCCCTGCGCGACCAGGAGGAGGCCGGCATCGACATCGTCACCGACGGCGAGCAGACGCGCCGGCACTTTGTCTGGGGATTCGTCGAGCAGATCGAGGGTATCGACTTCTCCCGCATGGTCACCATCGGCATCCGCGCCGACCGCTACAAGGCCGACGTGCCGACGGTGACGTCCCCGATCCGCCGTCGTGGTCCCATCCACTCGGCCGAGCTCCGCTTCGCCCGCGCCGAGACGCGACGCCCGCTCAAGTTCACGATCCCCGGCCCCATGACCATCGTGGACACGATCCACGACGAGCATTACCGCAGCCGCGCGCGCCTCGGGATGGAGTTCGCGCGCCTCATCAACGAAGAGGCGCGGGAGCTCCAGGCGCTCGGCGCGGACATGATCCAGCTCGACGAGCCCGCCTTCAACGTGTACATGGACGAGGTGCGCGACTGGGGCGTCGACGCCCTCAACCGCGCGGTCGAGGGCCTCACCTGCCGCACCGCCGTGCACATCTGCTACGGCTACGGCATCAAGGCCAATACCGATTGGAAGCAGACGCTCGGCGGCGAGTGGCGCCAGTACGAGCGGACCTTCCCCCTGCTGGCGACGAGCCGCATCGGGGGCGTCTCGCTCGAGTGCGCGAACTCGCGCGTCCCCCTCGCGCTGATCGGCCTGCTCGGCGACAAGGACGTGCTGGTGGGCGCCATCGATGTTGCCACGGAGCGGGTGGAGACGCCCGAACAGGTGGCGGCGGTGATCCGCGAGGCCATGAAGCACGTCACGCCAGAGCGCATCTTCCCCTGCACCAACTGCGGCATGGTGCCGCTCGACCGCGAGGTGGCGCGCGGCAAGCTTCGCGCCCTCGGCGCCGGCGCCGCGCTCGTGCGCAAGGAGCTCAAAGC